>NZ_JBHVVJ010000012.1:0-172379 GCF_042883665.1 Arthrobacter sp. NPDC058192 | reverse complement strand
GCGGCCCGGGAACCGACCTCCCCGGCGGCGACGGCGGCTCCGAGTTCTTCGTGCACGGGCGGTTCCTGCCGCCCGGCCAGGCCCTGGCGCGGCAGCAGCCGCCCGGCGAGGACGAGCCGGCGCCGGGCCTCCGGGGCGCCGATCCGCAAACTGGCCCGCAAGAACTCCACGGTGTTCCGGTACCCGTCATCGGCCGCCGCCACATCCGCCGCGTCCGGCCCGCCACCACTTCCGGCAGCAGCCGGAACGCCACCGCCGGCCCCGGAACCCGCACCGCCGGCAGTCCCGGCCTCTGAGCCCGGGACGTCCCCGCTCCAGCCGGACGAAGCACCCTCCCCGGCCGCGACCGCCCCGCCGGCCGCCACCTCACGCCCGGCGCCGGCGGCCGCGTCGTCGCGCCAGCCGGTGGTCCAGCCCGTGGTCCCCGAAGTGACCGCGGCGGCCGCGGCCACCGACTGCTTCCGGGCCCGGTCCACGGCCGCCGCGGCAATCAGCTGCCCATACTCCAGCGTTCGCGAGAGCTCCTCGACCTGCCCGGCGAACTCCGCCGCGGCCCGGAAACCCCACGAGCCAGCATCCACGGCAGCCGCCGACACCGCAGCCCGCAGCACGGCCAGGGCAGCATCCACACCGGACAACCGGGCGGGATTAGTGCCGCGTTCTGCCCCGCGGCCCGTGCCCTGCCCGTCGTCCCCGAACGGTATGAAATCCCTGGCGGTTTCCATGAGAACAGTCTTCCAGGGAGGTCTGACAATAATGAGGGAATGGCTCGGATTGCGGTGACTCCAGGTTTACCGTGAAGGTCGTTGGCCTACAGGGACAAAGGGCACGGCCGGCGTTCCTGCTTTGCGTGCAGGTCGGCGCGGCTCCGTGGGGTCTAGCAGCTAGCCGGACCCGTCGACTGTCCCTCCTCAAACGAACAACTGACCAGTTCCTGTCGCATAGGCTCGCCCCGCTGTTCGAGCTGGTCTACAAGGGTCTCAACGCCCATCCGGCCCAGCTCAGTGCTAGGGAGCGGCATGATGGTCAGTCGTGGGTCGGTAGTAGCAGCGACGGCCGGGGCCGATCCGATCAAGAGGACAGACATGTCGGCGGGAATGTCGAGGCCGTGCTTGTTCAGCCCATTGATGAAGCCGAATGCGGCATTGTCGTTCATGAGGATCACCGCCGTAGTATCCGGTGCACTTGCGATGAGTCTTTCGGCGGCCGCCTGCCCCGAGATCGGCGAATTGGAGCAGGAAATTTGGGCAGAACGGAGTCCCCGTCGCTCCATCTCGGCTGCGAAGGTCACCCTTGTCCGAATAAGGGGGCCATAGTCGCTAAGCGCGTGTTCGGAGCCATCGTCGTCCACAAAACAGATCCCTTTATGGCCGAGTCCTTCCAAGTACGTCACGGCGTCGATCATCGAGCTTTCGAAGTCTACGTCCACGTAGGGCAGGTTCTCCGGATGCCTGGTCCGCCCGATGAGCGCGAAGGGCATGGCGGAACCCTGAAGCCGCTCCACCCGGGGATCGTCCAACTGCACTTCCATGAGGAGCACACCATCGATGAAGCCGCTCGAAATGAGCTCGTCGACCTGTCCGGCCTCGTTGCTGATCGGCCAGAGGACCAGGTTATAACCCAAGTCCTTGGCCGTCTGCGTGGCGCTGGTGAAGAACTTCACGGCAGTCTCAGTGAGCCGCCGCTGCAGGGCGGGGTAGAGCAGCGCGATAATGCGCGTGCGCTTGCTGGCGAGGGCGCGGCCGAGGGCATTCCGGCGGTAGTCGAGCTGGCGCATCGCGTCCTCGACCCGTGCTCTGGTGGCCGGAGCAACTGGCTTCGTGTCGTTGATGACGAAGGACACGGTGGCGATTGAGACATCAGCCAGTTTTGCAACATCCCTCATGGTGGGCACGGTGCACCTCCTCATTCTCAGTCCTATAGCGCTGGTTGCATAGCTCCTGTTGACCTCAAGTAAACCGGTTAAATTTTTCCTTGACAAGCCTTCTCCGCGGCAGGCAGAGTTGTCCCCGGCATCCCAAATCGATTCGAAGGGAACCAGCAAGGGCGCTTCGGTTAACCGCTTAGAAGTACATTGTGGCCGACGACATGTAGGGCGAGTTTCCCAGTGCACGCACGTGTCCAGTGCCGCACGATTGCATCCTCAAGCAGGCGGTACCGTGCGCCGATGAGTGCGGTCCGCCGCGAATCCCATTCGCGTCACATAAGCAAAGGAGCTTTGAGCATGAACACCAGACGGAAAATGACGGCAGTCTTGGCGATGGCGGTGGTGGTCCCCCTGACGTTCACTGCCTGCGGCAGTGGAGCAGGGGGCGGTGCGTCCTCGGGAGCGGAAGTCAAGTCGTTGACGGTCTTGGACAGCTATAACAACGAACCGGACAAGGGCATCCTGCAGGCCTCCATTGACAAGTGCGCAGCCAAGGTAGGCGTTACGATCGAGCGGACGACCGTACCTGGCAAGGACCGGATGCAAACGGTTCTCCAGCGGTCATCCTCCAAGACTCTTCCCGACGTTCTGATGCTCGATAACCCAGAGGTGAAGGACGTGGCTACGACCGGCGCCCTCACTCCGCTGGGTGATTACAGGGTCGACACCTCAGCCTTCGCAGGAAACAGCTTGGACGCCGTCACCCAGGATGGGCAAGTGTATGGCCTCCCCCTACCGGCTGACACTCTCGGTCTCTTCTACAACACGGACATGCTTGCTGCCGCTGGTATTGCACCGCCAAAGACCTGGGACGAGCTGAAAGCAGCGGCCGCTAAGCTCACCAAGGGTGACCAGTACGGCCTAGCATTCTCGGCCGCTGCGACGTACGAAGGGGCATGGCAGTTTCTGCCATTCATGTGGACCAATGGCGGAGACGAGACCAAGCTGGACAGCCCTGAAGTCAAGGGCGCACTGCAATTCTTCGTTGACCTAGTGAACAGCGGCTCCGTTTCCAAGAGCGTCGTCAATTGGAACCAGGCGGATGTTAAGGACCAGTTCCTGGCCGGCAAGGCAGCCATGATGATAAATGGACCATGGCAGATCCCAGCCTTGGCTAAGGTCCCAAGCGTCAAGTGGAACACGGTTCAAATCCCTGTGAACAAGCCCGGCCAGACACCTACTGCGCCGCTGGGCGGCATGGTTTGGACAGTCCCGCGAACCGGCGACAAGGCAAAGCAGGCGAAGGCGGCCGAGTTCGTAGCTTGCACTGGAACGGAAGACAGCCAATTGGCGCTGGGGAAGGCGCGCAACACCGTGCCCACACAGAACGATCTGCATGAGAAGTACGTCGCGGAAGTTCCGGCCATGGCAGCGTTTACCAAGCAGGTGGAAAACGCCAGGGCTCGGACCGGAAAGCTCGGTAAGGACTGGCCAAAAGCGGCGACCACCATTTATACGGCCGTCCAGCTCGCGCTCACCGGGGGTGCCTCCGTGGAGGATGCCTTCTCAAAGGCGGCAGCGCGCTGATCCGCCCTCTGTCAGCAGACAGGGTGTTTCGACGATGGAGCCGGAAGGGCCAGTGAAAATGTCAACAACACAACGTTCGTCCCTGCAACCTCCGCGGTTGCAGCCACCCGGAGCCACCCTGTCTGCCAGAAGGCGACTTTCTGAAGAGAACGTGGCCAAGGTTCTTTTCGTCGTTCCCGCCGGGGTTTTCCTTGCGCTGTTCTTCGGCTATCCCGTTGTGAAGAACATCGCGATGAGTATGCAGGAATACACGACCCGAACATTCTTTACCGGGGAAGCACCCTGGGTCGGCTTCGAGAACTACCTTGCGGTATTTGGCAGCAACCTATTTTCTCCGGCACTAGCAAATACCGCGCTGTTTACCATTGGGTCGATTGCCGGCCAGTTCGTCATCGGGCTGGGCTTGGCGTCATTCTTCAAACGACGCTTCCCGCTAAGCAATTTCCTTCGTTCAATGCTGCTCCTACCGTGGCTGCTTCCGCTCATAGTCGGAAGCGCCACATGGCGGTCCATCCTGGACCAGGACAGCGGAATTCTCAACGGATTTCTCGAAGCGCTAGGTCTGATACAGGACCCGATTCCCTGGCTCACCAGCCCAGCTGTGGCTCTCACCGCAGTCATCATTGTCAACATCTGGGTTGGCATTCCCTTCAACGTCACAATCCTGTATGGGGGCCTGCAGGACATCCCCGATGAACTGTACGAAGCAGCCGCCCTCGACGGCGCGACGGGATGGAAGGCCTTTTGGAACATCACCTGGCCGAGCCTGCGGCCGGTCATCAGCGTAGTTCTGGTACTGGGGGTCGTGTACACCCTCAAGGTTCTTGACATCATCCTGGGGTTGACAAACGGCGGCCCCGCCAACGCAACCCAGACTTTGGCCGTTCGTTCCTATCAGGAGTCCTTTATTGACTTCGACTTTGGAGCGGGAGCTGCCTATAGCAACGTTCTAATCTTCATCTCGCTCCTTTTCGCCCTCATCTATCTCCGCGCCAATCGGCGCGCCGTCGACGAATAAGGATGCATCCATGACCATCACGGCAGCAACTAAGGTACGTTCAGTTCCCCCAGGAAACTCATCGGAGAAACGGCGTACAGCCCCGACCTGGGTCTTCACCGTCACCGGAATACTCTTCCTGGCGGTCATGCTCTTCCCGATCTATTGGATGATCAACGCTTCGCTTCAGCCTTCAGGAAATACCTTGACGGCGGGGTTCTTCCCCACTAATCCCAGCTTTGCCGGATACGAGACGGCCATTTCCCAACAAGGCAAAAACCTTATTACGAGCCTCGTTGTATCTGCCGGAACCGTTGTCTTCAGCCTCATCGTTGCAGCACCTGCCGCCTATGCCCTTGCGCAGTTCAAGTTCCGCTGGATCAACGCCGCCCTTCTTGCCATTTTGATTTCGCAAATGATCCCGGGAATCGTAATCGCCAACGCGCTTTACGCCGCCTATAACGACTTGGGCCTGCTCAATTCGATTCCCGGCCTCATCCTGGCAGATGCAACGCACGCGATCCCGTTCGCAATCCTGATTTTGCGCGCTTTCATGATAGGCATCCCGCCCTCGCTGGTTGAGGCGGCCAGGGTAGACGGGGCCGGGCTGGTCCGGGCGTTCTTCTCGATTGTGGTGCCAATTAGTCGCAACTCGATCATTACTGCCGGATTATTTTCGTTTCTCTTTTCGTGGAGCGACTTTCTATTCGCTTTGACGCTCACAACCACCCAAGACGTGCGTCCGGTGACGCTGGGAATTTACCAGTATTTGGGATCGGAAGTCTCGAACTGGAGCGCAGTGATGGCCACAGCAGTCTTGTCGTCCCTTCCCGCAATCGTGCTTCTCCTGATTGCCCAGAAGTACATCGCAGCCGGAGCAACCGGCGGTGCAGTCAAGTAGTCGAGTGGTCATGCAGGGCCGGCAATGTTCCCCGAATTTTTGTACTCACCCTCTAGTCAGATAGGTAATTCATGTCAGATCCCACCTCGCACAAAGAAGCACTCAGGGTCGTCGTCTGGGGAGAAAACCGCCATGAGCAGCTTGAGCCAGAGGTTGCAGCGATATATCCGGAGGGAATGCACAGCGCTATCCGCCAGGGCATCGAGGAAAACCTTGGCCAGCGGGCAGAAGTAACCACGGTTACCCTCGACGACCCCGAACACGGGCTGACCGAAGAGGTACTGTCAAGGACTGATGTATTGGTCTGGTGGGGGCACGCTGCCCACGCCGAGGTGTCAGATACAGTCGTGGATCGCGTTCACTCACACGTGCTTGCTGGCATGGGGCTACTCGTTCTGCACTCCGGGCACTGGTCAAAAATCTTTGGAAAACTTATGGGCACGAGCTGCACGCTCCGCTGGCGCTCGGAACGGGACCGCGAACTGGTCTGGACGGTCGATCCCACTCACCCCATTGCCAAAGGCATCCCGCACCCGTTCATTATCCCGGAACAGGAAATGTATGGAGAGTTCTTTGACATCCCCGCCCCGGATGAACTGATCTTCCTCAGCACGTTCTCAGGCGGAGAGGTCTTCCGCAGCGGCTGCACATTCCGGCGCGGGCATGGCAAGATCTTCTATTTCAGCCCGGGGGACCAGGACTACCCCGTATACCACCACAAGGATGTGCGTCGAGTCATAGCCAACGGTGTCGAGTGGGCAAAGACAGACCGGCCGGAGCGTACGAGCCCAGTGCTTCTGCGGTATGAAACGGAAGACTTCTACAACGGACACGGCTACAAAGGAGCGATGCACAATTGAACGCGTTTGCGACACTCAAGGACACCCGCTCCCCTATCCGGGTAGTTCTTATCGGCGCAGGGCTCATGGGGAAGAAATGGATATCCGCCCTGACGGCTTGCCCCGATGTCGAACTGGTCGGACTCGTCGACCTCAATCTCACCGCAGCAGAAGCGGCCTTGCGGGAGGCAGGCCTTGAACACCTGGTTACGGGGAGAAGCCTGACGGAAGTAGCAGCTGCCACGGCCGCCCAAGCCGTTGTGAACGTGACCGTGCCCGTAGCGCATCACCCGACCAATGTGGAGGCGCTGTTCGCCGGCCTGCCTGTGCTGTGTGAAAAACCCGTGGCGCCGACTGTCAGCCAGGGGCTGTCCCTGGCTGCCGCCGCGGAGGTTAGCGGACAGTTGCTCATGATCAGCCAGTCGCGGCGCTACTACCGGCATCTTGCAGACCTGAAGGAGCAGATGGCCTTGCTCGGTGATGTGGGCATCATGACGACCGATTTTTTCAAGGCACCCCACTTCGGGGGCTTCCGCGAGGAAATGGAGCATGTGCTGCTCGTCGACATGGCGATCCACGCCTTCGATGTGGCTCGCTACCTCCTGGGTCGGGAACCGGTGTCGGTGTACTGCGAGGAGTACAACCCGAGCTGGAGCTGGTATGCGGGCGACGCAGCCACCACAGCCGTCTTCGAGTTCACTGGAGGGGCACGCTACACCTTCACGGGAAGCTGGTGCAGCCCCGGGCTCGAAACCTCCTGGAACGGAAACTGGCGCGTCAGCGGGGCGCATGGCACAGCGAGCTGGGACGGTGAGAACGCGCCCGTTGTAGAAATGCCTGACGACCGTAGCGGGCCCACCTCTGCCCGGAAGTCCACAGACCGCCAGGAAGCCGAAGAAATTGCAGGCTCACTGGCAGAGTTCGTGAGCGCCCTGCGAACCGGCGTCACTCCCTCCGGTGAAGTCCACTCGAATGTGCTCAGCCTAGCCATGGTGGAGGCTGCCGTCCTTTCAGCCGAAAAGCAGGAACGCGTCAATATCGGGCAGGTTCTGGAATGCGCCTACACGAATGCCGTCAGTGACGAGAACGTGCCTGCCGTCAAGGAAGCGCTTCTGGCCTGGACCTCGGTGG
This sequence comes from Arthrobacter sp. NPDC058192, assembly GCF_042883665.1. Taxonomy (NCBI): domain Bacteria; kingdom Bacillati; phylum Actinomycetota; class Actinomycetes; order Micrococcales; family Micrococcaceae; genus Arthrobacter; species Arthrobacter sp. NPDC058192. Next base: position 165,057 of record NZ_JBHVVJ010000012.1, on the reverse strand, counting down.
GCAACCTTCTCGAGACCGAGTCCCGGAACGGATTGCTAGCCCCACTCACAGGAAGTTCGTCAGTCTGACTCGGCGTTCGCGCCGCCCTTCAGGCTCATTCGGCATCGGCAAGAAAGCGACTAAAACATGACAATGGAGACAAAGGAACCAATGCGTGTGGGCATGGTTGGGTACTCCTTTATGGGCGCCGCTCATTCCCACGCATGGCGCACTGCCCCGAGGTTTTTCGATCTACCCCTGCAACCGGAACTGGCGGTACTTGCCGGGCGTAACGGCCCCGCTGTGAGACAGGCCGCGGCACGGCTGGGCTGGGCCGACACAGAGACAGACTGGCGCAGGCTGGTCGAACGCGACGATATTGACATTGTCGATATTTGTACACCCGGAAACACCCATGCCGAGATCGCCATCGCCGCATTGGAGGCGGGCAAGCACGTCCTGTGTGAAAAACCTTTGGCCAACTCTGTCGAGGAAGCCTCTCGCATGGCCGATGCTGCAGAGAATGCGGCAAAGGACGGCATTTTCGCCATGTGTGGTTTCAGTTATCGCAGAACTCCTGCATTGTCATTGGCACGACGGCTGGTCCAGGAGGGGCGGCTTGGCCGCATACGGCACGTCAGAGCGCAGTATCTGCAGGACTGGCTGTCCGACGAAAATGCTCCCCTGACCTGGCGGCTAGACAAGAGCCAGTCCGGATCGGGGTCCCTCGGCGACCTCGGTGCGCACATCATCGATGCGGCCCAATACGTTACTGGCCACCGTATTCTGGGGCTGTCAGCCCTGCTGGAAACCTTTGTCCGGGAGCGCCCGGCCGCAGGCGAATTTGTCGGACTTGGCGGTCGCGGAGACGTCGGGCAAGCGGCAGCTCGCGGCCCGGTCACAGTAGATGACGCCGCTATGTTCACCGCAAAGTTCGACGACGGGGCCATCGGAGTTTTTGAAGCGACGCGTTTTGCCCTAGGAAGGAAAAACGCGATGCGGCTAGAGGTCAACGGCTCGAAAGGGTCGTTGTCCTTCGACTTCGAAGACATGAACATCCTTCAGTTTTTCGACGGCGCTGAGGATGCAGAGTCTGCCGGATTTCGCCGAATAGTTGTTACGGAGCCTGAACATCCATATGTGGGCAAGTGGTGGCCCGCGGGCCACGGGCTGGGCTACGAGCATAGCTTTACGCACCAGGTGGTTGACCTTCTCAGTGCAATCGCTGTAGGTGACCAGCCCTTGCCGTCCTTTTCGGACGCATTGCAGGTTCAGCGCGTGCTGAACGCCGTGGAATTGAGCGCCGGCGCCAACTCCCAGTGGCAAAGCGTCTGAGTCCCGGGCTGGGGCCGGATCACGCGGGAGGGCCGGGTTGAGGGGATAGCAACAAGCCTTGAGGCCGGCAGGTGCAACCTCCCGGCGGTAGCGAGTTGCCAGGGATTGCAGCCCAGCCCCTGAAGCCGGCGCGCAAGGATCCATTAAAGACAGAGATTGCACAAGAGGCGGTATACCTAGGCTGACAAAATACAAATAGACTGCAGGCATGCCTATCACCCCGGATACCAAGGACTGGACGTGGGTCCTGTCACGGCCTTGCCCTGAGTGCGGTTTCGACGCCTCCCAAGCGACCCCCGCGAACGTTCCAGGGAGCGTCACCAGCATGCTCCCGCGGTGGCGTGCTGTCCTCCGCCGACCGGACGTGGCCGAACGGCCGGATGAGTCCACGTGGTCCGTCCTCGAGTACAGCTGCCACGTTCGTGATGTCTTCACGCTCTTTGATTACCGCCTGTCGCTCATGCTGGCCGAGGACGACGCGCAGTTCGATGACTGGGACCAAGACAAGACGGCAATCGAACAGGACTACGCCAGCGCCGATCCGGCTGAGGTCGCCGTCGAACTGACCGCCGAAGGCGAGCAGATCGCAGCGTCCTTCGCCCGCGTCACGGAGGAAGAGTGGGACCGCAAGGGGACCCGCAGTAACGGCTCGGTCTTTACCGTCCAGACCTTTGCGCAGTACTTCCTGCACGACGTCGTTCATCACCTGCACGACGTGGACGGCTAGTCCGACAGTCCACACCGCCGTCCGCCCGGCGGTTCACAAAGGACCACAACGCGGCCCGTGACGGACTGCCAGTGCAGTCCGCTAGCCCGCTACAGGCTGAAGCTCCTTGTCCCAAGCCATGCTTCGATTGACGGCTGCGTAGCCCATCTTGACGTAGAGCGCGAGTGCTCCAGTCGGGTTTTCCGAGTCGACGTCCAGGGAGGCCACTTCCATTCCTGCCGTGGCGAAGCGGCGCATGGCATCGGCGAGGAGCGCCTGGGCGATGCCCCGGCCGCGGAATTCCCGCCGCACTCCGAGCAGCTCTGTATACCCCTCGCTGAACCCACGGGTCACGGCGGCCTCGGCGTCGTGGGTGGCCAGCTGATAGCCGGCCACGGTTCCAGTGGAACGTTCGAGCACGACGGCGCTGAGGTCCGGCCGGGCCTGAGGATCATTAATTACAAAGCCCCATGCTTCTTCGTCCCGCGGCTCGCTCCCCCAGTGGTCGCGGAACGCAGCATTGTGCGCCAGCCGCACGGGCTCATGCAGCGCGGGACCGAACGTTACGAGCTCCAGCCCCGGATCCAGGATGGCATTCGGCAACTCCTGATTCAGGGGGCGGTGCATCTCGTTGTAGTAGCGGACAATGCCGTAGCCGGCCGCGGCGAACAAGGCCGCCTGGTGCCGCTGTTGCTGCTCCATATGGAGCCGCAGCCTCGGGCGGGGCGTCGCCACCCCGACCGGGGCGGTCGGTCCGGCTACCCCCGCCCCCGAGGTCACCGCCAGGTCCTCGGCGAAACGCTCCGTGGTTCGCTGCTCGAGCCAGCCCAGCAGCCCGGTGCCGATCCCGCTCCCCTGCCACTCGGGATCGACGCAGCAAAAGCCGTTTGCCTTGTCACCGTCGCGGTTCTTCATGATCCGCGCGTAGGCCCGGGCAACGCCTTCCGGATCGAAACCGAGGATGGTGTTGGCCAGTGCCGGGTTGTTCTTCGACTCGAGGATTTGTTCCAGATCCTCCCGGCGCTCAAACCAGACGGGCTGCTCGATGGCGGCGGTCCGGGCGATCAGCCCGGCCCACGCGTCGAGGTCACGGCGCTCCGCCGGCCGCCAGACCAGCCTGGGATCGAGCGCGGGCCGGAGCTGGTGCTCGCCGTTTCCGTTCATCGCAACAGGCTAACCGGCGGGCTACCCCCGCGCCAGCACCCTCGCCGGGTTCGGGTCCTCCCCGGCGGCGGCCGCAGCGTCGAGGTCCAGGCGGGTATCGGAAGCGTCGATGTCGTCCGGGTTGTGCGTCACGAGGACCACGGTCCGGTCCCGGAGCCCGTCCCGCAGTTCAGCCAGCATGCGCCTGCCGGACTCGGCATCGAGGTGCGCCGTCGGTTCATCGAGCAGGATCACATCGGCCCCGGTCATGAGCGTGCGCGCGACGGCCAGTCGCTGGCGCTCCCCGCCGCTGAGGAAGGCACCGCCGGGACCGATCCGAGTGTCCAGTCCGTCCTCGAGCCGGGCCAGCACGGGTCCGAGCCCGACGGCGTCGAGCACCGCGCGCATCTGCTGCTCGTCTCCGGCCGGGTCTGCGGCCCCGTCTCCGGCCGGGCCCGCGGTGCCGGCCCCGGCCGACGGGGCATCGCCGGACGCCGGCGGAACACCGTCCGCGGTGGCGCGGCCAGAATCGGGCCGCGCCAGTAGGAGGTTGCCGCGGATCGTGGAGTCGAACAGATGTGCTTCCTGCGGGCACCAAGCGGCGCGGCCACTCAGGAAAAGCTGGCCCCTGGCTGCCGGCAGGAACCCCAAAACTGCGGCTAGCAGGGTCGACTTGCCGGATCCCGAGGCGCCCGTGACGGCAAGCCATCGCCCCGGGCCGGCCGCAGCAGTGAGGCCGGTGAAGACGTTGCCGCCACCAGGCCATGCAACAGCCAGATCGACCAATTCGATCCCGGGCGCGCCCCCGGGAAGCGCCGCCACGGGCACCAGACTGCCAGCAGGGGCACCGGCGCCCTCTACTCCAGGATCCGCTCCCCGATCCGCCCCGGCATCCAGGACCCCTGATTCACCGATGCGACGCAGGACCGCGCGGAGCGCCGGGTACTGCCGGACGGCCGTCGTGATGGCCGCGTAAGGGTCCACGAGCGCGAGCTGCACAAGGACGACGACGGCGACCGTCGCCGGTTCGACCGCGCCACCAAGGGCCAGCGGGGCAGCCAGCACGGCGCTGGCAAGTGCTGCGCCGGTGCAGGCCAGGACCGTCAGGGACTGGCCGAGCCCCTCCGCCCATGCCGAGCGCTGGGAGGCCGCCGTCGCGGACCGGTCGGCCCGGCTGATCGCGCCCAGCACCGGGGCGGTCACGCCATTCGCGTGGAGTTCCGCCCTGGCGTCGAGGGCGGCGGCGACGTTCCGGAGCACACCGGAACGCAGTCGTTGCTCGGTGCCGGCGGACATGCGGTCGGCAGCCAATGCCAGGGCAGGCGCAACGACAATGCTCAGCAGCGCTGCCGCGGCAACGGCGGGGAGCGCAGCGGGCAGCAACAGCCCGATCCCTATGACAGATGCAGCGGCGACAGCAATGGCGGTCACCGGGGGCAGCACGACGCGGGGCAGCAGATCCCGGACCGTGTCGACGTCGTCTACCACCGCGCCGAGGACGTTGCCGCCCTGCAGGAGCCGGCGCAGGGACAAGGCACGGCGGCTCAGCGATTCCCAGAGCCGGCCCCGAAGCCGGGTCAGGGCCACGAACACGGCGTCGTGCAACAGCAGCCGCTCGGCATAGCGAAGGGCTGCCCGGCCCACTCCGAAGAACCGCACGCCGACGATCGCCGTGAGCAGGTACAGGATGGGCGGCTGTTCGCTCGCGCGGATGATCAGCCAGCCGGAGAGGCCCGCCAAGGCAACGGCAAACAGGGCCGCCAAGGTGCCCACTGTCCCGGCGGCGGCAAAACGGCCCGCCACCGGGGCCAGGAGGCGGCGCAGTTGCGCCAATACCGGGCCGGCGGGAGTGGTGGGCCGGGTGCCAGGCACGGAATCGGCCCCTGCCGTGGCCGGAGGCGGGGCAGCAACCGTGTCCGGTGCCGCGGCAAAAACTGTCGACGGCGGCCGGCTGGCCGCGCCGCGGACCTCGGCGCTAGCCCCGGGCTGCGCCGGCGTCAACCTGGCGGGTGCGGCATGTCCAATCTGCTGCCCGCCGCCGCGCGTGCCCACGGCGACGACGTGGTCGGCCAGTTCCCGCGTGTGCCGGTCGTGCGCGACGAGCAGAACGGTGACCTTTCCGCGGAGCCCGGCGAGCGTCCGGTTGACCACAGTGGCAGAAGCCCGGTCCAGATGCGCGGTCGGCTCATCCAGGAGCAGGACGTTCGCGCCGGACTCGATGCGCGCGAGCCCGCGGGCCAGCGCCACCCGCCGCAGCTCCCCCGGGCTCAGCTCCGCCGGGTGCTTGGCGGCCAGGTGCTCAGCGGCCACGGCCGTGAGGCACCGCAGGGCAGCCGCGTCGCTCTCGGCGCCGGCCGCAGCGCCAGCCGGATTACCGCCGCCGCCAGCTGCAGCGCTAGCGCTCTCGGTCTCGGTCTCATCCCCGGTGTCAGGCCCGTGGTCAGGAACGCCGAGATACAGGCGGATCTCGTCCAGCACCGTCGAGGCCACCATGACGGGGTGCTGCGGCACCCACGCGAGATCCGCCGTCGTGAATCCGCCGACGCGTCCGGCGACGGCAGTCCCGGTGCCCGTCCCGACAGTCCCGGCGAGGACGCCGAGGACGGTGCTCTTGCCGGCACCACTGGGCCCGTCGAGGGCCGTGATCCGGCCGGGGGGCGCGGTGAAGCTCAGCGGTCCGACGGCGGCGTCCTGGCGTCCGCCGAAACGGACGCTCAGCCCGTCCACGGTCACGGCGGGCAGGCCATTTCCAGCACCGCGCGCAGCCCCGACAGGCGGCGCAGGAATGGGCGCGGGGACCAGCGGCGTGACTCCCGGGTCCGCGAGGACCTCAGTGGTTTCGGCGAGCGCGGCCCGGCCGTCGTCGCTCGCGTGGTGTGCGGTGCCGAGCTCCCGGAGCGGCAAGTAGCAGTCTGGGGCCAGGATCAGTGCCAGCAGCCCTGCCTCGAGCGCCATGTCGCCGTGAACCAGGCGGACACCGATGAACACGGCCACCACCGCCACGGAAATGGTGGCGATGAGCTCCAGGGCCAGGGCGGAAAGGAATGCCGTGCGCAAGGTCCCCATGGTCCGGGAACGATACTCCTCGGACATGTCCTCCAGGGCTTTGCGCTGGGCAGCGGCCCTGCCCAGGCCCACCAGAACGGGCAGGCCCTTGGCCAGCTCAAGGATGTGGCCGGAGAGCCTCGCCAGCGCTGACTGGGCCTCCCGGACGCGGTCCTCGGTATACCGTCCGATCAGCACCATGAACAGCGGCACCAGCGGCACCGTCAGCACGATCACCACCGCGCTGATCCAATCGGCGAACAGGATGCGCGCCCCCAGCAGCAGCGGGATGGCCGCGCAGTTCACCAGCGCGGGCAGGAACTGGGTGTAGTAGTTGTCCAGCGCGTCCAATCCCCGCGTGGCGAGGATGGCGAGGCCGCCGTCCGCCGGCCCGGCGGCCCGCGTTCCGGTCCTCAGGGCCCGACCCAGCAGCTGCGCACGCAGCTCCTCCTTCACCCCGAGGGCGGCCCGGCGGGAAACCACCGCTTGCGCCCAGACGGTCAGTGAGCGCAGCACCGCCCCGGCAGCACCCAGGACAAGCTGGTCCGCCCATGCGGGGTCGTGGGCCGTCAGCCCGGCGAGCATCGAGGCGACGGCCTGGCCCATCAGCACGAGGGACAGCGCCTTCAGGGCGGCCAGCAGGCCCAGCAGGTAGAGGGCGGAGCGGGTGGCGGGGCCGGCGGGGAACGCTCTCATCAGGCGATTAGTCCTTCGGTGCGAGCGCTTTGGCGGCGATCGCGGGCAGGAAGCTGTGAGCCTCGGGAATGTGGGCGCTGCTCACCCGGCGCCGGAACACCCAGTAGGTCCACGCCTGGTAGGCCAGAACCAGCGGCAGTCCAATGCAGGCCACAATGCTCATCAGGCCCAAGGTGTAGTCCGAGGACGAGGCATTGGAGACCGTCAGGCTGAACGCGGGATTCAGAGTAGACGGCAACACCACGGGGAAGGCAGCACCGAAGATGGACGCACTGCCCAGCAGGAGGAATGCGCCGAGGGAAAGGAAGGCACGCCCTTCGGCACCTGTGCGGGCGTAGTTCCAGGCAAGGGCTGCCGCGACGACGGCGGCGACGACGGCGGCAATGGTCCAGGCTTCGCCGCTGAGCAACTGCAGGCTCACCGCCCAGCCGGCGATGGGCAGGAGCAGCACAGGCAGGAGCCGGACGAACCACGCCCGGGCCCGGTGACGGACCTCGCCGTCGGTCTTCAGGGCCAGGAACCCCAGCCCGTGCAGGAGGGAGAATCCGACGACGGCGAGGCCGCCGAGCACGGCGTAGCCGCTGAACCAGGCGAACGGGCCGCCCTCGCGGTCGCCGTTGGCGTCCAGGGGAAGTCCCGTGGTGGTCAGGGCGAGTGCTGCACCGACGCCGAAGGCCGCGACGAAGGAACCTGCCGAGATGGCCCAGTCCCAGCGGGCACGCCACTTGGGGTTGTCCACCTTGCCGCGGTATTCGAAGGCAACCGCACGGAAGATCAGCGCCACGAGGACGAGCAGCAGCGGCAGGTACAGCGCGGAGAACAGCGAGGCGTACCACAGCGGGAAGGCCGCGAAGGTGGCGCCGCCGGCGGTCAGGAGCCAGACCTCGTTGCCGTCCCAGACCGGGCCGATCGTGTTGATCAGGACCCGGCGCTCCGTGTTGTTCCGGGCGAAACCCTTCATCAGCATGCCGACGCCGAGGTCGAAGCCCTCGAGAAAGAGATAGCCAGTCCACAGCACCGCGATGGCAATGAACCAGATGGTGGGGAGCAGTTCCATGCTGAGAATCCTCTGCGTTTCTTCGGGGGTGGCTGTTCAGGTGGGTGGCTGGTGGGGCGCTTAGTAGGCGAACGCCAGGACGTCGTCGCCGTCGGGCTTGCCGGGGCCGCCGCGGGGCGTTTTGTCCTCGTTTTCGTCGACCGGGGCATGCACCAGTTCCGGCATGGCCGAGGCGACGCCGCCGCGGATGTACTTGACCAGGAGTTTGACCTCCACCACCAGCAACACGGCGTAGATGGAGGTCAGCACTACCAAGGAGGTCAGGATCTCGCCGGCCGAGACACCCGGTGAGACGGCTGCGGCGGTGAACATGAAAACCTGGTCGATGCCGCTGGGGTCCGGGTTGGGAGCGACGACGAACGGCTGGCGGCCCATCTCGGTAAAGATCCAGCCTGCGGCGTTGGCGCCGAACGGTGCGAGGATCCCGAACACCGCCAGGCGCATCAGGCCGCGGGAGGCCGGCACGGTTCCCTTGCGGGTGACCCACAGCGCCAAGAGTGCTGCGAGGGCGGCGATGCCGCCGAACCCGATCATCATCCGGAAGCCCCAGTAGGTGACTTCCATAACGGGCACGTACTGGATTTGCTGGCCGGCGCGGTCCCCGTAGATGGGGTTGTTCGGCAACGTGGTGCCGTACTTTGACTGGTACTCCTCCAGAAGACTGTTCACACCCTTGACCTCTGTGCTGAAGTCGCCTTTGGCCAGGAAGGACAGGATGCCGGGGACTTCGACCACGGCCACGATGTCGTCGCAGTTCTTGGAGCCGACGTTGCCGACGCTGAGCACCGAGAAGCCGGTGCCGTCGTGGCACGCTGCCTCGGCGGCGGCCATCTTCATGGGCTGCTGCACGAACATGAGCTTGCCCTGCAGGTCCCCGGTGACGGCGGTGCCCGCGAAGGAGATCATGGCGACGACGGCGCCGATCCGCAGGGAGCGGATCCAGACGGTGTGATCGCTGCGGTCCCGTCCGAGGATGGCGGGGGCGTCGCCGGGGATGACCTTGCCGTCGGCCCCGACCGTGTCGATGCCGTCGTGGCGGCGGCGCCACAGGTGGTACCAGGCGATGCCGAGCAGGAACCCGCCGGCGACGGCGAGGGCGCCGAAGAGGGTGTGCGGCACGGCGACCAGGGCGGTGTTGTTGGTGAAGACCGCCCACGCGTCTGTCATGACCGGCCGGCCGTTGACCATTTCGACGCCGACGGGGTGCTGCATCCAGCTGTTGGCCACGATGATGAAGTACGCCGAGAAGAAGGAACCGATCACGGCGATCCAGAGGCAGGCCAGGTGGATGCCGGGCTTGAGCTGCTTCCAGCCGAAGATCCACAGGCCCAGGAACGTTGACTCGACGAAGAAGGCCAGGAGCGCCTCCATGGCCAGCGGCGCGCCGAACACGTCACCGACGAACCGGCTGTACTCGCTCCAGGCCATGCCGAACTGGAATTCCTGCACGATTCCGGTGGCAACGCCCATGATGAAGTTGATCAGGAAGAGCTTGCCCCAGAACTTGGTCATGCGCAGATACTCGGCCTTGCCGGTGCGCTGCCAAAACGTCTGCATGACGGCCACGACCAGGCCGAGGCCAATGGTGAGCGGCACCATCATGAAGTGGTAGACCGTGGTGATTCCGAATTGCCAGCGTGCGATTTCCAAGGCGTCCAAGGCAGTCCCTACTTTTGGCTAGGTTCGCGAACAACTTCTACGCGGCGTAGAAGTAATACTTCTACAGAGTGTAGAACACTTCGGCGCCTCTCCGTAACTCAGAGTCCCACGACGCGTCACGGCCCGCAATGGGACCGGGCGACTCCTGCCAGGGGGGCCGAAAGGCCCATGCGACACGCCGACCGGGGGTGTTCTACTTGATGTAGAAAGAATTCGTAAAACCCGCTAGATTTGGAAGTGAAGTATTCACATACACCGCCCCGGCAGGCACCAGCTAATTCCCAGCACCACGTCGGCGCGGCAGGCAAAGAAGGATGTACGCAATGGCAAGTCTCGGCGAACTGGAACGGGCAGTGATGGATTTGCTCTGGGCAGGCCAAGAAGCTGCGACCGCCAACACGCTGCGGGACCTCCTCGCGCAGAGCACCGACCCCCAGGACGGCTCCGTCGGACATGCGGGCAAGGACCTTGCAGTCACCACGGTGCTGACCGTGCTCTCACGCCTGGAGCGGAAGGGACTGGTGGAGCGCGAACGCGGCACCCGCCCGCACCGCTACCAGGCCGTGTCCAGCCGGGCGGACCACACCGCGGAACTCATGCACGAGGTTCTCGGCTCCGCTCCGGACCGCGAGGCCGTTCTGGCCCGGTTCATCGGTTCCGTCACGGACACAGAAGCAGAAACCCTGCGTAAACTGTTGGGCCGCAGCTAGCGCCCGATGTTCTGGACCTCATATTTTCTGGCGGTCCTGGCGATAGTGCTGGCCTGGCCGGTGCCTATCCTTCTTTCGCGCGCCCAGTGGCCCGCGCGTTCCCCCTTCACGGCCATGCTGTTGTGGCAGGCAATCGCCCTGGCCGGTGGTTTGTCAATGATCGGCGCGATGCTGGTCTACGGGCTCGAGCCGGTCGGGGACAACCTGCTCTCCGGGCTGCGTGCCCTGGCCGGGATGGTGTTCAACAATGCCCCCACCACCGACCTCGGCTTCTGGCACATCTTTGCGCTCTCCGCCGCGGCCCTGCTGACGGCCCATCTCCTTTTCACCCTGCTGCTGACTTATTACAAGATCCAGCGCCAGCGCCGGCGTCACCGCGAACTGCTGGACCTGCTCGCCTCACCGTCCCCTGACGGGCCCGGCACCGTAGTGCTCAACGTGGACTCACCCGTCGCGTACTGCCTCCCCGGCGGCGCCCGCTCCGTGACAGTCCTCTCCGACGGGCTCATGTCCGCGCTGGAACCGGACGAGCTCCGCGCGGTGCTGATTCACGAGAACGCCCACCTGAGCCAGCGCCACCACCTTCTGCTGTGGGCCTTCGCTGCGTGGCGCCAGGCCCTGCCGTGGCTCCCCACCACCCGTTTGGCGCAGGAGTCAGTAAACTCGCTGATCGAAATGCTCGCCGACGACGTCGCACTCAAGACCGAGAGCAAGGCCACTCTCATCAGGGCGATCGCCATCGTGGCCAGCGGCTCCCCCGCCGCTCCGGACGCACGCCTGGTGTTCGGTGAGTCCGGCTTGCCCGACGCGGACGCGGGCCAGCCCGGGGCCACCGGTGGCACGGGGTCATCAGGTACGACGGCGTCCCGCGTCAGCCGCCTGCTTTCCCCCCGGCCGCCGCTTTCGGAAGCTCTGCGCGCCACTGTCATGGCAGCCTGCGTGCTGCTGCTGGCGGTACCGACGGCGCTGCTCGTGGTCCCCGGTCTGCTCGGCTGAGGGCCGCCGCCCCCGCCATCCTTGACGTCTCCCCCCGCCGGTCAGGCGTCGATGCGCTCCCGGTCCAGGCTTGCGGCGCCGGCAATGATGAAGTCCTTGCGCGGCGCGACGTCGGAGCCCATGAGGAGGTCAAAGGTCTCTTCGGCCTGCTTGGCGTTGTCGATCCCGACCTTGCGGAGCGTCCTGTGCCGCGGGTCCATCGTGGTTTCGGCCAGCTGTTCGGCATCCATCTCGCCCAGGCCCTTGTAGCGCTGGATCGGTTCCTTGTAGCGCTTGCCCTCCTTCGCGAGGCGCGACAGCAACACGTGCAGCTCGGCCTCGGAGTAGGTGTAAACCATCTCGTTGGCCTTCTGCCCGGCGTTGATGACCTCCACGCGGTGCAGTGGCGGGACGGCGGCAAAGACGCGGCCCTCATCGATCATTGGGCGCATGTAGCGGAAGAAGAGCGTCAGGAGCAGGGTCCGGATGTGGGCGCCGTCGACGTCGGCGTCGGTCATCAGGATCACCTTGCCGTACCGGGCCGCGTTGATGTCGAACGTCCGCCCCGAGCCGGCTCCCACCACCTGGATCAGGGCCGCGCACTCGGCGTTGGAGAGCATGTCCCCCACGGACGCCTTCTGGACATTCAGGATTTTGCCGCGGATCGGCAGGAGCGCCTGGAAGTCGGAAGACCTCGCCAGCTTGGCGGTGCCGAGCGCGGAGTCACCCTCGACGATGAACAGTTCGGAGCGTCCGACGTCGTCCGTCCGGCAGTCCGCAAGCTTGGTGGGCATCGAGGACGTTTCCAGTGCATTCTTGCGGCGCTGGGTTTCCTTGTGGACGCGCGCCGAGATACGGGACTTCATCTCGCTGACGACCTTTTCCAGCAGCAGTGCCGACTGGGCCTTGTCGTTGCGGTTCGCGCTGGTCAGCTTCGCGGTGATCTCGCGTTCCACCACTTTGGCCACGATGGCCCGGACCGCCGATGTGCCCAGGATCTCCTTGGTCTGGCCCTCAAACTGCGGTTCCGCCAGCCGTACGGTCAGGACCGCAGTTAGGCCGGCGAAGATGTCGTCTTTTTCGATCTTGTCGTTGCCGGCCTTGAGCTTGCGGGCGTTGGTTTCCACCGCCTTCCGGAAGGTCTTCAGCAGGGCCTGCTCGAAGCCGGACTGGTGCGTGCCGCCTTTGGGCGTGGAAATGATGTTGACGAAGCTCCGCACCGTGCTGTCATAGCCGATCCCCCAGCGCAAGGCGATGTCGACTTCACAGTCACGTTCGACCTCGGCGAGCTGGCTGTGGCCCCTCTCGTCGAGGACGGGCACTGTTTCCTTGAATTTTCCGGCGCCGTGCAGGCGCCAGGTGTCAGTAACGGCCGGGTCGGCGGCGAGGAACTCGACAAACTCGGAGATGCCGCCGTCGTGGTGGAAGACTTCCTCGTGCGGGCCCGATTCGCCCGCCGTGCCGGCCAGCTTTCGTTCATCCCGGACGGTGAGCTTCAGCCCCGGGACCAGGAACGAGGTCTGGCGGGCGCGTGCGGCGAGGTCGTCGTAGGAGAACTTGGCATCCGGCGTGAAAATCTGCCGGTCTGCCCAGTAGCGGATCCGGGTTCCGGTGACGCCGCGCTTGGCCTTGCCGACGACGTCGAGCACGGAGCCATCCACGAAGGGTTCGAAGACCGCTGCCGGGTCGGCCCTGGTGCCCGGGTCCTTGAACCGTCCCGGCTCACCCCGGCGGAACGACATCTTGTAGATCTTGCCGCCGCGGTCCACCTCGACGTCGAGGCGTGCCGACAGTGCGTTGACCACAGAAGCGCCGACGCCGTGCAGGCCGCCGGACGCCGTGTAGGAGCCGCCACCGAATTTTCCGCCGGCATGCAGCTTGGTGAACACAACCTCGACGCCGGTCAGCCCGGTTTTCGGTTCGACGTCGACGGGGATGCCGCGGCCGTCGTCGTGGATCTCGACAGAGTTGTCCGCGTGCAGGATGATCTTGATGTCGTGGCCGAAGCCGGCCAGGGCCTCGTCGACGGAGTTGTCGATGATCTCCCAGAGACAGTGCATGAGTCCGCGGGAGTCCGTGGAGCCGATGTACATGCCCGGGCGCTTACGGACGGCCTCAAGGCCCTCCAGCACGGAAAGGTGCCGGGCGGTGTAATCAGAACTGGGTGCCACGGGTCGTGAACTCCTTACAGATGAGGACAGTCCCCTGCAGGTGCAAAGGTGGACTGCCACGGTAATTGGCGCTCTTCCTAGGGTAGTCCGACTCTGGCTTCTCCCCTGTTTGCCACTCCCCGCAGCGGCCCTCCGGCGCCCCGCCGTTACTGAGACGTGATACGCGGACAGCGAAAGTGGGCCATCCGTGCCATTGTTTGGCTGCGAATGCTGGTTATATAGGTGTACCGATCTAACTAAGGAGGCCGAACATGACAACAGCAGTTGCGGACCGCACACTGACCGCCGCAGACCGGTGCGATCGTTGCGGAGCACAGGCATATGTCCGGGTTGTTCTCGGCGCCTCCGGCGGTGAGCTTCTTTTCTGCGGCCACCACGCGCGCGCCGTAGAACCGACACTCAAGCCGCTCAGCTCAGACTGGCACGACGAGACTGACCGTCTCCACGAAAAGGCCCCGCTGCCGGTCGACTAGACCCCCACCGGTTCCGGCCGGCCGCTTGCCGAGCCGCAGCGACCTGAGACCACAGGCATCAGGGCCCCTCCACTTCGGAGGGGCCCTGATTCGTTAATGGCTGCGGCTCGTCGGCTCCTGACGGCAGCGGAAACAACAACGCGGGGCCACATCCGGTCCATTCCTCCCCCGAGGATGGGCCGGATGTGACCCCGCGTTTTTCGCTGCTCTCAGCCGGCGGCCGGCCCGGGATTAGTCCAGGTAGTCGCGCAGGACCTGGGAGCGCGACGGGTGCCGCAGCTTGGACATGGTCTTGGATTCGATCTGCCGGATGCGCTCACGCGTCACACCGTAGACCTTGCCGATTTCGTCTAAAGTCTTCGGCTGTCCGTCGGTGAGGCCGAAGCGCATCGCAACCACACCGGCTTCGCGCTCGGACAACGTGTCCAGCACCGAGTGCAGCTGCTCCTGCAGCAGGGTGAAGCTCACTGCATCCGCGGGAACCACGGCCTCGGAGTCCTCAATGAGGTCACCGAACTCGGAGTCACCGTCCTCGCCAAGCGGCGTGTGCAGCGAGATGGGCTCGCGGCCGTACTTCTGGACCTCGACAACCTTTTCCGGAGTCATGTCCAGCTCGAGGGCCAGTTCCTCAGGCGTGGGTTCGCGGCCGAGGTCCTGCAGCATCTGCCGCTGGACACGGGCCAGCTTGTTGATGACTTCCACCATGTGCACCGGGATACGGATGGTGCGGGCCTGGTCGGCCATGGCGCGGGTGATGGCCTGGCGGATCCACCAGGTGGCGTAGGTGGAGAACTTGAAGCCCTTGGTGTAGTCGAACTTCTCGACCGCACGGATCAGGCCCAGGTTGCCTTCCTGGATCAGGTCCAGGAACAGCATGCCGCGGCCGGTGTAGCGCTTGGCCAGCGAGACGACGAGGCGGAGGTTGGCCTCCAGCAGGTGGTTTTTGGCGCGCTTGCCGTCGTGGATGACGAATTCAAGCTCGCGCTTGAGCTTCGGTTCCATCGTGCCGTCGTCGGCCGCGATCTTCTCCTCGGCGAACAGGCCGGCTTCGATGCGCAGGGCCAGGTCCACTTCCTGCTCAGCGTTCAGCAGGGCGACCTTGCCGATCTGCTTCAGGTAGTCCTTGACGGGGTCGGCGGTGGCGCCGGCCGACATGACCTGCTGCACAGGCGCGTCGTCGTCGTCGGCGTCGGAATAGACGAAGCCGGAGCCGGTGGCCGCTGCGGCCTTGCCGGGGGCCTCTTCGCTTTCCGCGTCGTCGCCGAGTTCGGCGGCGTCGGGAGTGATGTCGTCGAGGTCTTCATCGACTTCAACGTCATCGTCATTGTCACTGGATGATTTGCCGGCGGCCTCCGCCGCGGCTTTGGCGCCGGGCTTGGGCCCGCGCTTCTTGGGCTCAGGCTTGGCGACTCCAGTTGCGGTGTCGCCACCCTCTGCGGAAGCGGCCTTGTTGGCTGCACGCGTGGCGGCGCGCTTAGCGCTGGCCGCCGCCTTCTTCTCCTCAGGGGACATTTCGGCCTGGTCGGCGGGTTCCTTCTTCGCGGAAGACGGGGTCACTGAAAACCTTTCTAGCTGCGGTATGCGGAATCACCATACGGGCAACACCACTATGACCCTGTCAAGTCCGTGTTCAACATCAGGTGCAACCACGACCAGCAGAGCCACTTAGTAGAACTGCTGAACGGGCCGTAATGTTCCCTGTTTCCAAGGTTCATCACGGGCACTTGATACACGGACCCAACCGGGTCTCGGCAACTATTGTCTCACGATTTTCTCAGCAAGTGCCTTTCGGGACGGCGGTCCGCGATATTGCGCCGGTCTATCAGGCCGCGTCGGGCGCAAACTTCTGCCAGGCCGCCTCCCGCCTGGCCGCCCAGCCGCACAAGGTTCCCCGTCCGCCGAGTTCAGCCAGCAATTCGGCCAGCCTGTAATCCGGGCGCTCCCGCAAGGCCTGCCGGTACAGGGCGTCGGCGTAGGAACCGCGGCCGCGGCACCATTCGATCCAGCCTCTGGCCGTCACCGCGGCAGCTGTGGGCTCGCCACCGCCGAGGCGGCCCAGCAACTCCATAACCCGTTCGAGTCCATCCATGAGGGCCCAGTCCGGGACCGGCGGCGCCAGGCCCAGCAGGACCTCCCCGTAGCCGGGAACGGCGTCATCGCCAGGAGTGCCGCCGCCGGCCGGGCGCCGGTCAGCGGGCCGGCGATCAGCGGGCTCCTTGTTGGCGGACACTTTGTTGGCGGGCTCCTTGTTGGCGGCCTCTTTGCTGGCGGGCACTTTGCTAGCGGCCTCTTTGCTGGCGGGCTCCTTGTTGGCGGCCTCTTTGCTAACGGGCTCCTTGTTGGCGGCCTCTTTGTTAATGTCCTCTTTGTTGGTGTGCGGGCCGGGCGCCGGCATGAGTATGGGGCTGGGTGTCGGACCGGACAGGTGCGAAGACGCGGTGCTGGGCTGCAAACCGGGCGCGGGCGGGATGTCGAACATGCCAAAGTCCTCCGCGCCGCGTTCAGCCGCATGCCGACCGGCTGCCGCCATTACGAGCACAGCGTCCCGCCATGAGGGGATGCAAAGGCTGGCGCGCAAGTAGCCGGTCAGTTCCGCCGACAGCTCGAGCGGCCAGCCCAGGATCTGGGAATCGGCGGTTCCGGCCTCGGGTGTCTTGGCCAAGGACTCAGAATCGGCCGCGCTGCTGTTCCCCGCTCCAGTTTTCGGGACAGCTTGGTTCATGACCATCGTCCACACATCGAGCACCTGCGCGAATTGTGCCCGGTCCCGTCGCCGCGGTGAGAATTGCTCGGCCCAGCCGGACTCGGCCGCACGAATCGCCGGGTCCACAGCCGGTGGCTGTGTCTTCTCCCCGTCCGCGCCGGGGGCGGCCCCGACACTGCTGCCGCGGAAGACCATCTCGGCGTTGAGTCTGCTGTTCCGGATCTCCTCAACCGGCCGCCCGGCCGGGCCGCAGCATTCCGGATCGACGCAGTGTGCGTTGCGCCAGAACTCGGTTCCCACAATCCACGCGTCCTTCAGGGGCATTCCGGCCGCTTCCAAGGCAAGTTCGAGCTCTGCGAGCAAGTCCGCCCACACTGTGCGGTCGTCGTCGCCGTTGGCGACCAGGCCGGAGCTGGCGCCCCTGTCGACGCCGGTGCCCCGGTCCACGCCAGCGCTCGTGTCGACACCAGTGCCCGCGTCGATTCCGGTGGCGGTGCCGGTGAAGAAGGCCAGCAATGCGCCGTCGGCTGCGTCGTCCGCTTCCAGGTAGGACACGACGTTCCGGGCGAATCCGGCCAGCCCATCCTTTCTGGCGGGGCCGGTCCGCCGTTTGGCGCCGCGGCCACCGCGCCCGCCGGCTGTGGCTGTACCCCCGCCGCCGAGGGCAGGGAGATCGACGCGCAGGGTGGCTCCGAGCCGTTTGCCTTGCAGGGTCATGGCCACGAGGCTGTGTTCAGGCCAATAGCCCAGGGAGTGCGGGATGAAGCCCAAGATGTCTTCGGGGCCGGTGATTCTCAGGTGATCGGGGGCTGTCATAGGGCCAGCTTGGCGCCATCCGTCTAGCCATGGCAGACCCGGATTGCGCTATGTGGATAACCATGTTGCCGGTGGCTCGGGCATGCGGCGGCCATGCCAGGCCTCACCAGGAGCCAGGGCTCAGGGTGTCCGGCGGCGTTCCGCGACGAGCCTCCGCTGCTTGGCGAGTGCCTCAAGCAGCGGCGGAACCGTGACTCCCTGAGCCGCCATCTGGCGCCGGACTTTCCGCCGGGTGGCGATGATGGCGCAGGCTCCCCCTACCAGCAGCAGGAACTGCACGCTGAGGGCAATGCGGAAGGGATCCAGGCCGTAGAGCTCGCCCTGGGAAAATCCGCTGGCGTGCAGGAGGTCAAGCACCAGCCCAATCAGATAGATGGACACCAGCGCGGCGATGAAGCCGCCCACGTTGACGATCCCGGTTGCCGTGCCGAGCCGGTGGGCGGGGTTAAAGGTTCGGGCGAAGTCGAAGCCGATCATCGAGCCGGGTCCGCCAATGGCCAGGATCACCACAAGTACTGCCAGCAGCCAGAGCGGGGCCCGTCCCGGCAGCAGCAGCACGGCTGCCCAGGCGGAACCGGTGCACGCAGAAATCAGGAGCACCATGGTGGAACGCCGCAACGGATGCCGGGCAACGAATCTGCCCATCAGGGGTCCGGCGGCAATGGCGGCAGCCACGTACAGCGACATCAGGGCGGAGACGCTTCCGCGGTCCAGCCCCTGAGCGGAAATGAGGAAGGGGTAGCCCCAGGTCATGGCAAAGACGGTGCCGCTGAACTGGACGGTGAAGTGGCTCCAGAGTCCCAGCCGGGTTCCGGGTTGCCGCCAGGCGTGGCCCAGCGAAATGCCGGTGGCACGCAGTCCCTGGGACCTCGCCGGGGCGGGGTGCCCGGGCGGGAGGTCCTGCAGCAAAAGCACCACCAGCACGACGGCGAGACCCGACATCGCGGCGAGCGTCAGGAAGGCGGAAGTCCAGCCTGCGGTGTGCAGGATCATCGCGAACGGCACCACGCTGAAGAGTTGGCCCAGCTGTCCGGACATGCCGGTCAGCTGCGTCAGCAGCGGCACGCGGCCCGGTGCAAACCAGATCGGAATGAGCCGGATTACTGAGATGAACGTCATGGCATCGCCGGCGCCCACCAGGACGCGGCCCAGGACACCACCGGGAATGTTGTCGGCAAACGCCAGCTGTAGCTGGCCGAGACCCATCAGGATGCCGCCGCCCGCGAGCATGGCGCGGGAGCCGAACCGGTCCACCAGGATGCCCACGGGAATCTGCAGCGCGGCGTAGACCAGCAGCTGCAGCACGGTGAAGAAGGAGATTTCGGCCGCGCTGGCGTGGAAACGCTCCGTGGCCTCCAGACCGACCACCCCGAAAGAGGTGCGCTGGCTGACAGCAACGAGATAAGCAAAGATCCCGATGATCCAAATCAGCCAAGCGCGGGGGGAAGTCACTACCCTATTATGCCCACCCTCGGGATAAATAGTATTTATTCTCCAGGTTCTTTACGGGCCAGATACGCCTCCACGGCGGCACCCAGGGCGTCGGCGTTAGGGAGTTCGTCGTTCTCGTCGGCCAGCAGCGACCGCCGGACCGTCCCTTCGGCCTTTTCGTCGTACCGGCTCTCCAGCCGCGCCACCACCTGCTGGACCTCCTCAGAAGCCTCAATCTGCTCGGCGATCTGTCGAACCACATCGCGGCCGGCTTCGCGCAGGCGGTCGGTCGGCAGCATGAGGGAGGTCGCCGCGCCCAGGTATTCGAGTCCCGCGACGGCGGCCGTGGGATATTCGGCCTCGGCCAGGTAATGCGGGACGTGGATGACATAGCCGGCGACGTTCCGGCCTGCAGCGGTCAGCCGCAGCTCCAGGATGTGGCCCACCGCAGCCGGAACCTCGACCGTGGGCTTCCAGACGGAAATCCCCTCGATCAGTTCCGGCCGGTTGCCGTGCACGGTCACACCGACCGGGCGAGTGTGCGGCACAGGCATCGGGATCGAATGGATCCAGGTGACGAGGTTGACGTCGAGTTCGTCCACGATGCCGGCGACGGCGCGAGCGAAGCGCTCCCATTGCAGGTCAGGTTCGAAACCGGCCAGTAGCAGGAACGGGCTGCCCAGCCCGTCGACCAGCCGGTACAGCGCCAGGCTGGGCGCCTGGTAGTCCTGCAAATGGTCCTCGACAAAGCTGACCTGCGGGCGCCGGGACCTGTAGTCGATCAGCTGGTCGGCGTCGAACTCCGCGATCATCTCGGCGGCGGGCGTGTCCAGCAGTTCAGCGGTGATCTGCCGGACCACATGGCCGGCGTCGGCAAAACCTGTGAACCCCATGACGAGGTTGAGTCCACGCAGTTCGGGGCTGGAGAACAGCGCGTCATCCCGGATATAGAGCGACTGGGGGTCCAGCAGAGAGCCGGGAATCCGTTCAATCACGGCGTGTTCCTTTCACGATGGCGGCGGCAGGAGTTGCGGCGCGCGGTCCCCCGTCCGGACGGTCACGCCAATTCGGACGGTCAGGCAAATTCCGGAGACCGGGCAGTCGCCCACTCAGGCAGATCCAGTCGGCCGATCCCTCGAGGTACTCACCGCGCTGCAACGCCGCTAACAGTACAACGCACCGGCGTCCGGGCTAATTCCTGCCGCGGCTGTGCTCCAGCTCTCATTCAATTGAATTTCCGCACCGCAGAGAGACTACGATCGGAACTGGCCTTCGGGCTAACTCGCAGACACCCGGTGGCGTCCCAGAACGACGGCGACCCGGGATCCGCGGCAGGGCGCCGAACATGCAGCTCCTGCCAACAATCACCGAGAACCATCACAGAGAATTGAGGACTGCCCTCGTGGTCAAGAATAGTGAAGTCAAACTTAGTGCAGTCGCAGGGGTTCTGATGAAGTCCCCGAGCGATGCCCTCGTCATCGGCGTGGGGCAGGGGCCAGACGGGCCAGTACTGCTCGACAACCCGCTGACGGCCAAGGCTGCGGAAGCCCTGGCGGATTCACTGAGCGTTCTTGGCATTACCGGGGCAGCAGACCAGGCACACCGCCTCCCGGGACTGTCCGAAGTAGGCGCCTCGGTCCTGGTGCTCGCCGGCGTCGGCAAGCTGCCCTCGGCCAAGGTCGCTACGAACACGCTGCCTGGGAACCCCGGCAACAAGGTGCCCGCGAAGCAGACGCTCAGCGAAGAAGCGCTGCGCCGCGCCGCCGGGTCGGCAGTCCGCCAGCTGGCCGGGCTGACCAACGTCACGCTGGCGCTTCCGACGGCCACCCTGGCCGACGTCGCCGCCGTCGCTGAAGGCGCCGTCCTCGGCGCCTACTCCTTCACCGAACACCGCTCCTCCAACGACGGGCGGAAGGATCCGGTCAAGAACGTCGCGATCCACACCGACCTCCCCGCCAACCAGGCCCTGCAGGCTGTCCTCGACCGTGCCGCCCTGATCGGAACGGCGGTCAACGCGACCCGCACGCTGGTGAACCAGCCGCCGAGCCACCTCTACCCCGAGTCCTTCGCCGACGCCGCCAAAGAACTTTCCAAGGGCCTGCCGGTCAAGGTGACGGTCTGGGACGAGAAGCGCCTCGAGAAGGAAGGTTTCGGCGGCATCCTCGGCGTCGGCAAGGGCTCGACCCGCCAGCCGCGCCTTGTGAAAGTGGAGTACTCCCCGGCCAAAGCCAAGGCCAAGATCGCCCTCGTGGGCAAGGGCATCACCTTCGACACCGGCGGCATCTCCATTAAGCCGGCCCTGGGCATGGGCGACATGAAGAGCGACATGGCCGGCGCCGCCGTCGTTCTTAACACCGTGCTGGCCCTCGCGGGGCTGAGCCTGCCCGTCAAGGCGACGGCGTGGCTGTGCATTGCCGAGAACATGCCCTCCGGCGCGGCCCAGCGCCCCGCTGATGTCCTGACGATGTTCGGCGGCAAGACCGTTGAGGTCCTTAACACCGACGCCGAGGGGCGCCTGGTCATGGCCGACGGCCTCGTCGCCGCGAGCCAGGAGTTCCCCGACGCCATCATCGACGTCGCCACCCTCACCGGCGCGCAACTGATCGCCCTGGGTGACCGCACGGCCGGCGTCATGGGCACCGACTCCGTCACCGGTGCCATCAAGGCTGCCGCGGACCGTGCCGGCGAGCTCGTCTGGCCCATGCCGCTGCCCGAAGAACTGCGGCCCAGCCTCGACTCGCAGGTGGCGGACATCGCCAACATCGGCGAACGCCACGGCGGGATGATGACCGCTGCCGTGTTCCTGCGGGAGTTCGTCGGCAAGGCCAAGGACGGCGAGCAGATCCCGTGGGCGCACATCGACATCGCCGGGCCCTCCTTCAACAACGGCAGCCCTTACGGCTACAACCACAAGCAGGGCACGGGCTGCACGGTCCGCACACTGGTGGCCTACGCCGAAGACCTCGTGGCGGCATCCGCATAGCAGTTGCGCCCGTTAAGTACCCACGCGGCTTTGCGGCCGCTGAGCTGACGCCTCGGCCACAAAGCCGCGTGACACTGGACACAAGCGCTCCACAAACACCACGACAAGGTGGAGCATGTATTAGTGGTTCGCTAAGGTAAACCTTGTTTCAAGGAAGTAGACCCAAGAAGTAGTTCCAAACGAAAGGGAACCGTCCGGCCGGGACGATCACGGCAGGCAAGTTCCACGACCAGATGACGCGTACTCTCGTGTCATCGTTCACGCGAGGGAGCGTTTAAGTGGCCGATCAGGCAACTGCGCAAGAATTCGACATCCTGGTACTCGGCGGCGGCAGCGGCGGCTACGCCACCGCTCTGCGTGCTGTTCAGCTCGGCCTCACCGTCGGCCTCATCGAAAAGGGAAAGCTCGGGGGCACCTGCCTGCACAACGGCTGTATCCCCACCAAGGCCCTCCTGCACTCGGCAGAGCTGGCCGACCACGCCCGCGACTCCGCGAAGTACGGCGTCAATGTCACCCTCGACAGCATCGACATCACTGCTGTCAACGCCTACAAAGACGGCATCATTGCCGGCAAGTTCAAGGGCCTGCAGGGCCTGATCAAGGGCAAGAAGGGCATCACCGTCATTGAGGGTGAAGGCAAGCTCCAGGGCCCCGACACCGTCGTGGTGAACGGCACCGCGTACAAGGGCAAGAACATTGTCCTCGCGACCGGCTCCTACTCCCGCACGCTGCCCGGCCTGGAAATCGGCGGCAGGGTCATCACCTCCGACGAAGCGCTCACCATGGACTACATCCCCAAGAGCGCGATCATCCTGGGCGGCGGCGTGATCGGCGTCGAATTCGCTTCCGTGTGGAAGTCCTTTGGCGTTGACGTCACCATCGTTGAAGGCCTGCCCTCGCTCGTCCCGAACGAGGACACGACGATCGTCAAGAACTTCGAGCGCGCCTTCAAGAAGCGCGGCATCAAGTTCTCCACCGGCGTGTTCTTCCAAGGCGTCGAGCAGAACGACGACGGCGTCAAGGTCACCCTCGTCGACGGCAAGACCTTCGAGGCCGATCTCCTTCTCGTCGCCGTGGGCCGCGGCCCCGTCACGGCCAACCTTGGCTACGAAGAGGCCGGCCTGACGATCGACCGCGGCTTCGTGATCACCAACGAACGCCTGCACACCGGCGTCGGCAACGTCTACGCCGTCGGCGACATCGTCCCCGGCGTGCAGCTGGCCCACCGCGGCTACCAGCAGGGCATCTTCGTTGCCGAGGAAATCGCCGGCCTGAAGCCGGTAGTCGTCGAAGACGTCAACATCCCCAAGGTCACCTACTCCGAGCCGGAGATCGCGACCGTCGGCTACACCGAGAAGGCCGCCAAGGCCAAGTTCGGTGACGACCAGGTCGAAACCCAGGAATACAACCTCGCCGGCAACGGCAAGAGCTCCATCCTGGGTACCAGCGGCATCGTCAAGCTGGTCCGCCAGAAGGACGGCCCCGTCGTCGGCGTCCACATGATCGGCGCCCGGATGGGCGAGCAGATCGGCGAGGCCCAGCTGATCGTGAACTGGGAAGCCTACCCGGAGGACGTGGCCCAGCTGGTCCACGCCCACCCGACCCAGAACGAATCCCTGGGCGAGGCGCACCTGGCGCTGGCGGGCAAGCCCCTCCACGGCTAGCCGTTCCGCCCGCACCACCGCAAGAACACCGTGCTTAGTGCGCCCGGCCCAAAATGCCGGGTGCACTAAGCTCGAACAAGGCAGCAATCATCCGCACTAAAGATAAATAAGGAGAACGGGGACGACATGTCTGAATCCGTTAACTTGCCCGCCCTCGGTGAGAGCGTCACCGAAGGAACCGTCACCCGCTGGCTCAAGCAGGTAGGTGACCGGGTAGAGGTGGACGAGCCGCTGCTCGAAGTCTCCACCGACAAAGTGGACACCGAAATCCCCTCTCCGATTGCCGGCGTGATTGAGGAAATCCTCGTCGCCGAAGACGAGACCGCAGAAGTCGGCGCCCCGCTGGTCCGCATCGGCTCCGGCGATGGCGCCGCGGCCCCCGCGGAAGCCCCGGCCGCCGCCCCCGCCGAAGAGACCCCGGCCGCCGCGGAAGCACCGGCCCCCGAGGCCGAAGCTCCCGCCGCACCGGCCGAAGAGGCCCCAGCTGCTGAGGCACCGGCCGCAGCTCCTGCCGGCGAAGGACACGACGTCACGCTGCCGGCCCTCGGTGAAAGCGTCACCGAAGGCACCGTTACCCGCTGGCTGAAGAGCGTCGGCGACACCGTTGAGGTCGACGAGCCGCTGCTCGAGGTTTCCACCGACAAGGTTGACACCGAGATCCCGTCCCCGGTCGCCGGAACCCTTCTGGAAATCCGCGTCAACGAGGACGAGACCGCCGAGGTCGGCTCCGTCCTGGCCGTGATTGGCTCCGGTGCAGCAGCACCCGCCGAGGCAGCACCCGCCGCCGCCCCGGCCCCGGAAGCGCCCAAGCAGGAAGCACCGGCAGCAGCGCCCGCACCGGCTCCCGCAGCCTCCGCGCCCGCAGCAGCACCGGCACCGGCAGCAGCTCCGGCACCGGCACCGGCACCGGCGATGACGGAAGCTGCCGCACCGGCCGAGTCCGGCTACGTCACTCCCCTGGTCCGCAAGCTCGCCAACCAGCAGGGTGTCGACATCGCCTCCCTGACAGGCTCCGGCGTCGGCGGACGCATCCGCAAGCAGGATGTTTTGGCAGCTGCCGAGGCTAAGGCCGCACCGGCCGCTTCCGCTCCGGCAGCAACCGCGGCGGCTCCGGCTGCTTCGAATGGCTCGGCCGCGGCCACCTCACTGCGGGGCACGGTGCAGAAGGCCCCGCGGATCCGCCAGGTCATTGCCCGCCGCATGCGCGAATCCCTGGACATCTCCACGCAGCTGACCCAGGTTCACGAGGTCGACATGACCAAGGTGGCCAAGCTGCGCGCCAAGGCCAAGAACTCCTTCCAAGCCCAGAACGGCTCCAAGCTGACCTTCCTGCCCTTCATCGCCAAGGCTGTTGCCGAGGCCCTGAAGCAGCACCCGAAGGTCAACGCCTCCTACGACGAGGACAAGCAGGAGATCACCTACCACAACGCCGAGCACCTGGCGATTGCGGTGGACACCGACAAGGGCCTGCTGGTTCCGGTCATCGCCGATGCCGGCAACCTGAACCTCGCCGGCCTGGCGGGCAAGATCGCCGACGTCGCGGACCGTACCCGCAACGGCAAGATCGGCCCGGACGAGCTCTCCGGCGGAACGTTCAGCATCACCAACATCGGTTCCGTGGGCGCCCTCTTCGACACCCCGATCATCAACCAGCCGCAGGTGGCGATCCTCGGCACCGGCGCGATCGTCAAGCGCGCGGTGGTGGTCTCGGACGAAAACGGCGATGACTCGCTGGCCATCCGCTCCATGATGTACCTTTCCCTGACGTACGACCACCGCCTGGTGGACGGCGCCGACGCAGGCCGCTTCCTTCAGACGCTCAAGGCGCGCCTGGAAGAAGGCGCCTTCGAAGCCGACCTGGGACTCTAACCTCAGGGCCTCAAGGGTTCGAACGACAGCGACGGCGGTGCTTGGACCGGTGGTTAGCCACCAGTCCCGGCGCCGCCGTCGCTATTTTTGCTGTTCCACCCGGGCCCTGCCCGCGCGCCCTACTACAGCGCGTAGAAGACTCTGGCTACACTGATGCCATGAACATCCTCTTTAACGTCATGGTCTTCCTGCACATCATCGGCGCCGCCATGATCGTCGGCATCTGGATCGGCCAGATGAAGAAGCCCACCGTCCACCCCCGCCAGTTCGACGGCGCGATGCTGCAGCTGATCACGGGCATCGTCATGATGGGACTGATCCCGGCCCTGGACATGAACGCCAACTACGCCAAGCTCGGCGTCAAGCTCGTCATCGCCCTCGTCGTCGGCGTCCTTGCCTTCATCGGCCGGCGTAAGTACAAGAAGGGCGAGCCGGTCAGCAACGGGCTCGCGCAAAGCGTCGGCGGCCTCGCGCTGCTGAACGTGGCGATCGCGACCCTCTGGCAGTAGTTTCTGAGGAACAGCGGCGGCGCCGTACCCCGGCCGGGGGTGCGGCGCCGCTGTCGTTATCAGGGCGCTGTCGTTATGGCGCCGCTGTCGGGATGGGGCGCTGTCGGGATGCGGCCCGGGGGCACTTTGACACGGACACGCCGCGGACAACGGACCCCAAGGGCGGAATCGTGTCCAAAGGCGCCCCGGACGGAGAACGGCCGTGTCCGGTACTCGGTCGATGCGGGGTTGATGCGAACGTCTGCTAAGTTTCCGGCGCCGCCATGCTAAGCGGTTTGTCAGTCGCCGGCGATGCAGAATTCGTTGCCCTCGGGGTCGTGCATCACGTCCCAATGAAAGTCGCCAATGTCATGACCCTCTACAAACTGGGCACCGAGGGACTCGGCGTGCGCGCGCAGCGCCGCAGGGTGGGACCCGTGGATGTCCAGGTGCAGGCGTCGGCGGCCTTCCGTGGGCTCCGCAACCTGCTGGAAGGCCAACTGAGGGGCCCCGGGACCGGCGGGCCGGAGCCAGACGAACTGTTCGAAGCGCGACGAGACCGCCGTACCCAGCAGTGCGGCCCAGAACTGGGCCAGGCGTTCGGCGTCGACGGCGTTGACCATGATGGTGGCGATGCGCGCCGACGGCGCCGCAGGCGCCTGCGCAGCTTCAGTAATTTCCATGACGACACTGTACGGACGACTCCGCCAGGGGCCACAATCCTCTGACAGCGGAACCCCCGTGCGGCGGCCGCGCTGAATCCCTAGGATGGATCACGGCAGGATCCGGCGTCCCGTCGGATCGCTAATTCACAACGACGAGGAGTGGACATGGCAGCAACACGCACCGCACACACTGTATGGAATGGCGACCTGATGACGGGTTCCGGCAACACCACGCTGGACAGTTCCGGGCTGGGCAACTTCGACGTCACCTGGAAGGCGCGCTCCGAGGCCGCCGAAGGCAAGACCAGCCCCGAAGAGCTCATCGCGGCAGCGCACTCCGCCTGCTTCTCCATGGCTTTCAGCCTCGCCGTCAAGGAGGCAGGCCACACCCCTGAGGAAGTCAACACCAAGGCGGATGTCACCTTCGTGCCCGGTACGGGCATCACGGACAGCCACCTGACCGTCAGCGCGAGGATCCCGGGAATCACGGAAGATGAATTCCAGCGCATCGCGGAGGAGGCCAAGGTGGGCTGCCCGGTCTCGGCCGCCCTGACCGGCATCAAGATCACCCTCGACGCCAGCCTGGCGTCCTAGCTCCGCCTGCAGTTCAGGGGCCCGCAGTACAGGGGCCCGCAGTAAATCGAAGGCCCCCACTCTCCTGGAATCTCCAGGAGGGCGGGGGCCTTTCGTTATGGGTCCTTCGACAAGGGGTCCTCCGCCGTCGCGCGCGGGACCCCTACGCCCGGCCGGCCTGCTGCCGAGCCGGCAGCGGGGCGGGGCGGACCCTGCGGTAGCCCTCCCGCAGCGGCGGACGGTCCGTCGGCAGTTCCTGGATCATTTCCTTCAAGGCTCCGATTCCGTATTCCAGCTGCGGGTCGGTGCCGGCGGCGTACGCGTGCGGCGGGAACGTTACCTCGATGTCCGGGGTGACCCCAAAGTTCTCCACACCCCAGCCAACGCCGCCGCCGAACCAGGTCGCGTAGCGCGGCTGGGTCACGCCCGTACCGTCAGCCAGCGCAAAGCGGTTGTCGATCCCGACGACGCCGCCCCACGTGCGGGTGCCGATGACCGGACCGATCCCCCGCAACTTGGAAACCTGGGTGATGATGTCGCCGTCGGAACCGGCGAACTCGTCCGTAAGGATAATCACCGGGCCCCGGGGAGCGTGGTGCGGGTAGGTCCGCGGCTTTTCCCCGCGCGGCATGCTCCAGCCGGTGACCTTCCGTCCGATGAGTTCGGCCACGAGCTGGGAGGTGTGGCCGCCGCGGTTGCGCCGGACGTCGACGATCAGACCGTCCAGGGCCGTTTCGGTGTCGAGGTCGCGGTGGAGCTGGGCCCAGCCGTTGGCCATCATGTCCGGGATGTGGAGGTAGCCGAACGTTCCGTTCGAGGCCTCACGCACCGTCCGACGGTTGCCTGTGACCCAGTCCTGGTACCTCAGGCGTTCCTCGTCCTTGGCCGGGACCACGGCCACGCGGCGCTGCGCCCCTGCGGCCGGGCCATGGCCGGCCCCGTTGCGCAGCGTGAGTTCGACGGCACGGCCGGCCGCGCCAACAAGCTGCATCGCCGGGGTCAGGGCTTCCGTGAGTTCCACGCCGTCAATTGCCAGCAGGACGTCGCCGGGCTTGGCGTCGGCGCCGGGCCGGGTCAGCGGCGACGTCGCCAGCGGGTCGGAAGACTCCCCCGCCAGGATGCGGGTGATCTCCCAGCCCTCACCGGTGAATTCGAGATCCGCGCCGAGGCGACCCTGGGGGCTGCTGCCGTTCTCGGAGACAGCCACCGGCCGGACATAGGCGTGCGAGGTACCCAGCTCGCCGTGCAGCTCCCAGAGCAGGTCCACGAGGTCGTCATGGGAGCCGAGCCGGTCAACCACCGGGCGGTAGCGGGCGTGGACCGAGTCCCAATCCTGGCCGGCCATGTCCTCAGTCCAGAAGAAGTCCCGCTGGAGACGCCAGGCCTCGTCGAACGCCTGGCCCCACACACTCAGCGGGTCAAGCTGAACCCGCACCCGGCCGAGGTCCACCTTGACCAGCTGGCCGGACTCCTCGTCGGCCTTGGCACCGGCGGGCGCCACCCGGATCTGCTTGTCCTGGATGAACACGACCTTTTCTCCGTCGCCGGAGATCCGGTAGCTGTCCAAGGACTCCACGATGGTGGAAGTCCGGCGCTTGGCGAGGTCGTAGCGGACCAGCCTTGGCGGCGCGGTCTTGTCCTCGAGGGTGGCCCGGCCTTCGCCGGTGGTGCCTGCGAGCTCGCTGTCCAGCCACAGCAGGGCGCCGGAAGTGGCGGTCAGCGACGAGTAGTTGCCTTGCGGTACGGGGACGACGATGACGCGGTGGGCCAGGCCCTCGGCGTCCACCCGCACGGCAGGCACAGGGTCTGCGGACGACGGCGCTGCCGCCGCGCCGCTCCTTGCTGCGGCACTGTCTCCTGCCGCGGTGCCGGGTTCGGCTTCTTCGTGAAGATCCACGCTCGGGCCGAACGGGGACGGGGTGTCCGCTGCGAGGGCCACGAGGTACGGCTTGATCGGGCTCGGGAAGGACAGATCGAAGGAGTGGCCGTCGTAGACCGGATCGAAACTGCGGTTGGAGAGGAAGGCGAGGTACTTGCCGTCCGGGGTGAACGAAGGCGAGTCGTCACGGAACCGGCCGTCGGTGACCTCTATGATCTCCGTGCCGGCGCCGCCGTCGACCCGGCTGATCCGCAGCCGGCTCCGGGAGCCGAAGGACGTGACCGGCTCGGACCAGCCGAGCCAGGCGGAGTCCGGGGACCAGCTGAAACCTTCAATGCTGCCCTCGCCGATGCTGCTGAGCAGGGACATGGTGCCGGTGCGGGTATCGGCGACGTAGATGTCGCCGAAGGAGGTGCCGACGGCGAGCCAGCGCCCGTCGGGGCTGGCTTCGATCGCGCTGGCCCGGCTGGGCTTCGGGAAGGCGATCCGGGTGACCGTGCCGGACGCCGGCGTTTCCTGCCCTGCGGTCTGGTGTGCGGGGGCGGATGCGGCGTCCGTGCCGGGAGCGACGGGCGCGGCGACCGGGGCGGACACGGAACTGACCGCAGCTGCTGCTCCCGCGCCGGTCAGGCTGGCGGCGGACACGGGCTTCGGCAGCGGAATGCCGGCGCCGGCCTCGTCCGAACCCGGGCCGGTTTGCGCTGCTGGCTGCGCGGAACTCTTCGCCGAAGCCTGCCCTGCTGTCAGCGCAGCCGGGGAGCCGCCGGGCAGCGGCCCCGCGATCGGCTTGAGGTACAGAGCCTCGACGCCGTCATGGTCCGCTACGTAGGCGATCCGGCCCTCGCCGAACGGCCGCGGCAGCCGCGCGCGGACACCGGGAGTGGCTTCGAGGACGCGGGAGGGGCCGTCCTTGTGCCGCAGCCAGTGGACCGTCCCGTGGGACTCGACGGCGCTGGACCCACCAGTGCGGTCCGGCACGACGTCGCCGAGGTGCCGGGAGGGCTTCAGCGGGGCGGGTCGGCGGCCTTGCGAGGCTGAACCGAGCGAAATGTCGAGCTTGACGGCGTCCGCGTCGAGGCCGGGCAGCAGCCAAAGTTCCCCGGCTGATTCGAAGATCACCCGTTCGCCGTCGGTGGCGGCGTGGCGGACATAGAAGTCCTCGTGGTCCGTGTGGCGCCGCAAATCACTGCCGTTGGGCAGCACGGAGTAAAGGTTTCCGTAACCCTCGTGGTCGGACAGGAACGCGATCCGGCCCTTGACCCACAGAGGGTCCGTGAGGTTGCCGTCCAGTCCGGCGGCGAGCCGCTCGAATTCACCGTTTCCGTCGGCGTCGATCCACAGCTTGCCCGCCGTTCCGCCGCGGTAGCGCTTCCACCAGGCAGGCTCCCGGGAAAGCACGCTCGCGAGCACCACGGGTCGTTCGTCACCGACGACCGGTCCGAACGCCACCGCTTCGACCGGGCCGAACGGGAGTTCCTGTGCCCAGCCGCCGGCAACCGGCAGGCTGTAGGCGTGGGTGTGCCGGCTATCAGACTGGCGGAACGCGCTGGTGACCAGGACGTCGCCGTCGGGGGTGAAGCCCTTGACCCGGGTGGAGCTGTGCCCAAAGTAGCTCAGCTGCCGGTACCCGCCGCCGTCGACGTCGGCTGTGACGACCTCCGGGGCTGTCCCCTGGACCACCGTCCAGACCAGGCGCTTGCCGTCGGGGGTGAAGCGGGGGTTGCGGGCCGGCAGTTGCAGGGAGGAGACGCGCCAGGCGCGGCCCCCGCCCACGGGTGCAATCCAGACGTCGTCCTCGGCCACGAAGGTGACCAGATCGCCGTGGACATGCGGAAAGCGGAAGTAACTCGAGGGGGTCATCGTTCGATCATAGCTACAACGGCCCTTGCCACCCGGGAGGTTTCGTGGCCGTGCCGGGCATGGTGAGATGGATCATGCGAATCCTCATTGCCGGGGCCTCCGGGCTGATCGGAACTGCCCTGTCCAGCGCGCTGCGCAGCGAAGGGCACGACGTCGTGGCCCTGGTCCGGCGTCCGCCCGCCTCGGCGGCCGAGTTCCGGTGGGATCCGGCGGCCGGCCGGATTGACGACGCTGCCCTGAAGGGCGCGGACGCGGTGGTCAACCTCTCCGGCGCCGGCATCGGCGACCGGCCATGGACCCGTGCCCGTGTCAACGAACTCCGCAGCTCCCGGCTGGGGGCGACCCGGACCCTGGCGGCGGCGATGGCGCGCGCCGACGTGCCGCCTGCGGTCTTCCTGAGCCAGTCGGGCTCCAACTACTACGGCAACGCCGGCCATGAGCTCCTTCGGGAAAACGCGCCCGCCGGCACCGGGACCCTGGCCCGGATCTGCGCCGACTGGGAAGCCGCTGCGCATGAGGCTCCTGCCGGGGTCCGCGTGGTCACGCCCCGGACCGGCGTCGTCCTGAGCCGCTCCGGCGGGGCGCTGGGCCGGCTGCTGCCGCTGCTGCGCCTGGGCGTCGGCGGCCCGCTGGGCAACGGCCGGCAATACTGGCCCTGGGTCACCTTGCCGGACGTCGCCGCCGCCTTTTCCTTCCTGCTCTCGAGTTCTCTGTCCGGTCCGGTAAACCTCTGTGCGCCCGAAACCGCAGACGTGAACTCCCTGATCGCTGAGCTGGCCCGCGCGCTGCACCGGCCCGCGGCGCTGCGGGTCCCCGCACCGGTGCTGCGGCTGGTGATGGGCCAGCTGGCCGATGAGCTGCTCCTCGGGAGCCAGCGGCTGGAGCCGGCGGTCCTGCTTGACAACGGCTACACCTGGCGGCATCCGTCACTCGCCGGGGCCGCGGCGTGGGTGGCGGCCCGGGACTGACCGAAAGATGATAAGGACCAGCCGGACGCACTTAACCGGGCTGGTGGCCCCGCCGCGGGGTAAACCTAGCCGCGCAGGGCGGCGTAGCGCTGGAGGAACAGGGCCAAGGACTCTGCGAGCGCGCTGATCTCGCTCGGATGGACGCTCTCGTTCGGTGCATGGATAAGCGCGGCGGGTTCCTCGACCCCGAGGAGGATGATCTCCGCCTCCGGATACGTGTCGGCGAAGACGTTGCAGAGCGGGATGGATCCGCCCTGCCCGAGAGTGACCATCGGCCGACCATAGGCCGTGTGCATCGAGGCACCCATCGCTTCAAAGGCGGGCCCGCCGGCTGCCGCCTGGAACGGGGATCCCATGGCCTCCAGGTCCACTGTGACGTGGACTCCCCAGGGAGCGGCCGCCCGGAGATGGTCAGCCAACGCCGTGTGGGCGTCTTCGGCGGCCACACCTGGCGGGATACGCAGGTTGAGCCGCGCGGCAGCGCGCGGCACGATCGCCGCCGTCGAGCCGGTCACCCGTGGGCAGTCAACGCCCAGCACAGTGACAGCGGGCCGCGCCCAGATCATGTCGGACACACTGCCGTCGCCGAGCAACATGACTCCGTCCAGGAGGCCGGCATCCGAGCGGAACTGTTCGGGCGGATAGGCTGCGCCGGTCCAGGTCTGCGTGTTGTCCAGTCCGGTGACGGTGGTGTTGCCTTGCTTGTCCCGCAGTGATGCCAGCATCAAGATCAGCGCGGCGAGCGCGTCCGGGGCTGCGCCGCCGAACATGCCGGAGTGGAGTTCGGATGCCATGGCCTCCACCTTCACCACGACGTTGACCATCCCGCGGAGGGTGACGGTCGCCGCGGGGACGCCCACCGCGGCGTTGCCGGTGTCGCAGACCAGGATTGTGTCGGCGCGAAGCAGCTCCGGCTGGGCGGCCACGAACGCCTCCAGGCCGCCGGTGCCCTGTTCCTCCGAGCCCTCGACCACGAGCTTCAGGTTCACCGGCACGTCGGTGCCGAGTGCCCTCAGCGCCAGCAATTGGGCCAGGATGTTGCCCTTGCAGTCGGCGGCGCCCCGTCCGTACCAGCGGCCGTCCGCCTCGGTGAGTTCGAAGGGCCGGGTGCGCCATGCGGCATCATCGAGGGGCGGCTGAACGTCGTAGTGGGCATAAAGCAGAACCGTCGGCGCATCCGGACCTGGTCCGGGCCTCGAGCCGACCACCGCGTCAGAGCCATCCGGCGTCCGTTCGAGGCGGGCATCCGAAAATCCGAGCTCAGCAAACTTGCCGAGCACCCACTGCGCAGCCTTGGCGCACTCCTCGGGGGGAAACTGCCGCGGGTCCGCCACCGAGCGGATGGCCACGAACTCGGCGAGCTCCCCCCGCGCCGGACGCATCAGCTCGGCGATGCGGGAGTGAAGGTCCACGCCTTAAGCACCGCCCGCGCTGTAGGTCTTGAGGTCGTCGACGAACTGCTGGAACTCGGGCAGCTTGTCCGGGCAATAGACCTTGATGATCTGGAGTTCACCTTGGGCGATCCGGCTGGTCGCGATCACCGGCCGCATCCCGGGCCCGGTGGCCCCGTTCGAGAGCTGGCTTAGGAACGTGGCGTGGCTCAGCGCGGCGTTCGGGTTCGCGCAGACAGCACCGCCGTCGTCGCCGAGAACCCTGGCTATCTGCTCGCGCGAGGGGGCCGTCCCCCCGGCCGCATTGATCTCCGCGATCAGCTGGTCTGCCTTCGCCAGGGACTGCTGCGTCTCCCTCGCATGCCGGAACATCGCCAGCGCTGCCACCGCGAAGAGCACGAGCAGAACCACGGAGACGACATAAATGACTGTGCGGCTGCGCCTGGTGGAGGACTCCGTGTGCGTGCTCATGACTCCTGCGCCTCCCGTGCCTCTTGGTCGGGCAGCTTCCAGGAGGGCTTGCGCATCTTGTAGAAAATGAAGGGCACCAGCAGGCCGAGCCCCAGGGCGCCGCCGGCCACGATCAGGACGTAGACCAGTGGATCGCCGTTCCCGAATTGCGACGGCGGGACGAAACCGACGAGCAGGGCCGCCAGCGATGCTGCGAACCCGACGCCGCAGAGGGCGACCAGCATCGGCGCCCGGTAGCCGCGCGGGTGATCCGGATCGTTGCGGCGCAGCCGGACCGCGGCCACGAACATCAGCAGGTACATAATCAGGTAAACCTGCGTGGTGATCACCGAGAAGATCCAGTAAGTGCTCGAGACATCCGGGATCAGCGCGTAACCAAGCGCGATCACCGTGGTGACGAGCCCCTGGACGACCAGGAGGTTCTGCTGGACGCCGTTCTTGTTCAGCTTCTGCAGGAACGGCGGGAGGTAGCCTTCCTCCCGCGAGATCAGCAACAGGCCCTTGGACGGGCCTGCCAGCCAGGTCAGCATGCCACCGAGGGACGCGGCGACCAGCATGATGCCGAGGATTGGCGTCAGCCCCTGCAGGTTGAACGAGGCCAGCACCGCGTCGAAGGCCTGCATGACGCCTGCGGTGAGGGAAAGCTCTTCGGCCGGGACGATCCAGCTGATGGCCAGCGCCGGCAGGATGAAGATGAGCAGCACCAGGCCCATCGCCAGGAAGATCGACTTCGGGAACTCCCTGGCCGGATCCTTCAGCGAGGAGACGTGCACGGCGTTCATCTCCATGCCGCTGTAGGACAGGAAGTTGTTCACGATCAGCACCAGACTGGCCAGCCCGGCCCATTCGGGGAAGAAGTTCGCCGCGGTCATAGGGGCGGCCGACGGGTTACCCTGGCCGAGGAAGACGGCGCCCAGGAGGACGAGCAAGGTGCCCGGGATCAGGGTCCCGATGATCAGGCCGCCGCTGGCCAGACCCGCCACCCCCTTCGTACCGCGGGAGGAGACGTACACGCCGGCCCAATAGAAGACCACGATCACCAGCGCCGTCCACACGCCGCTGCTGGCCAGTGCCGGGTTGAAGACGTAGGCGAGGGTGCTCGCAACGAACCCCAGCAGGGTCGGATAGTAGAAGATCGTCATCGCGAACTGGCACCACACGGCCAGAAAACCCATCGGCTTGGAGACGCCCGTCGCGACCCAGTTGTAGATGCCGCCCTTCCACCCGGAGGCCAGCTCAGCGGCGACGAGGGACGTGGGAAGAAGGAAGACAATGGCAGGAACGAGGTACAGGAAGACCGCAGCCAGGCCGTATACGGCCATGGTGGGGGCCGCCCGCAGGCTGGCCACCGAACTGGTGGTCATCAGCGCCAGGGCCACCCAGGAGATCCACACTGCGGGGGGCGCCTTTGGGCGGGTCAATGCCTGTTCACTCATGGCAGCCACACTCGGGGCACCCGTTGGTCCTCACCACAGGCCAGGCGGTGTTCGACCGTCTGGGGCGAGGAGACGACGATGTCAACATTCCCACTGCCCCCTATCGCACAGAGTGCTCGGTGCTTTTAGCATGGACCCCTTAATTCGCCGGGAATAGGTTCTATCTCCTCTATTCCCGAGGTGCCCAGGATGCTAAATTCGGCGGCTCAGGGCGCGTTTCCAGAGCAAATCGACAATGACGGCCAGTGCGAGGATGAGCACCAGCGCGGCGGCCGTAGCTGGTTCGTTGACGAGCGTGGTGGTGCAGAACACGACGAACGTTCCCAGAGTGGCGATCAGGGCGATGATGAGCACGAAAAGCTTGGCGCCGGTCTCCCGGTACACCTTGAAATGGGCCAGGGTGACTGTGGAGAAAACGAGCAGGGCCACGGCGCTTCCGAGCGACGCGATGCTGTTCAGGTTGAAGGTCAGCACCATGACTGCTGCAAGACCGGCCATCACCAGCAATCCGACCGGCACCTGCCGGCGGCCCACGGACCGGCCGAACACCGGCGGAAACTGCCCCACCGAGGCCAGATGCCGGGTCATCCCCACCGACGGATAGAGGCTGGCGTTCACGGCCCCGGACGTGGAGAACAGTGCGGTGATGACCATCAGCACGTAGCCGAGCTGGCCCAGCGTGGGCTTGGCGGCCTCGGCGAGCGCCGTGGGGCCATATTCGACGACCTTCTCGGCGGTGAGGGTGCCGAAGACTCCCAGCGAGACGGCGACGTACACCGCGGTGGCGATCGCGAGTGCCAGGTACATGGCGCGGGGCAGTTGGGCCGACGGGTCAGGCAGATCCTTCGCGGTGAAGGTGATGACGCCGAACCCGAGAAAAGCGAAGAACGTCAACGCCACGCTGGCGATGATCTCGCGGACGCCGGGGTAGCCGGAGGGGTCCAGGAGCGAGGGATTCCAGTTCGCGATCGTGACGACCGCGAAGAGGGACAGGATGGCAAGCACCACTTTCACGATGAGCGACTGGACTTTGGTGACCGCTGTGGAGCCGATCGCATTCAGGACTGTCATGACCGCGATGAGGGCGACCGCGAACGCCTTGGCCCAGCCTGGGTCGCGGCCGGTCAGGACCGCGCTAGCATAACCGCCGAAGGACGACGCCACCATGGCCGCGACGATCGCGCCGGTCACATAGAACAGCCACGAAACGATGCCCGTGACGTGCCCCTCTCCGAATCCTCTGGCCAAATAGGCGAGCATGCCGCCGGCCGAGGGGTAGGTGGCGCCGAGCTTCGCAAACGAGTAACCCTGAAGGCCGGCGATGGCACCGGCGACGAGGAAGGACACCCACACGGCAGAGCCGGCGACCGCGCCGGCGGCCCCCAGCAGCGCGAAGATACCAGCGCCCACCATCGAGCCCACACCGATGAAGGCCGCTTGCATTATGGTCATCTGCTTCTTCGGAACTGTGGTCGACATGGCGCATCTCCCGTCCTCGGGCCCTCACAAGCAGCGGCCTCGCACGGAGGTTACCACCGGGCCCCGGACTGCGGAACCCTAGCCTGCAACGGGTTTCGGAGGCAGAACGTCCTGGATCCGCCAGCGCCCGTCGACCGGCACCAGGACAAGCTGAAGCTGCTGGGCGGCAGCAGGGGCAACCTCCTCCACCACCTTCCCGTGCGCATCGAGCACCTGGTACCCGGAGGACACCGCGGTAATGGCCACCACGGCACGGGCCGGGCTGCTGTCCGGCGTGGCCTCGATCCGGGTCAAGGACGTCGAGAACCCGGTCAGGACATGGCCGGCCCCGCTGAGCTGCGTCCTGATCAGCCCGTCCGCAGCCGCGGCGGCCGACGCCGGGGCGTTGACTGCGTCGAGCAGGCTGAAGTCTCCGGAACTGAGCGCCAGCGAGCGGAGGCGGGCGAGACCGCGAACGGCCTCCGCAGGGTCCGCCGAGGCCAGCAGCGCATCCAGATCCGGACGTACAGCGCCTGCCGCGTCCTCGGCGGCGGCCAAAGGCGTCTCGGCTTCCGGCTCACCTGGGGGGCCGGCCGGTGCGACGTCGGCGATGGCAGGTTCTGTTTCTCCGTTCACACCTTGATCCGTACTGCGGTGCGCGCTCTGGCCCGGAAACAGGACGGAGCCGGATACGAGTCCGCCGCCAGCCAGCAGGACCACACCCAGCAGAACAGCCGCGAGAGTCGGCCGGGGGCTACGTCGTGCGGACGCTTTTCGGGTTCCGGCCTTCCGGTTTCCGGCCGTTCCGTTCCCGGTTTTTCGAGATCGGCGGTGCAGTCCGGCCGCCCGCCAGAGACGCCTGGCTCGGCCCGGGCGCTGACCGGTCTGCACGGTCCGCCGGGTGAGCAACTCAGGAAGGACTGTGGGATGTACGGAGACGGACAGGTCCACCGGTTCCGCCTGGGCACTCCGATAGACCAGCGCGGCAAACTCTGCCGCCGCCGGACGCTGGCGCTCGCCGCTCAACCCTGCTTCGAGGGCGGCGGCCAACGCGGCCGGAACCTCCGGGGCCAGCAGCCGCAGGGGCGGACGTTCCGCTCCTGGTTCTGGAGCCCGGCCGGTCAGGCAGTACCAGCCCAGCGCAGCGAGGGAGTAAATGTCCCGTTCCGGTTGAAGCCCGGCGCGCAGCACGTCTGCCGGGACCGGATCCTGGAAACCTCCGGTGCCGGCCGCCGCCAGCGAGGAGGGGTCCGCAACCATCCGTGCAACACCGAGATCAGCCAGCAAGGGTTTGCCGGAGGCGGTGAATAGAACGTTGCCGGGTGCCAGGTCGCCGTGGGTGAACCCCTGGTTGTGCAGGTACGCCAGAGCCTGGGCAATCGGGGTCAAGACTGTCACCGTTTCTCCCGGGCCCAACTGCCCGCGGGCCGCGACGAGCGACGCCAGCGAGCCGCCGGGCGCATAGTCCAACGCCACCCCAAGGCCGCCGTCGTCGCTACCGCCACCGGCGCGCCGCTGCAGACGGACCACCGCGTGCGCGCGGATCAGATGATCGTGTTCCAGGGCGGACAGGATCCGGACCTCGCGCCGCAAAGCCGCTTCGGCGTCCGCTTCCGTGCCTCCCGGCGGGGTACCGTCCGCCGGCGTGGCGCCGCCCCTCTCGAAGCATTTGAGCGCGAAGTCGCGGCGGGTGGACTGTTCGGTCACGAGCCAGACCGAGGCGCTGCCGCCACGGCCCAGGCAGCGGCCGACGTCGTAACCGTCAACCACCGGGGCCGGGTCATCAACCACCGGGTCCGGGCCACCGGCCTGCAGGTAATCTCCCATCCCCTAGGAATAGCCGATCCTGCGGAACGCTGCAGAAGTTATCCACAGGCATGAGAGCTTAAGCACACAATCGGGAAGGACGGCGGGCGGGGTCTAAGCTTGAAGCCATGACTCTTGAGTTCAAACAGCTGGGTCTTGCGCCGGACTTCATCGACTACACACGCGGCTGGGACATCCAGCGCGAACTGCACGAAAAAGTCCTCGCGGGCACCGCTCCCAGCACCGTACTGTTGCTCGAACACTCCCCCGTTTACACTGCCGGTAAACGCACCGAAGACCACGAACGCCCCTTTGACGGAACACCCGTGGTCGCCGTCGACCGCGGCGGCAAGCTCACCTGGCACGGTCCAGGCCAGCTGGTGGGTTACCCCATCATCAAGCTGAAGAACAAGGCCGGCATCCGCGACTACGTGGAGCGTCTGGAAGCCGTAATCATCGCTGTCCTGGCGGACTATGGCATCGAAGCCGTACGCATCCGGGGCCGCGCGGGCGTATGGATCGAGCAGGACGAGAAGGGTCCGGACCGCAAGATCGCGGCCATCGGCATCCGCGTGAACGAGGGCGTGACCATGCACGGCTTCGCCATCAACTGCAACAACGATCTCGCCCCCTACGCCCAGATCATCGCCTGCGGCATCACTGACGCCGGCGTCACCACGATCGCCCAGGAGATCGGCAGGGACGTCACCCCGGCTGACCTCGTGTCGCGGATCACCGAAGAACTGCGCAACAATGAAGAAGCCCTAGTTGCAACCCCAGAAGGAGCTCTACTGTGACCCTGGCACCAGAAG
Source organism: Arthrobacter sp. NPDC058192 (assembly GCF_042883665.1). Lineage (NCBI taxonomy): Bacteria > Bacillati > Actinomycetota > Actinomycetes > Micrococcales > Micrococcaceae > Arthrobacter > Arthrobacter sp. NPDC058192. The sequence continues at coordinate 125,834 of NZ_JBHVVJ010000012.1, read as the reverse complement.
GCCGGAAGATGCTGCGCATCGAGCAGCGGAACGCGGCCACACCGGTGGAACGTAAGCCTGAATGGATCAAGGCCAAGGTCCAGATGGGCCCCGAGTTTGTCCAGCTCAAGAACCTGGTCAAAAAGGAAGGCCTTCACACCGTCTGTGAAGAGGCCGGCTGCCCCAACATCTTCGAATGCTGGGAAGACAAAGAAGCCACGTTCCTCATCGGCGGTTCGGAATGCACGCGCCGCTGCGACTTCTGCCAGATTGACACCGGCAAGCCCTCCCCGGTGGACATGTTCGAGCCCACGAAGGTGGCCCGGTCTGTCCAGTCCATGCAGCTGCGCTACGCCACCGTCACCGGAGTGGCCCGCGACGACCTCGCCGACGAGGGCGTCTGGCTCTACGCCGAGACGGTCCGCAAGATCCACGAACTGAACCCGGGCACCGGCGTCGAGCTGCTGATTCCCGACTTCTCGGGCAAGCCCGAGCACATCGCGGCGATCTGCGACTCCAAGCCCGAGGTCTTCGCCCACAACGTGGAAACCGTGCCCCGGATCTTCAAGCGGATCCGCCCGGCGTTCCGCTACGAGCGCTCCCTGGACGTCATCACCCAGGGACGCAAGCTCGGCATGGTGACCAAGTCCAACCTGATCCTGGGCATGGGCGAAACCCGCGAGGAGATCTCGGAGGCGCTCCGGGACCTGCACGCGGCCGGCTGCGACCTCATCACGATCACCCAGTACCTGCGCCCGTCCGAACGGCACCTCCCGGTGGACCGCTGGGTCAAGCCGCAGGAATTCGTGGACCTGCAGCAGGAAGCCGACGAGATCGGATTCCTGGGCGTCATGAGCGGGCCCCTGGTGCGTTCCTCCTACCGCGCCGGCCGCCTCTGGGCCACCGCGATGCGCAAGAAGGGCTGGGAAATCCCCGCCGAGCTGGCGCACATCGAAAGCTCAGGCAGCACCCGCCAGGAAGCCAGCTCACTGCTCGCGGCGCATTCCTGAACCCTGTTGTAACAACCCTTCCGTCCAGGGGCCGGCACCGGAGTTTTCCGGGTCCGGCCCCTAGCCGTCGATCACGTAGAATTAAGGCACTATGGCGAACTCCCCTGATTCCAGCAACTCCAGCCCGGCTTCCGATGCTTCGAAGCGCGGTCTTTTCTCCCGCAAGCCCAAGGAAGCAAAGGCCAAGAAGCCAAGCCGGCTGAAGCAGATTGGCGAGGTCTTCCAGATGACCCGCCGCCACGATCCCATGGTTCAGTGGCTCATGCTGCTGGCTTTCCTGGGCGTTGTGGCCGTCAGCCTCCTCGTCGGTTTCCTGCTCGACAACTGGGTTACCGGCCTGATCATCGGCATCGCGCTGGGCGCCATCGCCGCCACCCTGATCCTGTCCCGCCGCGCCGAGCGCGCCGCATTCGCACAGATCGAGGGCCAGCCGGGCGCCTCCGGTGCTGCACTGGGCACGCTGAAGCGCGGCTGGATCACCGAGGACCAGCCCGTCGCCGTCAACCCCCGCACGCAGGACGCCGTGTTCCGCGCCATCGGCCGTCCCGGCGTCGTGCTTGTCAGCGAAGGCCCCGGCAACCGGGTCAAGCCGCTGGTCGACGCCGAACGCAAGCGGCTGGCGCGCATCCTGCCCAACGTCACCATTCACGTGATCGAGAGCGGCCGCGGCGAGGGCCAGGTGCCGCTCAGCCAGATCGCTAAGAAGATGAACAAGCTCAAGGGCGAACTGACGAAGACCGAGGTCAGTGCCGTGTCCAAGCGCATTTCGTCGCTCGGCGGTCGCCTGCCCATTCCCAAGGGCATCGACCCGTACAAGGCCCGCCCGGACCGCAAGGCTGCCCGCGGGCGCTAGCCCGCCGCCAGGACTTCGCTCCAGCAATAGAGAACTCGCCCCGGTTCACGGCCACCTTCGGCCGCCAGCCGGGGCTTTTTCTTTGCCACTAACCAGGAGACCCACATGAAATTTCCATCGTCCGCCGCCGTGATCCGCATTTTCCGGGCTCTGGCGATCGCCGAAGCGTTCAGCTGGGCTGCGCTGCTGGCAGGCATGGCGCTCAAGTGGGTTACACGGACCACCGAACTCGGCGTGCAGATTGCTGGGCCGATCCACGGGGCGTTCTTCATCGGCTACGCCATCGCGGCGTTGAGCCTGTGGGCGATGCTGCGCTGGCCGTTCCGGGTCGCCCTACTCTCCGGAATCTCCGCCGTGTTCCCCTTCGCGACGGTCTGGTTTGAGCGGTGGGCCGGGCACCGCGGCCACCTCACCGTCCCCGGCGCAGAAACCAGGAGCAGAGGCGGCGTTACGACCGAAGCAACGGGCCTGCTAGACGGGGAACGGAACGGCGAACAAACTGCCGGGAATCTGGAAAGCGCTGCCAACGGGCCGGCAGCCAGGCGCTGACTGGTTCCCAAGCGGCGGTTGACCGGCGCCAAACGGGCGTCGTTCCCGATGAATGGCGTCCGGGGATGACGTCCCGAAATGACGTACAGCATCCCGCTACATGCGGACGAGCACAGTATTCATGGCTTTGTCGTGAAGTCCGCGCTGGTCCGGGTCGAAGACGACGGCAGGGACGACGAGGCACAGCAGCAAGGTTCGGACCAGGGCCGCGAGCGGGCCGGCCGGGCCGCCGCCCAGGCGCAGCACGTGGATCCCCACGATCCGGTGCCCGATGCTGTAGCCCAGCGTGCCCACCAGCAGGATCTGCTCGACGGCGAAAACGGCCAGGGTGCCCCAGGAATTGCCGCCGAAGGCGAAATTGCTGATCAACAGCGCAATCGCCCAGTCGATGCAGATCGCGAGGATGCGGCGCCCGGCGCGGGCGATCGATCCCGGCCCGGCTTCGGGCAGTCCCAGCCGCTCGCCCGGATACTTGGAGATGCCGGAGGTGTCCGGTCCGGTGAGCCATGAACCGATGTCTTTGCGATCTACCACCGTCCAAGCTTATCCGTTCCCGCCTGTCCACAGTGCGGGCACCGCTGTGTCACACTGTGGAACCAGATAGGCCACAGTGTGGACCGGCGGCTAGCGTTGGGCTGTCAGGTTATTCGGTCACCGCCCCCGGTTCTGTAACCTCCCCGAAACAACACGGACACTGCTGGGAAATCCCATGTCCTTAGGGTGGTAACAGTTGCAAGCGACTGCGGAGCGGGGAAGCTTTTTGCCTCCCCGCCGTTGGACTGCGCTGGACCAATGTGCCTGACGGCCACATCTTTCATATGCGTAAGGAGCATAGATGTTCAAGACTGCGGACGAAGTCCTCAAGTTCATCAAGGACGAAGACATCAAATTCGTCGATATCCGCTTCACCGATCTTCCTGGCGTTCAGCAGCACTTCAACGTGCCCGCCAAGAGCGTTGATGCGGACTTCTTCGTCAACGGGCAGCTCTTCGACGGGTCTTCGATTCGCGGCTTCCAGGGCATCGCCGAGTCTGACATGCAGCTCATCCCGGACGTGACCACGGCATTCCTTGACACGTTCCGCATGGAGAAGACCCTCGCGCTGAACTTCTCGATCGTGAACCCCCGCACGGGCGATCCCTACCACCGCGACCCCCGCGGCGTAGCCGAGAAGGCCGAGGCTTACCTCGCGTCCACCGGCATCGCCGACACCGCGTTCTTCGCTCCGGAGGCCGAGTTCTTCGTCTTCGACAACGTCCAGTACCAGTCCTCCCCGCAGGGCAGCTTCTACAAGATCGATTCGGAAGAAGCGCACTGGAACACCGGCCGCGAAGAAGAGGGCGGAAACCTCGGCTACAAGACCCCGGTCAAGGGCGGTTACTTCCCGGTCTCCCCCACCGACAAGCAGGCCGACCTCCGCGACGCCATGTGTGTTGCCCTGGACGAGGCCGGCCTTGAGGTTGAGCGCAGCCACCACGAAGTCGGCTCCGCCGGCCAGGCTGAAATCAACTACAAGTTCACCACCCTGACCCACGCTGCCGATGACCTGCAGAAGTTCAAGTACGTCATCAAGAACACCGCCGACGCCTGGGGCAAGTCTGTGACGTTCATGCCGAAGCCGGTCTTCGGCGACAACGGCTCGGGCATGCACTGCCACCAGTCGCTGTGGAACGGTGGCGAGCCGCTCTTCTACGACGAGAAGGGCTACGCCGGCCTGTCCGACACCGCCCGCTGGTACATCGGCGGCCTGCTGAAGCACTCCTCCGCAGTGCTGGCCTTCACCAACCCGACGGTGAACTCTTACCGCCGCTTGGTCAAGGGCTTCGAAGCTCCGGTGAACATGGTTTACTCGCAGGGCAACCGCTCCGCCGGTATCCGCATCCCGATCACGGGTTCCAACCCGAAGGCCAAGCGCATCGAGTTCCGCGCGCCGGACCCCTCCTCCAACCCGTACCTGGCGTTCGCCGCCCAGCTGATGGCCGGCATCGACGGCATCCGCAACCGCATCGAACCCCCGGCTCCGATCGATAAGGACCTCTACGAGCTCCCCGCCGAGGAAGCCAAGGACATCCCCAAGGCTCCGGGCACCCTCGAGGAAGCCCTGGAAGCACTGGCCGAGGACAACGAGTTCCTGCAGGCCGGCGGCGTCTTCACCCAGGACCTGATCGACACCTGGATCGAGTACAAGTACGAGAACGAGATCCGCCCGCTCTCGCTGCGCCCGAACCCGTACGAGTTCGAGCTCTACTACGGCGTCTAGTTCCGCGGCCTAATACGGCCCCGAACTGAAGAGTCCGCCCGGACTGCCTCAAGGCAGCCCGGGCGGACTTTTTTGTGAGCCTCAGCGCTTTCCGTACTTCTTGTGCACCGCCTGCTTGCTGACACCCAGGCACAGAGCGATCGCCTCCCAGGAGAGTCCGGCCTGCCGGGCACGGAGCACCACCTCGGTTTCCGTGCGCGCCAGTTCTTTATGAAGCTCCGCCACGGCGTAGAGCGCCTCGGCCGGGCCCTTGCCGTCCAGGGAGCCAATCAATGTCTGCATGCCGCACCTCCTGGCGTCAACATTAGTTGACGTTACATGCCGCCGTCAACCATCGTTGACGGCGGCGAGGAGCCTGCGTAACTCCCCAGCGGGGTCGGCGATCTCGGGCCCGTGGGAAAAGAGCATCCGGTCCGGTTCCAGCAAGCTCAGTTTCAGAAGTGACTCCTCTGCCGCCACGGAGTCGGCCGTAAACTGCTCCGGCGCCCGTCTCATGACACCTCCGACTGTCACCACGGAGTCCCCCACGAACAGCATTCCGCCGTCGTGCAACAGACTGATGTGTCCTGCCGTATGGCCAGGGGTCTGCACGACCCGAAGGTTACGGACCCTGTCACCTTCGACGAGCGGGCGCAGCGGCACGGCGGAACGGATCTCCGGTGCGTCCGCCGCCCCGGCCCAGAACTCAGCCTGCGGGCTTCGTGCCACGACTTCGGCGAGGCCGTCAACATGGTCTGGATGCCAATGAGTGAGGACGACGTCGGTGATGTCATCCCAGCCTGCGCCGACCCGGTCCAGTCCCGCCTCAATCGCCTCGCCGCTTCCACGTGGACCCGCGTCGATCAACAGCACCCCTGCCGCGTGGTGAACAAGGAAACAACGTACGTCCATCGTCACCTCAACCGGACCTGCAATCCCGGCAGGGATGCGGAGTTCCTGGATGACCGGTTCTACCTGACTCTGCGCGTGGCTCATCATGCACCTTTCGAGGAGGAGATCATGACCCAATACTGACGCACCCGGCGTCCCAGTCAAGATGCGCTTCCGGTCAGAACGCGCGGTACATGATGCGCTGCGGGCCGGCGTCGCCGCCTTCGTAGCGGCCGCGGTCCTCGAATCTGGCCTTGCGGTAAGCGGCCAGAGCGCCGGGGCTCAGCTCGTTGACGGAGAGGACGACGCCGGCCTGCCCGCCGCCCAGGTCCGCGGTCAGTTTGGCAGCCTCCCGCACGGCAGCGTCCGCTGCGAGGGTGCCGAGGCCCTTGCCCTGCTGCCGGCGGTCGATCAGGAAACCCCGCAGCAGCCAGACGGAGTCGTCGTCGGGCCAGCCGGCCAGGGTCGCCGCGCCGCTTTGGAGTGTGAGAACGCCGACGGCGGCACCGTTGGTGTCCACCGCGAACGGGTACCGGGATTCCTCTTCAAGCGCCACCAGCATCATCCGCAGCGGCTCGCCAACGAACTTGCGTTGGCCGTCGCCAAGCTCCAGCAGCGCGATCTCTCCCAGCTTGACCGCCCGGGCGTCGTCGTCGACGTTCTTCAGGGACAGCAGCCACACATGATCAGGCATGTAGACAGCCTACCCACACCGGCGGCGTTCGCCGGCGCGGGAGCCGAGGCTAGAGCGCGGCGTCCTTCGGGGGCCCGGCCGGGTCCATCCAGAAGACTTCCCAAAGGTGGCCGTCGGGATCCTGGAAACTGTGCGTGTACATGAACCCGTAGTCCTGGGCCTCCTCGGAGGCCCTGCCCCCGGACTTCAGCGCGGTCCGGATGGCCTCGTCCACGGCCTCGCGGCTCTCCAGGGAGAAGGACATGATGACCTCGGCGGTGTCCGCCGCGGTGGCAACGGATCTGGACGTGAAGGTCTGGAAATAGGACTCGACGAGCAGCATCACGTAGGCGCCGTCGTTGACGATCATGCAGGTGGCGTTCTCATCAGTGAAGGCAGGGTTGAAGGAGAATCCCAGCGCGGTAAAGAACTCGACCGTCGCATCAAGGTTCCGCACAGGGAGGTTCACAAACAGTTGCCGGGCCATCGGCCCAAGGTAGCACCCTCCCGCCGGCGTGTCAGCACCCGGTCTCCAGCACCGGTCTCCAAGCAGCGGTGCGCAGCACCGGCCTGCACGAGGCGTCACTGGCCGTAGAAGACCCGCTCAAACACGGACCGGGCGCGCCGGCTCAGGCGCAGGTAATCCTCTTCGAGCGCCGCGGCGTTGCCCTGCCCGTAGCCGCACCAGCGCGCCACGGCCTCAAGGTCGCGGCGGGAGGACGGCAGCAGGTCCGAGGACCGTCCGGTCCAAATGACGTTGGCCGAACGGATCCGGCTCGCCAACCGCCAGGCCCGGAGCAGGGTCTCAACGTCGCCCTCATCCAGAAGGCCGAGGGCCGCCGCCGCGTCGAGGGCTTCCACCGTGGAAGTGGTCCGCAGCTCGGGATGTTCGCCGGCGTGGCGCAGCTGGAGCAGCTGGGCCAGCCATTCGACATCGCTCAGGCCACCGCGGCCAAGCTTCAGGTGCCGGGCGGGGTCAGCGCCGCGCGGCAGGCGTTCGGCCTCGACCCTGGCCTTGATCCGCCGGACCTCCCGGATGTCCTGCTGGGACAGGGACTCCGGGTACCGGATCGGATTTATCAGGGCCATGAAGTCCGCCGCCAGCGCATCGTCGCCGGCCAGCGGCCGCGCCCGGAGCAGCGCCTGGGCCTCCCAGACCAGCGACCACCGGCGGTAGTACTCGGCAAAGGACTCCAGGGACCGCACCATGGGCCCGTTCTTGCCCTCGGGGCGCAGGTCCGCGTCCATGGAGAGCACACGTTCGGCCAGAATGGCAGGCTTGAGCGGCTGGGTGAGCAGGCTTGAGAGCTTGCCGACAATCTGCGCGGCCTGGGCCTGCGCTTCTTCGTCGGGGACGCCCGGGAGGCCGCGGTGAACGTAGATGACGTCGGCATCCGAGCCGTAGCCGATCTCGCGGCCACCCTGGCGTCCCATGGCCACGACGAGCACGTGTGTCTTCAACGGTTGCTCCGCCGCGATCATCGTCTCAGCTACGCGCAGCGCCCCCAGGACGGCCGCCTGGTCGGTATCGGCGAGGGCACCGCCCACCTGGTCCTGGTCCAGCAGGCCGGCGCTGTCCGCAATGGCGATCCGGAGGATTTCCCGGCGCCGGATCAGCCGGATCAGCCGCATGGCGCTCTCCGGGTCCGCGTGCCGGGACATCTTCGAGGTGATCTCCAGCCATTGCGCTTCGAACGGCACAGGCACCAGTTCCTTGTCCGCACCCAGCCACGCCACTGATTCCGGTGAGACTTCCAGCAGGTCTGCGATCAGCCGGGAGTTGGCGAGCACATGGCAGAGCCGCTCGGCCGCCGCCGTCGAATCCCGGAGCATGCCCAGGTACCAGTGCGTCGTGCCGAGCGCCTCGCTGACGCGCCGGAACGCGAGCAGCCCGGCGTCGGGGTCAACACCGTCGGCGAGCCAGTCCAGCAGGATGGGCAGGAGCTGGCGCTGGAGTGCGGCGCGGCGGCTCACGCCGGCGGTCAGGGCCTCGATGTGCCGCATGGCGCCGGGCGGGTCGAGGTAGCCCAGCGCGGCCAGACGGCCCTGGGCGGCTTCCGGGGTGAGGCGCGCCTCTTCGCTGCTCAGCGTGGCGACTGTGTTTAGAAGCGGGCGGTAGAAAATGCGTTCGTGGAGTTCCCGGACGGAGCGCTTGGTCTTCCGCCAGGCGGCCATGAGGGCGTCCGGCTTGGGCCGTTCGGTGGAGAACGGGCCCAGGACGGCCTTCGCGAGGGAGCGCAGTGACGCTTCCGTCTCCGGCATGAGGTGGGTCCTGCGCAGCTGGAAGAGCTGGATCCGGTGTTCGAGGAGCCGCAGGTACCGGTAGTCGCGGTCGAATTCGGCGGCATCCGAGCGGCCGATGTAGCCGCCGGCTGACAGCGCCGCGATGGCCGAGGTGGTGTCGCGGCAGCGCAGCGCTTCGTCGGACTTGCCGTGAACGAGCTGGAGCAGCTGGACGGTGAATTCGACATCGCGCAGTCCGCCGCGGCCCAGCTTGATCTGGCGCTGTTCCTCATCAGCGGGGATGTGCTCGGTGACGCGGCGGCGCATGGCGCGGACGGATTCGACAAAGCCCTCCCGGCCGGCCGAGGACCAAATCAGGGGTGTCACGGCGGCCTCGTAGCGGGCGCCCAGATCCGTGTCGCCGGCAATCGCCCGGGCCTTCAGGAGGGCCTGGAATTCCCAGCTCTCGGCCCAGCGCGCATAGTAGCTCTCATGCGAGGCCAGGGTCCGGACCAGTGGACCGGACTTGCCCTCGGGACGCAGGTTCGCATCCACTTCCCACAGCCCGGGCTCCCGGCAGGTGGACATGATCGCCCGCGAGATTCCGGAGGCAAGTGCCGTGCCGATCGTGGTGGCCGTGGCGTCCTCCAGCGAGCCGGAATCGATCACGTAGATGACGTCGACGTCGGAGATGTAGTTCAGTTCACGGGCGCCGCACTTGCCCATGCCGATCACGGCGAGACCGACGTCGGCCACCTCCGCGGCGTCGAACTTCTCCGCCGCCTCGGCCCGGGACACGGCAAGGGCCGCCTCGAGGGCGGCGCCGGCCAGATCCGCCAGTTCCGCACCCGCAGCCGGCATGAAGTCCAGCGGATCGGCAGCACACAGGTCCTTGATGGCGAGTTCCACGAGACCGCGCCGGTAGGCGGTCCGCAGCGCCGCGTACGCTTCCTGCCCGCTCAGCCCGGCCACGGGCCGGGCGGACAACGGGTCCGCCCGCACCGACTGCAGCAGCCGGGCGCGCAGGGCCACGGCGTCCGCCGCCAGCGGTTCCGGGCTGGCCCGGACGTCGAAGGCGTCGAGGTGTTCCGGGTGGCGGATGAGGAATTCACCCAGCGCCTCGGAGGCGCCCAGGACCCGGTACAGCGGTTCGGAAGTCTCCGGGTCCGCGACGGCGAGCGTGCGCAGCGCCGGGTGCTTCTCGATCAGCCGGACCAGGGACTGCAGCGCCGTGTCTGGGTTCGCCGCGAGCTGCAGCCCGGCAAAGAGGGCATCCTGGTCAAGCCCGTCCAGCTCACGCGCCGCGAGGAACCGCTCCCCCTTGTCGAGATCGCTGAAACCGGCCGCAATCAGGCGCCGCGCCAGGCTCATGGGGTCCTCCTACAAGATGCCGAGGTTGCGCTGCAGCTCGTAAGGCGTCACCTGGAGGCGGTAGTCCTGCCATTCCGCACGCTTGTTGCGCAGGAAGTGCTCGTAGACCTGCTCGCCGAGGATCTGCGGCATGAGTTCGGAATCTTCCATGGTCCGGATGGCGTCGTGGAGGCTCGCCGGCAGGGGGTCGTGCCCCATGGCGCGGCGCTCGGCCGAGCTCAGCGACCAGATGTCGTCCTCGGCCGCGGCGGGGAGCTGGTAGCCCTCCTGGATGCCCTTGAGGCCGGCGCCGAGCAGCACGGCGTAGGCCAGATAGGGGTTGGCGGCCGAGTCGATGCCGCGGTATTCGATTCGCGCGGACTGGCCCTTGCCGGGCTTGTACAGCGGGACCCGGACCAGCGCGGATCGGTTGTTGTGGCCCCAGCTCAGGTAGCTCGGCGCTTCTCCCCCGCCCCAAAGCCGCTTGTAGGAGTTCACGAACTGGTTGGTGACGGCGGTGAATTCGGGAGCGTGCTTGAGGATGCCGGCAATGAACTGCCGCGCCGTCTTGGAGAGCTGGAACTCGGCGCCGGCCTCGTAGAACGCGTTGGTGTCGCCTTCAAAAAGCGAGAAGTGCGTGTGCATGCCGGAGCCGGGGTGGGCGGTGAAGGGCTTGGGCATGAACGTGGCGTAGGTGCCCTGCTGCAGGGCCACTTCCTTGATGACCGTCCGGAACGTCATGATGTTGTCTGCGGTCTGCAGCGCGTCTGCGTAGCGCAGGTCGATCTCGTTCTGGCCGGGGCCGGCCTCGTGGTGGCTGAATTCTACGGAGATGCCTACCGATTCGAGCATGGTCACGGCGGTCCGGCGGAAGTCCTGGGCTACGCCGCCCGGGACGTGGTCAAAGTATCCCCCCTCGTCCACGGGGATGGGCGATCCGTCCGGGCCGGGCTCTTGGGACTTGAGCAAGTAAAACTCGATCTCAGGATGGGTGTAGCAGGTGAAGCCCATGTCTGCGGCCTTGGCGAGGGTGCGCTTGAGGACGTTGCGCGGATCCGCGGTGGAGGGCTCGCCGTCGGGGGTCAGGATGTCGCAGAACATCCGAGAGGTCGCCTCGGTCTCACCGCGCCACGGCAGGATCTGGAACGTGGCCGGGTCCGGCTGGGCGAGCATGTCGGATTCAAAGACGCGGGCCAGGCCCTCAATTGAGGACCCGTCGAATCCCAGTCCCTCCTCGAAGGCGCCTTCCACCTCGGCCGGGGCAAGGGCCACGGACTTGAGCGAGCCCACGACGTCGGTAAACCACAGCCGCACGAACCGCACGTCGCGTTCCTCGATCGTCCGCAGGACAAACTCTTGCTGGCGGTCCATACTGGCCTCTTTCTGGTTCTTCCATCCGTGCCCGGGCCTGGTTTTCACGGGCTCCCGGGCTGCTCACCGTTCACTTTACTAAGCATCGGCACCAATTGCTGAAGCCGTTCCCCCGCGTAACACACCGTTAACACAAAGACCGGGAGATTGCCGTCTGCCGGCGGCGTTTGACGGGAACCCGGCACGGTCCTGTGACCGGCCTCGCAAAATCGCGAAGCACGGTTCCGCACCCGTCCTTGTCACGTGATTCACTGGCGGTGACGGGTTCCGCGGTAGCTGTGGCGCCCGGTATCGCATTACGCTCGTGGCATGGCCACCAGCAACAGCCCCGAATCCAGCACGCCCGCCGAACTTGCCGCACCCTACGGCAACGGCCCGGCGGCTGCAGCCGCCGGCGCGGCTTCCGAAACCGCCGGGGCAGAGGGCGCGTCCCGGAAACCGGCGGCCAGGATCCGCACGCATCATCTTCACCAGGCCAAGGCCAACGGCGAGCACTTCGCCATGCTGACCGCCTATGACCAGTACACCGCGGAGATCTTTGACCAGGCTGGCATCGAGGTGCTGCTGGTGGGCGATTCGGCGTCCAACAACGTCTTCGGCAACGAGACGAGCCTTCCCGTGACGGTTGACGAGCTCCTTCCGCTGTGCCGCGCCGTTGCCCGCTCGGCACGGCGGGCCCTGGTGGTTGCGGACCTGCCGTTCGGCAGCTACGAGGTCTCCGCCCAGCAGGCGGTGGCCACCGGCGTGCGGTTCCTGAAGGAGGGCCTGGCCCACGCCGTCAAGATCGAAGGCGGAAAGTTTTACGCCGACACCGTCCGCGCTATGGTCCAGGCTGGCATCCCCGTCATGGCCCACATCGGCTTCACCCCGCAAAGCGAACACTCCCTCGGCGGCTACCGCGTCCAGGGCCGCGGTGACGACGCGCAGCGCCTGATCGCGGACGCCGTGGCCCTGGCCGACGCCGGCGCGTTTTGCGTGCTGATGGAAATGGTGCCGGCCGCCACGGCGGCCGAGGTGAATGCCGCCGTTGCCGTTCCCACCGTCGGCATCGGCGCCGGCAACGCCACCACCGGGCAGGTTCTGGTCTGGCAGGACATGGCGGGCCTGCGCGGCGGAAAGATGGCGAAATTCGTCAAGCAGTACGCCGACTTGCGGACCTCACTCAGCGACGCCGCCAAGGCCTACGGCGAGGATGTGCGCTCGGGTCAGTTCCCCGGCCCCGAGCACTCCTTCTAAAGCGACCGCTCCTTTCCAAAGAACCCCTGCGGCAACACCTCATCCTTCACGGGCGATGTGTTGCGCCGCTGCTCAGGGCACTCTGGTCATCAGAGGTCTGAAACAGGGCCCCGCCAGATGTTTGCCCCGGACTAATCGTGCGCACAGCGATGAGTCAGGCACCGGCGAACGCAAGGGAGAGGAATGACGATGGGCACAAATGCCAATAGCTTCTGGGATGTCCTCCTGTGGAGTTTCTGGTTCTTTATCTGGATCGCCGCCCTGATGGTGTGGTTCCGGTGCTTGATGGACCTGTTCGGCGACCACTCGCTCAACGGCTGGGCCAAGGCCGGCTGGGTGATCCTCATGATCTTCGTGCCCTGGCTCGGCGCACTCATCTACCTGATCGCCCGAGGCCGCGGCATGGCCGAGCGGCAGATGGCCGAACTTGCCCAGCGGCAGGCCGCCCAGCAGGAGTACATCCAGCAGGTCGCCGGCAAGGGAGCCGCTCCCGCGGCCCAGATTGCCGACGCCAAGGCTCTGCTTGACTCCGGAGCCATCAACCAGACCGAGTTCGACTCCCTCAAGGCAAAGGCCCTCGCCTGACGCAATGATCTGACGGACATCCCCACCACATTCCCCAGGCAACGCAAGACGTGAGGCTCACCTGGCTCGGCCACTCCTCGGTGGTTCTGGACATGGACGGGGTCCGGGTCCTGACCGATCCGCTGCTTCGGGCTCATGCCGGACTGTTGCGGCGCCTGGCACCGCGGCCGGATCCGGCCTTGTGGAGCCGGCCGGACGTCGTGCTTCTCTCCCACCTCCACCACGACCACGCCGAGTTGCGTTCCCTCCGCATGCTGGGCAACGCAGTGCTGATGAGCGCTCCGGCGAATGTTGCCTGGTTGCGTCGCCGAAAGCTCGTCAACGCGGTTCCCTTGGGGGACGGCTGGACCTCCGTAGGCGGGGTCGAGATCCGCCAGGTGCCGGCCCAGCATCGTAGCCGCCCCATGCCACACCGGCCCAACGACGCGAACGGCCATCTGGTCCGGGGTCCATCCGGTACCGTGTGGATCGCCGGTGACACCGGCCTGTATCCGGAGATGGCCGCCCTCCCGGCCATGGCCGGCGGGCCAATCGACGTCGCCCTGGTGCCGGTATGGGGGTGGGGACCGAAGCTCTCGGCGGGACATCTGACGCCTGAGAGCGCCGCCGGGGCTGTCGCGATGAGCGGCTCCCGCTTCGCTGTACCGGTGCACTGGGGAACCTTGCACCCTCCGTTCGTTCCGCTCATTGCCCGAAGCTGGCTCGAGCGGCCCGGGCACCGGTTTGCTGACGCCGTGGCGGCGCAGGCTCCTGGCTGCACCGCAGTGGTCCTCGCCCCGGGCGAGTCCTGGGTGGCGCCCGGGTGAATCGGGCGCTCCACCGCGTTGGGCGCCCCACCGCGGGCGGGAGAAGACGGACCTCCCCCACCCGCCGTCTCAGGAACCCGTCGGACCTTTCCTTGCCCACGGGTCGTAGTCCACCTCGAGTTTGGCTTGTTCCGGCCGCTCTTTGTCCGGCACGTGCTGGAGGTTGACGCGGATCCTGTACCAGAGCGAACTGGAGCCGCGCATCCCGTCGACCAGGATGTCCGCTGGCTCAAGGAGCCTCACGACGTCCGCATGCTTCGACTTCCACCGCTCAAGCCCCTCCAGCGCTTCAGGCTTGGTCTTGGCGCGCGCGATCTCGATAAGGGGCATTGTCGACGCTCGTCTACCGGACCCATCGGCGGACTTCGGCGGTTTCTCCGCCGGGCCGAGTTCGTCGGCGAGCGCGAGCAGCGCGTCCAGGCTCCCGACGGCGTCGTCGATTCCGGATGCCGGGTCGCCGCGCTCCGCGAACCGCTTGAGCACTGTATGGACGGTAAATTCCTCCGGCCGGCATCCCGGCACTTCGTCCCAGTCGAGCGGTGTCGAGACGCGGGCGTCCGGCCGGGCGCGGACCGAATAGGCGGAAGCAACGGTCCGGTCCTTGGCATTCTGGTTGAAGTCGACAAAGACACTCTCACCGCGTTCTTCTTTCCACCATTTCGCGGTGGCAAGCCCGGGTGCCCGTCGTTCCACCTCCCGGGCGAGCGTCTCTGCAGCGAGCCGCACCTGGCGGTAGTCCCATCGCGACTCGATCCGGGCGTAGATGTGGATGCCCCGGGAGCCGGAGGTCTTGGGCCAGCCCACCAGGCCGTGGTCGGCGAGGACGTCCCGGGCGGTCATCGCGACGTCGACGATCTGGCGCCAGTCCACGCCGGGCATGGGATCGAGGTCCACGCGGAGCTCGTCGGGGTGGTCGAGGTCCTCGGCCCGGACGGGGTGCGGGTTGAGGTCGATGCATCCGAGGTTCACGACCCAGGCCAGTGCCGCGGCGTCCCGCACCACAACTTCTTCGGCCGAGTTGCCCGACGCGTAATGCAGGGTGGCGGTGTCGATCCACTCCGGCCGTTTCTCGGGCGCGCGCTTCTGGAAGAACGCCTCCTGGCTGATCCCCTTCACGAAACGCTTGAGTACCATCGGCCGACCCGCGACCCCCCGGAGCGCACCGTCGGCGATGGTGAGGTAATACTTGACCAGATCCAGCTTCGTGAGGCCAGGCTCGGGAAAGACCACCTTGTCGGGATTCGAGATGTGCACCTCGTGCGCGCCGATTTCCAGCACCGCTGCGGGACTGGTCTTTGGACTCACAAGCTCACCATAGCCCCGGGCATGCTCTGCGCGGCAGTCCTGTGTTCGTCAGAGGATCCGGTCACTCCAGGGGGAACGCTGTGGTGGCGCGCTGGCCACAGGACTCAAGCATCCCCACCAACACCCGGTGGAGTTCAGCGGCACTTTCTATCCGCTCGGGCAGCCCCGTCATGAGGTCCGTCGGGCCGAGCAGCAGGGCACGATCCTGCCAACCGCCGAAGCCCCCGTGAGATCCGACGAGCCCTTCGAACGCTGTGACGTCGTCGGTCACCGGATCAACCGTGCTGTTGACGTAGAGATCCGGCGCTTCGGGGTGCCTCAGCGCGCGGCGGAGCATCCGCGCGGCATGGGGCCCGAAGGGGGCCAACGGGTCGATGCCCTCAACCGCACCGTTTGCGAGGTCGATGCGCCCTCCGCCGCCGATGGCCCATGAGCGGCCGTCTTCATCGATGCCGGCGACGAAGCCGATGCCCGCATGGGCTGCCAGTCCCGGGACCAGGGCCGGCCACTGGCTGTCGAGGGCCTGCAGAGTCCAGCGCCGATCACCCCGCACGTAGACCAGGCCCAGGTTGCCCGAGCCCAGCACGACAACCGGCTCCTCGGCGGCGCCGCCGGGGCCGGAACTCTGCTCCCCCGACGTCTGCTGTGCCTTCGTCAGCACCCGGTCGGCACGGACAGCGAATTTTCCGGCCACCCCACCGGCCGCGATGTCGCCGGCGATGGAGTCCGCACGCCCGAGGCCTTCGACGGAGGCGTCCACGTTCTGAACGTTTTCGTGGATGAGGTCCGCACACAGATCGCCGAGCGCCTGGCCGTATCGGTCAGCGAACGGGGTGCCCTGGGACTGGCCGTGGTCCGAGAGCACCACCAGTCGATAGCGCCGGGGAGCGGACCCGGCCAGCTGGACCAAGGATCCCAGCGTGCGGTCCAACCCATCCAGGGCGGAGAGCGACTCCGGCCGGAACATGCCCGCGTGGTGGGCGATCTCGTCGTAGTCGACGTAGTCCACATAGATGCACTTTGAGCCGCGGCGCATCTCCTCGGCCACCAACGCCGTGTTCAAATCACGCAGCAGACCGTTCGTGACTGCTCGAAGCAGGGCGAAGGTCCAGTCCCGATGCACCCGCGGATCGAGGTTCCGCTTGATCTGTCGTCGGGCCTGCCACCGCTCCTTGAGGATCTCCCCGACGGTCCGTGTGAGGCTGCGCATGAAGCCGTTGGGCGAATTGAAAAACCAGGCGAACGCCCGTCGCGTTTGGGTGGAACCGCGCCGGACCTCCACCCGGCTCATGGTCATCAGCGAGCGTGGTGCGTCACCGGTGAACAGGTTTGAAATGGAGACCCCGTCGTCGCGGAGCAGGCCTTGGCCGGTGCTGTGCCGCTCCTCGATCACCCTGGCGTCTGCCGGACGGTTGGCCACCAGGACCCGGTTGAGCTCACGGTCGTACCATCGGAACGCGGGAATCCCGTCTACGGTACCGTGCAGAATGCCCAGCTGGCTGGCCGGGGTGGTGCAGGGCAGCTGTGGAGTCCATTCGCGGAACTGGTAATCCCCCGACGTCAGCCAGCGCCGGATGTGCGGCACTCCCCCGGATTGGACGGCCCATTTCAGCACAGGGAAGGGGACACCATCGAGCTGCACGAACAAGACGCCGTCAATCTCCGGATCTGTCACAGCCGTCTGCCGCCGGCCCCTGCCGGCCAGCGAGGTGATCAGGCCGTCATCGGTACCGGCCGTCGTGGCCCAGGAGATGAGAGTGCCCACGACGGCGCTGACCCAGGTGGCGGCAATGGCGGTCCAAACCGTTGATTCGATGCCGGGCACCAGGCGGATGGCGATGTACATGATCAGGGCCTGCCCCACCAGCGCGGTAAGAAGCACTGCCAGCCAGCCGACCCTGGCGGAAATTTCCACCAACGCGGGGCGGAGGACCAGGCCCACAATGCCGGCCGTCGCGGCTACCGCGGCGTACGACCACCAGCTGGAGGCTGAGAACCCCGGCAGCAGCGCACCGGTGATGATGAGCGCCACAGTCGAGGCAACCCAGGCAGCGCCCAATCTCGCCAGGTCGGGGATCCGGACGCCGCGGGTGCGGGCAACTCTCGTCGGCATTTTTCCAGTATGGCTGGCCGTGGCAGGCTGGCGCTCACCCTGATGGGGTGAGAATGGCGGTGCGAAAAATCGCTCCCACCGATCTAGTCGTCGTCGCCCTTCTCCCAGGCTTCGTTGCGCGCCTTGACCTTCTCGAGGGCGTGTTCGGCTTCCTCACGTGTCTTGTAGGGTCCGATCAACTGGCTCCAGTCGGACATGGCGTCTACTTCGATCTCGTGGGTGTTGACGTTGTACCAGTACTCCGGCATTGGTGCTCCTTCGCTGATTTCCCGCTGATTTCCTGCTGTCTTTCCGGGACTGCAACTCCCGGGCTGCATTATCCGGACCGCATTTTCGGGCTGTACTTTTCTGGGCCGTATTTTTCCGGGCAAGCCCGGCGGCTTATATGATCAATCTATGCCTTCTCTAGCCTCAACTGCACCCATCGGCACTCTGGTCCCGGGGACAGTGAGCCCGCAGCTTCCCGTGCCGCCGGCTATCCCGCGTCCCGAATATGTGGGCAAGCCCGGTCCGGCAAAATTCACCGGATCCGAGGTCAAGTCGGCGGAGACGATCGAAAAGATCCGGATCGCCGCCAAAATCGCGGCCCAGGCCATCGTGGAGGTCGGCAAAAACATCACCCCCGGCGTCACCACGGACCAGCTGGACCGGGTGGGCCACGAGTTCCTCTTGGACCACAACGCCTACCCCTCCACCCTCGGGTACCGGGGCTTTCCCAAGTCGATTTGCTCCTCCCTCAACGAGGTCATCTGCCACGGAATTCCGGACAGCACCGTGATCCAGGACGGAGATATCCTCAACATCGACATCACGGCCTTCATCGGGGGCGTGCACGGCGACACCAACTACACCTTCCTGGTCGGCGACGTGGACGAGGAATCACGCCTGCTGGTGGAGCGCACCCAGGAATCCCTGAACCGCGCCATCCGGGCGGTGGCGCCGGGACGCGAAATCAATGTCATCGGCCGGGCCATCGAGTCGTACGCAAAGCGCTTCGGCTACGGGGTGGTCCGCGACTTCACCGGCCACGGCGTGGGCGAGGCCTTCCATACCGGACTGATCATTCCGCACTATGACGCGGCCCCGGCGTACAACACCACTATGGAAGCGGGTATGGTGTTCACGATCGAGCCGATGCTGACCTTGGGCACCGTTGACTGGGACATGTGGGCCGACGACTGGACCGTTGTGACCCGCGACCATAAGCGCACAGCCCAGTTCGAGCACACGCTGCTCGTTACGGAGTCCGGCGCTGAGATTCTCACGCTGCCCTGATTCCCGCTCCACGGCAATCCCCGAAGATCCAGGTCTTCACCCGCCGGCCCTCGCCGGTCCCCTTTAGCCCGCCCCTGCCACGAACGGAACGATATTGGCCAAGAAGGACGAAAAGTCGAAGAAGAACGCCCCCCTGATCGGCATTGACATCGGCGGCACCGGTATCAAGGGCGGAATCGTGGACCTGAAGAAGGGCAAGCTGATCGGTGACCGCGTCCGCATCCCCACGCCCCAGCCCGCCACGCCCGCTTCCGTCGCCGAAGTCGTCGCGCAGGTTGTCGCAGAGCTCGCCGCCCGACCCGACGCCCCCGATGCCAGCAGCCCGGTGGGCGTCACCTTCCCGGGGATCATCCAGCACGGTGTGGTGCACTCAGCAGCCAATGTGGACAAGTCGTGGCTGGAGGCCGACATTGACGGCATGCTCACGGCACGCCTCGGCCGGCCCGTGGAGGTGATCAACGACGCCGACGCCGCCGGCCTCGCCGAGGCACGGTTCGGTGCCGGCGAAGGGATCGACGGCACCGTGCTGGTGATCACGCTGGGCACCGGCATCGGTTCGGCCTTCATCTTCGACGGCAAACTGGTTCCCAACGCCGAACTCGGTCACCTTGAGATTGACGGCTTCGACGCCGAAAGCAAGGCTTCCGCCGTGGCCCGCGAGCGGGAGGGCCTTAGCTGGGAGCAGTACAGCGTGCTGCTGCAGCGCTACTTCTCCCATGTGGAGTTCCTGTTCTCCCCGGAACTGTTCATTGTGGGCGGCGGCATTTCCAAGCGTGCCAGCGAGTACTTGCCGCACCTGAAGTTGCGCACACCGATCGTCCCGGCCGAGCTGAAGAACGACGCCGGCATTGTGGGCGCGGCCGTCGAGATTGCGCTGAAGCACAAGCTGGCCAAGTAAACGCCAAATGAGCCATCACTCCGGGTCGTTCTGAACGTAGAGAAACGACCCGGAGTGATGGCTCTTTGTTTTTAAGTTTGTTTTTAAGTGGAGCCGGTGGTGGCTGCGGCTTCCCCTCCGCTGCCACCACCGGAGTCTGATGCGGTCCTGGGACTTCAACACCAGGTGCAAGATTTACGGCGGCCGGACTTTACGACGGCGCTTGGAGCGGACTCTTCTTCGGGCTCTTACCGTCCCGGCCCTTGGATTCGGCCTCGTGCCGGAGCAGGGAGATCGCGGATTCGAAATCCTCCAGGGAGTCGAAGGCCTGGTAAACGCTGGCGAACCGGAGGTAGGCCACCTCGTCGAGGCGCCGCAGGGGATCGAGGATGGCCAGCCCGACGTCGTGCGCCTCGATTTCGGCGGCGCCGGAGCCCCGGATCGTCTCCTCGACTTCCTGCGCCAGCATGGCAAGATCGTCTTCGGTGACGGGGCGGCCCTGGCAGGCCTTCCGGACGCCGTTGATGACTTTGCTGCGGCTGAACGGTTCGCCCACGCCGGAACGCTTGATCACGGTCAGGCTGGTGGTTTCCACCGTCGTGAAACGGCGGCCGCATTCGGGGCACTGGCGGCGGCGACGGATGGCGGAGCCGTCATCGGCAATCCGGCTGTCCACCACGCGCGAATCGGGGTTGCGGCAGAACGGGCAATACATGTCAATCCCTCCCCTGTCGCAGCCGTGTGTCAATCAGCGTGTGTCGCAAACCGCTGGTTTTCCCTAGTTTACGACTAGATGTAGCTGAATCACAAGCCTGTAATTACTACATGTAGTGGTCTGCGGCTGCGGTGAGGTGAGGCTACCGGGCGGCGAAACGCACCGTCACGGCCTCGCCGTGGGCCGGCAGGTCTTCCGCGCCGGCGAGGCTCACGATGTGCCCGCTGACCTGCTCCAGCGCCGAGCGGGTGTAGTTGACCACCTGGATGGCGCGCAGGAAGGTGGTCACGTTCAGTCCGGACGAGAAGGCGGCCGTGCCGCTGGTGGGCAGCACGTGGTTCGATCCCGCGCAGTAGTCGCCCAGGCTCACCGGACTGTAGTCCCCCACGAAGATCGCACCGGCGCTGCGGATCCGGGCCGCCACCGCGGCGGCATCCGCGGTCATGACCTCCAGGTGCTCAGCCGCGTACGCGTTGCAGGCGGCGATGCCCTGTTCCAGATCCTCCACCAGGACGACGCCGGACTGCGGGCCGGAGAGCGCCTCGAGCACGCGGCTGGAATGCTTGGTGCCGGCGGCCTGCAGCTCCATTTCCGCGCGGACGTCGGCGGCGAGGGCTTCGGAGTCGGTGAAGAGAACCGACGCCGCCTTGGGGTCATGCTCGGCCTGGCTGATGAGGTCCGCCGCCACGAGGGCGGGACTGGCTGTGGCGTCGGCGAGGATGGCGATCTCCGTTGTGCCGGCCTCGGAATCGATTCCCACCACCCCCTTGACCAGCCGCTTGGCGGTGGCCACGAAGATGTTGCCCGGACCGGTAACGACATCCACCGGCTCAATCCCGGCGAGGCTGCCGCCGTCGGATGCGGGGATGCCATAGGCGAACGTGGCGATGGCCTGCGCCCCGCCGATCGCATATACCTCTTCAATGCCGAGCAGGCATGCCGCTGCCAGGATCGTGGGGTGCGGCAGGCCGCTGAAGTCCCTTTGCGGCGGCGATGCCAGCGCTATGGACTCGACGCCCGCGGCCAGGGCCGGGACAACGTTCATGATCACCGAGGACGGGTAGACGGCCAGGCCGCCCGGGACGTAAAGCCCCACCCGTGCCACCGGCACCCAGTTCTGGCTCACGACGGCGCCTTCGCCGAGTTCGACGTCGACATTCGCCGGACGCTGGGCGTCCGCGAAGCTGCGCGCCCGCCGGATGGATTCCTCAAGCGCTGCCCGCACCTCGGGATCGAGGCCGGCCAACGCTGCCCGCAGGGCCTCCGCCGGGACGCGGGGGTGCGTCTGTTCCACGCCGTCGAACGTGAGCGCCAGCTCCCGGAGCGCGGCGAAGCCCCGCGTCCGGACGGCCGAGATAATGTCCAGGACCTTGTCCTCGGCGTCGGCCATGGTGCCGGACTGTGCCCGGGGAACGGCAGCGCGGAGCCCGGCGAGGGACAGGTGCGCACCGCGCACGTCCACCGTGCGGAAGTTGAGAACGGCGGAAATGGGGGTCACAGGGCGCTCAGGAGTTTGGCTCACCCGATTATTTTACGTGCCCGTGCGTTGCGGTCAGTCGCGGGGTTTACCGCCTGAGCCCGGGAAGAGGCTGTTGAGGAAGATGGCCAGCGCAATCGCAGCGGGCCAAAGGGCAAGGACTGCGTAGGACCGCAGCGAGAACGCGACGCTGGCGCTGGCGGAGGTGTCGGCCGGGGCTCCCCACCATTGGGCGCTGAGCACACCCGTTCCCCACGCGATGAGCGCGCCGGCGGCGCCGGCCAGCACCACCAGGAGGACTGTGCCGGTGGTCGGTTGTTGGTGCTTGGAGCCGGAGACGAACGATCCCGCAATGCACCCGGCGAGCAGGCACAGCCCGGCCAGGACGAGGTCGCGGGGCAGCCAGGTTGCGGTGTTCGTGCCGGTGGCGAGGTCCGGGTTTCCCGTCAGCAGGTTCAGGCCAGACGGCGCCAGCAGCCACCAGAGCAGCCCCACCGGGATGCCCGCGGCCGCGATGACGGCGGCCTTGACCCACGCGGCCCGGCCCCGTCCGCGGTGGTGCTCGGACGGCGTTTGGGGCTGCGCCGGGCGTTGGGGCTGAGCCGACTCCGGGGCGTGTTGGGCGGGGCCGTCGACTGCGGGCTGTGTCATGCAATAAACGCTAACAAGGAATTGGCGTGCCGGCGTATGACGCCGCGCGACAACACATGACGGCGGGCGTAAACAAATGTCCCACTCTTACTTCGGCGGAATACGCTGGCAGTGTAAGAGACAACACGCATGTGCAGCAGGGAGTCGGATCGCAGTGGCCACAAATGAGGGAATCTTCGAGGGGACGTTCAAGGAAATGTTCCGGCGGCACGCGGCCGGGGTGGCAATCATCACCGCCAACCAGGACGGGGTCCCCTTCGGATTCACCGCAACCTCCGTGGCCTCGCTCTCCGCCAAACCGCCGCGCTTCACCTTCAACATGGCCAGGACGTCGAGTTCCTGGCCGGCGGTGGCGAACACGAGCTACATCGGCGTGCACATGCTCGGGCTGGAGAACCAGGAACTCGCCGACCGCTTCGCCCGGGCCGGCAACCGGTTTGACGGCGACCACTGGGAGCTCGGGCCCCACGAGGTACCTGTACTCAAGGGCGTCACCGGCTGGCTGGTGGGCAAGATCCAGATGCGGCTCTCGTTTGAGAATAACGCCGTTGTGGTGGTCGAGGTGGTGGAAGGGCAGGTCGGCAGTGACGGCGCTCCCCTGCTCTACCACTCCGGGGCGTACAGCCAGCCCGTGCCGCTCGACTACGAGATCTGAGCCGAAGGCCCGTCAGTTATCCAGGCACGTCGGACCGAGCAGCACCTTCAGATCGCCAAACAGCGAGGGGCTCGGGTTGACGCGCAGATGCACCGGCAGGCCCATCACTTCCACCCGGGTATCGCCCTGCAGATGTAGCCGGACCTCGGAATTTCCGCGGTGGGTGCGCAGCACGTCGCCCAGCTCGGTGACCACAGCTTCGGTGGCCTTGTGCGTCGCCATCGTGATGACCAAGGGTCCGCCGGTGCCCTGGCTCAGGTCCGGCACTGATAGTTCCATGCAGTTCAGGGTGACGGCGCCGTCGTCGCGCCGCTGCAGGCGACCCTTGACCACCACGATCAGGTCTTCGGCCAGCACCGAAGCGATGGGGCCGTAGACCTGCCCGAAGAACATGACCTCCATGGAACCGGCGAGGTCCTCGATTTCGGCCCGGGCGTATGCATTGCCGCTGGCCTTGGCGATCCTGCGGCTCAATGACGTGATCATGCCCGCGATGGTGACGATCGAACCGTCCGGCGGGCCGTCCTCGGCGATGATGGACGTGATCGAACGCTCGGCGTGCTGGCTCAGCACGCCTTCCAGGCCCTGCAGCGGGTGGTCGGAGACGTACAGGCCGAGCATGTCCCGCTCAAACGCCAGTTTGTCCTTCTTCTCCCATTCCGGCAGGTCCGGGATCTCCGTGCTGAGCGACGCTTCGGGCTCCTGGTCCTCAAAGCCGGCAAACAAGTCGAACTGGCCGATCGCTTCGTTGCGCTTGAGCGTGATCACGGAGTCGATTGCTTCTTCGTGGATCATGGCCAGGGCACGGCGATGGTGGCCCAGGGAGTCGAAGGCGCCCGCCTTGATCAGCGACTCGATGGTGCGCTTGTTGCACACCACGGCCGGGACCTTCATGAGGTAGTCCTTGAACGAGGTGTAGGCGCCCTCGCTGGCGCGGGCGGCAACCATGGCCTCGACCGCGTTGACGCCGACGTTGCGGATGGCGCCCATGCCGAAGCGGATGTCGTTGCCCACCGGGGTGAAGTTGAGCGCCGACTCGTTGACGTCCGGCGGCAGCACGGTGATGCCCATGCGCCGGCACTCGTTCAGGTAGATGGCCGACTTGTCCTTATCGTCGCCCACAGACGTGAGCAGCGCGGCCATGTACTCCGGCGCGTAGTGCGCCTTCAAATACGCGGTCCAGTAGGAAATGACGCCATAGGCGGCCGAGTGCGCCTTGTTAAAGGCGTAGTCGGAGAATGGCAGGAGGATGTCCCACAGGGTCTTGACGGCCTCCATCGAGTAGCCGTTGTCCTGCATACCCTGGGAGAAGCCGGCGAACTGCTTGTCCAGCTCGGACTTTTTCTTCTTGCCCATGGCACGGCGCAGGATGTCCGCCTGGCCCAGAGAATAGCCAGCCAGCTTCTGCGCCACGGCCATCACCTGTTCCTGGTACACGATCAGGCCGAACGTCCCGCCCAGGATCTCCTTCAGCGGTTCCTCAAGCTCCGGGTGGATCGGGATGACTTCCTGGATCTTGTTTTTGCGCAGGGCGTAATCCGTGTGGGCGTTGGCGCCCATCGGTCCTGGCCGGTACAGCGCCAGCACGGCGGAGATGTCTTCGAAGTTGTCAGGCTTCATCAGCTTCAGCAGCGACCGCATGGGCCCGCCGTCGAGCTGGAAAACACCCAGCGTGTCGCCCCGGGCGAGCAACTCGTAGGACGCCGTGTCATCCAGCTCCAGCGTTTCGAGATCGAGGTCGATGCCGCGGTTCATTTTGATGTTTTCCAAGGCATCCGAGATGATCGTCAGGTTTCGCAACCCGAGGAAGTCCATCTTGATCAGGCCGAGGCCTTCGGACGTCGGATAGTCGAACTGGGTGATGACCTGGCCGTCCTGGAAGCGGCGCATGATCGGAATCACGTCGATGATGGGGTCCGAGGACATGATCACACCGGCGGCGTGCACGCCCCATTGCCGTTTCAGGCCCTCGATGCCCAGGGCGGTCTCGAAGACCTTCGCAGCTTCCGGGTCAGTGCTGATCAGCTGGCGGAAGTCGCCGGCTTCGCTGTAGCGCTTGGACTGGGGGTTCTGAATGTCGGCCAGCGGAATGTCTTTGGCCATTACGGCCGGCGGCAGGGCCTTGGTCAGCTGCTCGCCCATGCTGAACGGGTAGCCCAGCACGCGTGATGAGTCTTTGAGGGCCTGCTTGGTCTTGATGGTGCCGTAGGTGACGATCATCGCAACGCGTTCGTCGCCGTATTTGCGCGTGACATAGTCGATCACTTCGGAGCGGCGCCGGTCATCGAAGTCGACGTCGAAGTCAGGCATCGAGACGCGGTCCGGGTTGAGGAAGCGCTCGAAGATCAGGCCGTGGTGCAGTGGATCAAGATCGGTGATGCGCATGGCGTACGCCACCATGGACCCTGCACCGGAGCCACGTCCGGGACCCACCCGGATGCCGTTGTTTTTGGCCCAGTTGATGAAGTCGGCCACCACAAGGAAGTAACCCGGGAAGCCCATGGAGGTGATGACCCCCAGCTCATAGTCGGCCTGCTTGCGAACCTTGTCCGGAATGCCCTGCGGGTAGCGATATTGGAGCCCCTTATCGACTTCCTTGACCAGCCAGGAAGTTTCATCCTCCCCTTCCGGGCACGGGAACCGGGGCATGTAGTTGGCGCCCGTGTTGAAGGACACCTCGCAGCGTTCGGCGATCAGCAGGGTGTTGTCGCAGGCTTCCGGGTGGTCGCGGAAAAGCTCCCGCATTTCCTGCGGCGACTTCAGGTAGTACCCGCTGCCGGAGAAGGCGAAGCGTGAGCCTCCGTTGTCGTATGTGGGCTCCAGGAGGGTCGAGCCGGACTGGATGGCCAGCAGGGCCTCGTGTGCCTTGGCGTCGTGCTCGTGGGTGTAGTGGAGGTCGTTCGTGGCCACGAGGGGAAGGTTCAGTTCCTTGGCCAGCCGCAGGAGGTCTCCGGTGACGCGGCGCTCGATGTCCAGGCCGTGGTCCATAAGTTCGCAGAAGTAGTTCTCGGCCCCGAAGATGTCGCGGAACTCCGCCGCGGCTTCGACGGCCTCCCGGTACTGGCCGAGCCGCAGCCGGGTCTGCACCTCGCCGGACGGGCAGCCCGTGGTGGCGATGAGCCCTTCCGAGTAGGTGTTGAGCAGCTCCCGGTCCAGCCGCGGCCACTTACCGAAGACCGAGTCCAGGGAGGCAATTGACGAGGCCCGGAAGAGGTTCCGCATGCCCACGTTGTTGTAGCTGAGCAGGGTCATGTGCGTATACGAGCCACCGCCGGAGATGTCATCCTTGCGCTGGTGTTCCTCGCCCCACCGCACGCGGGTCTTGTCCGTGCGCGCAGTCCCGGGGGCCACATAGGCTTCGACGCCGATGATGGGCCTGATGCCCTTGTCGGTGGCACGTTTCCAGAAGTCGAAGGCGCCGAACAGGTAGCCGTGGTCCGTCGTGGCCAGGGCCGGCATGCCGAGCCGCTCGGTTTCGTCGAACAGCTCTCCTAGCCGGGCGGCGCCGTCCAGCATCGAGTACTCGGTGTGGTTATGGAGATGGACAAACGAGTCGTTGCTGGAAGTCACCGGACCATTCTAGTGCCGTGCTGCGACAGCGGCGTGCAGGCACAGGCCTGACCGGCCTTTCAGGCCTGTCCGGACTCCAGGACCTCAAGCGCGTACTGCAGGTCCTGCGGATACCCGCTGGTGACGGTGACACGCTCCCCCGTCCGCGGGTGGTCGAAGGACAGCTCCCGGGCGTGCAGCCACTGCCGGGTCAGTCCGAGGGTTGCGGCCAGCCGGGGGTCCGCGCCGTAGGTCAGGTCGCCGGCGCAGGGGTGGCGGAGCGCGGAAAAATGCACGCGGATCTGATGGGTGCGACCGGTTTCCAAGTGGACCTCCACCAGTGAGGCCTTTCCGAAGGCCTCCAAGACCTCGTAGTGGGTGACCGAGTCGCGGCCGTCCTCGATCACAGCGAACCGCCAGTCGTGGCCCGGGTGCCGGCCGATGGGCGCGTCGATGGTGCCCGCCAGCGGATCCGGCAGGCCCTGGACTACGGCGTGGTAGACCTTGTCCACGGTGCGGTCCTTGAAGGCGCGCTTGAGCACGGTGTAGGCGTTCTCGGTCTTGGCGACCACCATGACGCCGGAGGTCCCGACGTCGAGCCGGTGGACGATGCCGGCGCGTTCCGGTGCCCCCGACGTCGAAATCCGGTAGCCGAGTCCGGCCAGGCCTCCCACGACCGTGGGTCCCACCCAGCCGGGTGAGGGGTGGGCCGCCACGCCGACCGGTTTGTCGATGACTACGAACTCGTCATCGTCCAGCAGGATGTTAAGGCCGTCCACTACTTCCTCCACGATTTCCAGGGGGTCCCGGCGGTCCGGTACCACGACGTCGAGCACGGTGCCGGCCGCCAGCTTGAGCGATTTGCCCACCCTCTTGGCGTTGCTGCTGACGTTGCCCTCGGCGATCAGGGTCGCCGCCTGGGAGCGGGAGATGTCCATAAGCCGGGACAAGCCGGCGTCCACGCGGGCGCCGGCAAGCTCCTCTGGAACGGTGAACTGCCGGTGCGCCCCAGCGGCGTTCTCAGACATCCTCGGCCACCGTGTCCTTCGTGTGGCGCGAACCGTCCAGGGAGATCCCCCGGAGGGTGAGCAGGCAAATGATCACCACGGCGGAGACGACGGCGGAATCGGCGATGTTGAAGATCGCGAAGTTCGGCAACTGGATGAAGTCCACCACGTGGCCCATGGCGAAGGACGGCTCGCGGAACAGCCGGTCCGTCAGGTTGCCCAGGGCCCCGCCGAGCAGCAGCCCGAGCGCCAACGCCCACCAGAGGGAGCCCAGCTTGCGCAGCTGCAGCAGGATCGCGACGGACACGGCCGCCATGACGATCGTGAACACCCAGGTGACATTCTCGCCGATCGAAAACGCGGCCCCGGAGTTGCGGATGTAGAACCAGTGCAGCAGCGGCGGCAACACGGGGATCCGCTCGCCCTCGGTCATGGTGCTCGTGACCCAGAGCTTGGTCAGCTGGTCGAACACGTAGGCGAACACGGCGAAGGCAGCGAACAAAACGTACAGCTTTGCCCGGCGCGGCCGGCCCTGCACGGGCAGTGCGTCCGCGGCGGGCTGCGTGGCGTCTGGTGATGGTGCGTCAGTCATAGGGCTTTCGTTCGGGAGCCAGTACGGGGACCGGGATGTGGTGCCGGCCAGTGTTGCGCACCGAAACCGGTGGCGGCGCTGGCGGGTAAAGGAAAAGCCGGCGGCCGAGGAGTCCCCAGCCACCGACTTCAGAATACTTGGCTTTTTGCCCTAGCTGGCTTCGACCTCAGGAGCGGCAACGGAGCCGCGGGCGTCGAGGTCGCGGAGCTGGCCTTCGATGTAGGCCTTCAGGCGTGACCGGTAGTCACGCTCGAAGCCGCGAAGCTGCTCAACCTTGCGTTCCAGGACGGAGCGCTGCTGTTCGAGGGCACCGAGGATCTTGCGGGACTTTTCCTGCGCGTCGTTGACGAGGCTGCTGGCCTCGATCTGGGCTTCGGCGATGATCTTGTCCCGCTGCTGCTCGCCGTCGGCGACGTGCTTGTCGTGCATCTGCTGCGCCATGGCCAGCAGGCCGGCGGCCGATTCGGAGGCCGGGGTGGCGGCGGTGCGGGCCGGTTCGGCAGCCTGGGCTGCCTTCGCGGCCTGCTCGGCTTCCTTCTTCTTGGCGGCTTCTGCGGCCGCCTTTGCCTTCGCTTCGGCCTCGGCCTTGGCGGCTTCTTCCTTGTCGGCCTTGACGGGCGCCGGGACCTTCTCCACCACGGGTGCGGCGACTGCGGAGCTGGCAGGCGTGCCGGCGCCGGATTCCGCGAGCTTCTTGCGCAGCTCGTCGTTCTCCTGGTTCAGGCGTCGCAGTTCGACGACGATCTCGTCCAGGAAGTCATCAACCTCGTCCTGGTCGTAGCCTTCGCGGAACTTGGTCGGCTGAAAGCGCTTGTTGACAACGTCTTCTGGCGTCAAAGCCATCTGGTCACCTCGTTGGTCTAGTTAGTCAGTAGGCCTTCCGGCCGTCAAAACTACGGTACCTAAATATGGTCTGGTTCCTCTAATTCAACACCGCAGTGTCAAACCGGAGTTTCTATCAGCATCGGCGTCGGCCCAGCTCAGCCGCCTGCCATGGGGTTGCTGCTGCGTCTCAGGCTGCGATCGGCTGGGCGTACACCAGGCCCTTGACGACCCACATGGCCACGCTGACGGCGACGAACAACAGCAGGAACCCGATGTCGAGCGACATCCCGCCCAGCCGCAGCGGCGGGATGAGGCGGCGGAGCAGCTTCAGCGGCTTGTCCGTGACCGAATACACAGCGTGCGCGGCAACCAGCGCCACACCGCGCGGCCGCCAGCTCCGGGCAAACATCTGCACCCAGTCGAAGACCAGGCGGATGATCAGTGCCACGAAAAAAAGCAACAGAGCGATATAGACGAGCCCGAAAACAATTCCCATGAGCTAACTCATATCTCCATGTTCATTCCGGATACCGCAGTGTCCTAAGGAAAGTGTTCCTTCTATTTCAACACGGATAATTGCGCACGGATGCCAGGCGGGTGTCCCCGCCTGGCATCCGTGCGAACTATCCGGCTTAGCTCTGGTTGAAGAAACTCGCCTGCGTCTCGCTGGCCTTCTTGTCATCGCCAATGACCTCGATGTACGAGGGCGAGAGCAGGAAGACCTTGTTGGTCACGCGCTCGATGCTGCCACGGAGCCCGAAAACCAGGCCCGCCGAGAAGTCCACGAGGCGCTTGGCATCGGCTTCGCCCATGTCCGTGACGTTCATGATGACGGGGATGCCGTCGCGGAAGCTTTCGCCGATGAGCTTGGCATCGTTGTAGGACCGCGGATGGATGGTGGTGATCTGCCGGAGTCCGGTGGTCTCTTCGCGGCTCGAAGCCGCACGCTTGATGGGTGTCACAGGTGCGCGATATTCCTCTTCAGCGGGGTGGGGCTCTTCCCGGGGAACCTCGCGGACGGGCGCCGGCGCGCGGCGTTCCTCGCGGTCCTGCTCCATGGATTCGTCCTCATCCTTGTGCGGTGTGGGGTGCTCAGACTCGTAGTGTTCGTCACCGTCAGCGAGCCCAAGATAGATCATTGTCTTGCGCAGCGCGCCAGCCATGGTCGACTCCTCATCTTGTCCGTAAGCGGGCAGCTTAATGACTCGACAGCCTTGGAATCCCCGCCATTACCTTCCAATACGTTGAACTTACCGCAGGTCCGGACGCGGACCGAGAATATCGGAGCCAATGCGCAGGTGTGTCGCCCCGAAGCGTATCGCCTGTTCAAGGTCCTGGCTCATGCCGGCGGAGATCCCCGTGGCGTCCGGAAACTGCGAGCCCAGGCGCCCGGAAATGGCTGCCAGCTTCTCGAACGCGGCCGCCGGGTCCGCCCCGAGCGGGGCTACGGCCATGACGCCCGCCAGCCGCAGCCCCGCTGCTGCCGCGAGCTGTTCGGCCAGGGCTGGGACATCCCGGGGGGCCGTGCCGCCGCGGTGCGCCGCCGATGAACCTCCTGCGTCTTCGGCCAGGCTGACCTGGATGAAACAGTCCAGTGGCGGGCGGCCTGTCCGGTCTCGTTCGACGGCCATAGCTTTGGCGAGTGCGGCGGCGAGGCCGGGCCGGTCCACGGAATGCACGGCTCCGGCATACTTGACGACCGATTTGGCCTTGTTGCTCTGGAGCTGTCCGATGAAGTGCCAGCGCAGCCCGAGGTCCGGAAGCTGCGCCGCCTTGTCCACGGCTTCCTGGTCCCGGTTTTCCCCGACGTCGGTGACTCCCAGCGCCGCGAGCCGCCGGACATCCTGGGCCGGGTGGAACTTGGTGACGACGATCAGGCGGGGCGGCGTCCCCTGCCGGCCGGCAGCGGCCACGGCCGCGTCGATGCGGCGGCGTACCGCCGAGAGGTTCGTCCCCAGCTGGGCCAGCCGTGGTCCTTCGAGCGCTTCGGGGCTCTCCCCCGGCCTTGTGGTGCTGCCGGCGTCCAGGCCGTCACTCTGCTTGGTCATGGCCGCGCACCCCCTTCCCGGGTGCCGCGTTCGTCCACACCAGACCGGCGAACCGGCCCGTGTGGCTGTTGCGGCGGTAGGAGAACAGGGTGTCGTCTTCCAGGGTGCAGCCCCCGGTGTATTCGACGGCGACGTCCGCCGCTTCCAGCTGGCTCCGCACGCCTGCCGGCAGGTCCAGGCCGGGCGTGCCGGTGGACGTGGTGGTCCACGTAGCCGGGACGGCGGCGGCCACGTCCGAGCGCAAGCCCTCGGGAACCTCGTAGCAGCGCCCGCAGATGCTGGGCCCCACCCAGGCGCCGATCCGCCCGGCACCGAGCTCCCGCAAGCGCGCGACGGCGGCCGGAAGTACCCCGGTGGCCACGCCCGGCCGTCCGGCGTGCACCACGCCCAGGACCGGGGCCCCGGACGGGCCGTCGCCGACCAGTACCACCGGCACACAGTCGGCCACCATGACGGCCAGCGGTTCGGCCAGGGAGACCATGGCATCGGCGGTGGGAACCGCCGGCACGTCCGCCGTGGGCAACGTTGCCGCGTCCGATCCCCCGCCTACGGCACCGGCGCCTGCGCTGACGGTGGCGACGTCGTTGCCGTGGACCTGGTTCATATACCGGAACGAGCGCCCGCCGAGACCCGCGGCCTGTTCGAGCTCCGCGCGCCGGCGCCGGACCGCCGCGGGGTCATCGCCCACATGGAGCGCCAGGTTCCCGGCTCCGGCGTCGGTGAAGGCAACCCAGACGCCCGGCCGGACTTCAGCCCGCCAGGAAAACAATCACAACACCGCCGTCGACGTGTCCGAAATTCTTGCGTTCATACGTTCCACCGTAACCCGGCGGAAAGCAGCATGGCACCGCCGGACGGCGGTGCCATGCTGTAGCCGGACGTTTTTGCTTGAGGGAGTCGGTTACTTCAGGAAGTCGGGGACGTCCAGGTCGTCGGAGTGGCGGCCGGACAGGTCCGGCTCCACGACGGCCGGCAGGTCGACGTCGAAGCCCGAGTCGGCCGGTACGGCTGAGGGGCGCTGTTGGCCCCAGCCGCCGTAGCCGGAGGCACCGACGGCCGCGTGCAGGGGCTGGACCTGGGCTGAGGCGGGTGCCTGCGCCGGAGCCGGGGCCGGGGTTGCAGGCCGCGGCGGCGCGGCCGGCAGCGACTGGTCCATGGAGGGAGAGGTGGCCTTGACGTCGTCAAAGCCCGCGGCGATGACCGTGACCCGCGCCTCGTCGCCGAGGGCGTCGTCGATCACGGCGCCGAAGATGATGTTGGCCTCCGGGTGGGCGACTTCCTGGACGAGGCGGGCAGCTTCGTTGATTTCGAAGAGGCCGAGGTCCGAGCCGCCCTGGATGGACAGCAGGACGCCGTGCGCGCCGTCGATCGATGCTTCGAGCAGCGGGGAGGCGATGGCGAGCTCGGCGGCTTTGACGGCCCGGTCTTCACCGCGGGCCGAGCCGATGCCCATGAGCGCGGAACCGGCGCCCTGCATGACGGACTTGACGTCGGCGAAGTCGAGGTTGATCAGGCCCGGAGTCGTGATGAGGTCCGTGATGCCCTGGACACCGGACAGCAGGACCTGGTCGGCGGAACGGAACGCGTCCAGGACCGAGACGTTGCGGTCGCTGATGGAAAGCAGGCGGTCGTTCGGGATCACAATCAGCGTGTCGACTTCGTCCCGGAGGGCGTCGATGCCG
Source organism: Arthrobacter sp. NPDC058192 (assembly GCF_042883665.1). Classification (NCBI taxonomy): domain Bacteria; kingdom Bacillati; phylum Actinomycetota; class Actinomycetes; order Micrococcales; family Micrococcaceae; genus Arthrobacter; species Arthrobacter sp. NPDC058192. The sequence continues at coordinate 93,298 of NZ_JBHVVJ010000012.1, read as the reverse complement.
GCTTCGGCGGAGCCGGCACGCCGGCGGCCTTCGAAGGTGAAGGGGCGCGTTACCACGCCGATGGTCAGGGCGCCAAGGGAGCGTGCAATCCGGGCCACGACGGGCGCGCCGCCGGTGCCGGTGCCGCCGCCCTCGCCGGCGGTGACGAAGACCATGTCTGCGCCCCGGATGACCTCTTCGATTTCATCGGCGTGATCCTCGGCGGCCTGCCGGCCGACCTCAGGGTTCGCGCCAGCTCCGAGTCCACGGGTCAGCTCACGCCCGACGTCGAGCTTGACGTCGGCATCACTCATCAGCAGCGCCTGGGCATCTGTGTTGATGGCGATGAATTCGACGCCGCGAAGACCGACCTCGATCATGCGGTTGACTGCGTTCACGCCACCGCCGCCGATGCCGACGACCTTGATGACGGCCAAGTAATTCTGCGGAGCTGCCACGTTACGTGTCCCTTGTTCGTGTACTAATGCGAAAACTGATCGAGCAGTGCTTGAAGCTTTGAACCTTAACCTTCGACTTGAAGGTTATAGTTATGTCAAGTAACTCATGTCTGTGACGGTATTTGCTCCGCCGGGGACATTCAATGACCGGCGCCGCGTGTCGCGCGAATACCGGCCAAATGGCTACCGGGTGACGGGGTGCCTGGGCACGCTGACATCGTAGACCTTTACCGGATTCTTCGGATCTGCCGGTGCCTTCAGGAGGGCCGCGAGGACGCGGGCCTTCAATTCCTTCTCCCCCGCGTTGCCCCAAACGATCGTCTGCCCGTCCACGAGCTTGAGTTCAACGGCGTCGGCAGATCCGGCGGAAGCGTTGGAGAGCCTCGACAGCACGTCCGCAGGCAACGCTCCCAGCACCGCGGTGATGGCCCGGAACAGGTCCTTGGGAAGTGTCCCGCCGCCACCATCGATCACCGGCAGCGGGACCGAAGCGGCGTCCTTGGTGGTGCTGAGCTGCACCCCGTCGACATCCACCAGCTGGTACGTATCGCGCTGCTTGACCAGGGCGACCGGGATCCGCTCCGTGACGTCCACGTGCAGGGTGGAGGGCGGCAGCGCCCTCACCCGAACCTCTTTGATCTGGACCAGCGGCTTCAGCAGGGCGGTGACGTCCGCTTCGCTGATCTGCGGAAGCGGTTTGCCCTGCAGGGGCGCGAGGGCGGCCTGGACCCGCTCGGCGCCCAGCAGCTTGGTGCCCTGCACCGTGACTGTCCGCAAGGCCAACACGGGCGAGTAGACGGCGGCCGCGACGATGGCCGCCATCAGCACGGCAACAATGCCGATGGTGCTGAGCAGGATGCGCCGGCGGCGCTTGCGTTTCGGCTCGGGGAAGGACAGCACCTGCCCCGAACCATGCTCCGGAGCCGACAGCGGGGTGCGGCCCCGACCGCTCCCGGTGTCACCGGCGTTCTTGGACGCCGAAATAACGTCCGTGCCGGTGCCGCCGGAAGACGGACCGGAGCCCGCCTTGGATCCGCCCCGGTACGTCGGGCGCCGGGTGCTAGCCACCGGCGGCCTCCACAGTCAGGGCATCGACGATCTGCGGCCCGTAGGCCGTGACGTCGCCGGCGCCGGCGGTGAGCACAATGTCCCCCGGCCCGGCGGCCGCGAGCAGCGCCTGGACCGCCTCCGCGCCGGGGCCCACACGGCTGCCGCCGGGCCCCAGGTGGTCGGCAATCAACCCGCTGGTGACGCCCGGAATGGGATCTTCCCGCGCCGGATAGATGTCCAGAACCAGGGCCGTGTCCGCCGTGTTGAGGGCGTCGGCGAATTCACGGGCAAATTCCCGGGTTCGGGAAAACAGGTGGGGCTGGAAGAGAACGTGCACTTTGTGCTGCCCGGCCACGGAGCGCGCGGCAGACAAGGCGGCGCGGACTTCCGTGGGGTGGTGGGCGTAGTCATCGTAGACGCGGATGCCGCGCCCTTCGCCCTTGAACTCGAAGCGGCGCGAGGCGCCGGAGAAGTGCGCCAGTGCCCCTGCCGCCTTCTCCGGGTCCACGCCGAGTTCGATCGCAGCGGCGAACGCGGCGGCCGCGTTCAGCGCGTTGTGCCGGCCCGGGACCTGGAGCTCGACGCCGAAGGTGCCCGCCGTCGTCGAGATCCCGATCCGGCCCGGGCCGGCATCGTCCGGCCGGACCGGGGCATCGTCCAGCCGGACGGCGGCGTCCGCCGACGTCCCGTAGAGGACCACCCGGGTGTTGCCGCGTTCCAGGGTGCGCTGGGCCAGTGCCCTGGCTCCCGGGTCGTCCGCGCAGGCCACCAGGACACCGTCGGCGGGCAGCAGGGAGGTGAAGCTGTCGAAGGAGGCGTAGACGGCTTCGGCGGTGCCGTAGAAGTCGAGGTGATCCGGCTCGACGTTGGTCACCACGGCGATCGTTGGCCGGTAGTTCAGGAAGGAACCGTCCGACTCGTCGGCCTCGGCCACAAAGATCCCGGAGGCGCCGTTCGCCGCGTTGACGCCGAGCGCCGGAACGTTGGCACCGATGGCGAAGGACGGATCCAGCCCGGCGCCCTGCAGCAGCACCGTGATCATGGAAGTTGTGGTGGACTTGCCGTGGGTTCCGGCGACAGCCACGACGGTGTCATCCGCCATGGTGGCCGCGAGGGCTTCGGAGCGGTGCAGCACCGGCAGCCCGGCGGCGCGGGCCGCCGCGAGCTCAGGGTTGTCCGGCCGGATTGCGGAGCCGGCCACCACGGTTTCTGCGTCGCCGAGGTTCCCGGGGCCATAGCCCACCGCGATGCGGGCTCCGGCGGCTGCAAGGTCAGTCATGACGGGCAACGCCTTCGCGTCCGAGCCACTGACCGGAACGCCGCGTGCAACCATGATGCGGGCGACGGCGGACATGCCGACGCCGCCGATGCCGATGAAGTGCACGCGGCCGAGGGATTCCAAAGAACGCGTGCCGTGCTGGGGCTGGGTCATTGCTCTACTGCTTCCTGACGTGCTGGGACCTGCTGTGCTGGGCTGAAGACGCGACGTCGAGGATGAGATCGGCCATGCGCCGGTCCGCATCCCGGATGCCCAGGTGCCGGGAGCTGGCGGCCATCTCTGCGAGCCTGTCCTTGTCCAGCAGGGCCGGGATGATGTGCTGGCTGATCCAGTCGGCGGAAAATTCCTTGTCGTCCACCAACAAGGCGCCGCCCGCGGCCACAAGGCCCGCGGCGTTCAGCGCCTGCTCCCCGTTGCCGATGGGCAGGGGGACGAAGACGGCGGGCACGCCCACCGCGGCCACCTCGCAGACGGTGGCCGCGCCGGCACGGGCCAGCAGCAGGTCAGCCGCGGCGTACACGGTCTCCATGCCGTCGACGTATTCGACCTGCCGGTAGCCCGGTGCGGCGAGCGGCGTGCCGTCGGCGTCGTGCACGGACTTGCCGCGGCCGGTGATGTGCAGGGTCTGGACGCCGGAGTCGGCGAGGGCCCCGACTGCCGCGGCGAGTGAGCGGTTGATGCTTTGGGCGCCCGAGGACCCGCCGGTGACCACCAGGGTCGGTTTGTCCTGATCGAGTCCCAGCGACTGCCGCGCCCCCGCGCGGGCAGCGGCCCGGTCCAGGCCGGAAATCTCCGGACGCATGGGCATGCCCACGTGCTGCGCGCGGCCCAGCTTGGTCGCGGCGAAGGCGACGGCCACGTGGGCGCCCAGGAAGGCCCCGACACGGTTCGCCAGGCCGGGGCGGGTGTTGGCCTCGTGGACCACGATCGGTATTTTCCGGCGGCGGGCTGCCAGGTACATCGGCGTGCAGACATATCCGCCGACCCCCACCAGGACATCGGCCCCGGCACCCTCCAGGATGACGCCCGCCTGCTTCACTGCCCCGGCCAGGCGCCCGGGGAGGCGGAGCAGGTCTGCGGACGGCTTGCGCGGCAGCGGGACCCGGCTGATGGTGACCAGGTCCAGCCCGGCCGCCGGGACCAGGCGCGTTTCCATCCCGCCGGGCGTACCGACCGCCACCAGCTTCACCGCCGGCCGGGTCTGCCGGAGGGCACCGGCAATGGCCAGCAGCGGGCTGATGTGGCCGGCGGTTCCGCCGCCGGCAAGGACCACGGACAAAGGCGACTCGGTGTTCATAAAGGGCTGTTACGCTTTCGTGCGGTTCTTGGGAGCAGCGCTCTTGGCTGCGGGATTCTTGGTAGCGGGGTTCTTGGCTGCTGGGTTCCTGGCCGCCGGATTCTTGGCCGGTCGATTCTTGGCCTCGTTCCGCGCCGCGGCCGCGCGGGCGGCGCGCGCCCGTCGTACCGAATTCGCGAACGCTGCCGGCCCGAACTTCAGCATCTTCTTCGGCTGCATGCCCGGATCCATCTGGGCCCGGGCCAGGGACAGGACGACGCCGATGGCACACAGCGACATCAGCAGGGCCGAGCCGCCATAGGAGATGAAGGGCAAGGGAACGCCGATCACGGGTGCCAGTCCGGTGACCACCGCCATGTTGACGCTGGCCTGCCCCAGCAGCCAGACCATGATGGCGCCGGCCAGGACACGGTGGAAGACGTCGTGCTGCGCAACGACGACGCGGTAGATGGCGGTGCCGAGGATGGCGAAAAGGACCAGGACCACGAGCGTTCCGACCAGGCCCAGTTCCTCGCCGATGATTGCGAAGATGAAGTCGTTGTGGGCCTCGGGGATCCAGCTGTACTTTTGCCGGCTCTGGCCGAGCCCGACGCCGAACCAGCCACCGGAGGCGAGCCCGTACAGGCCGTTGGTGGACTGGTAGTTCAGGTCGGAACCGTCGGCGCAGGTCTGGCCGGTCCAGGACAGGATGCGGCACATCCGGTTCGGGTTCGTGACGGCGAGGATCGTGGTGCCGATGGCCAGGAGCCCCCCGGCGAACGCGAAAAAGTACAGCCGGACGCCGGCAAAGAACAGCGCAGCCGCCACGATGATCATCACGATCATGGCTGTGCCGAGGTCGTTACCGGCGAGAATGAGTCCCAGGACCACAGCGGCTCCCGGCGCCACGACGGGAACGAGCGCGTGCCGCCACTCGTGCAGGAGCTTCGCTTTACGGTCCAGTACCGTGGCCATCCACAGCGCCAGCGCCAGCTTGGCGGCCTCGGAGGGCTGGAAGGTGAAGGGGCCGACGTCGATCCAGTTCTGGTTGCCCAGGGCGCTGCGTCCCACGAGAAGGACCAGTCCGAGCAGCGCGACGGCCAAGATCATGACCCCCCAGGCGATGCGCCTGAGCCACACGACGTTGACCCGCGAGAGGACGAACATGCCAAAGATGCCAATCGCGGCGAATCCGCCCTGCTTGAGGGCAGCCGAGTACGGCGACTCCCCCGCCGCGATTGCTTCCACGCTGGAGGCGGAGAGAACCATCATGATGCCGATTGCCGTCAGGGCCAGGGTGGAACCCAGGATCAGGTAATAGGTCGATCCGTTGCGGGACTTGCCGGTGCCTTCCAGCGCGGACCAGAATCTGCGGTACCAGGCACGCACCCGCACTGCGGGAGGACCGGCGGTCCTGGTACTCGGAGGGGCCGGTACGGGGCTGCTGCCGGCCGTCCGGCCGGCAGTTCGACCGAGACTTCCGCCCCGGGCGGTGGGTGCCGCCGTCGTACGTGTGGGCGTGCTGACCATTGTTACTCCTCGCCGGTCTGAGCCTGCCCTTCCACGAGCTCGCGGACAGCGTCGATGAAGGCATCGCCACGGTGAGCGTAGGAAGAGAACTGATCCATGGAAGCAGCGGCCGGTGCCAGCAGCACAGTGTCCCCTGAGGAGGCCAGCTGGGCCGCCGAGGCAACGGCCTGGGCCATCACAGTCTCGCCGAAGATCGGCGAAGGGCCTGCGCCGGCTGTGGCCGTTCCGGCAGTCTGCACATCTTCAGTCTCGCCCTTTGCCGCCCCGATCACGGGGACATTGGGCGCGTGTCGCTGCAGGGCGGCCTGCAGATCGCTGGAGTCCGCCCCGATCAGGACCACGGCCTTGAGCCGCTTGGCATGGTCCTGAACCAGCGAGTCGTAGTTCACGCCCTTGGACAGTCCGCCGGCGATCCACACCACCTTGGAAAAGGCAGCCAGCGAGGCAGCGGCGGCGTGCGGGTTGGTGGCCTTGGAGTCGTTGACCCAGAGCACCCCCTCGTGGCGGGCCACGGCCTGGATGCGGTGGTCGCCCGGAAGGTAGTCCTGCAGGCCCTTGCGGACCGCCGAGGGCTCTACACCGTAGGCCCGGACCAGGGCGGCCGCCGCCAGCGCGTTCGCCACCATGTGACGCGGCGCCCCAGCCCCCAGGTCAGCCATGGAGGCGAGTTCGGCTGCGCTGTCCTTGCGTTCGGCGATGAACGCGCGGTCCACCAGCAGCCCTTCCACGACGCCGAGCATGCTGATGGCCGGCGTCAAGGTGGTGAAGCCCACCGCGCGGCAGCCTTCGACGACGTCCGCGTCTTCGACCATGCGTTCGGTCTCGATTTGCTCGGCGTTGTAGATGCACGCCTTCTGCGTGTTCGCGTAGATCTTGGCCTTGTCTGCAAGGTAGGAGGCGTAGGACCCGTGCCAGTCCACGTGGTCTTCAGCGACGTTGAGGCACACGCTGGCCAGCGGTGACACCGAGTGGCTCCAGTGCAGTTGGAAGCTGGAGAGCTCCACCGCGAAAGCGTCGTAGTCCACGGGGTCCCGGAGCGCGTCCAGGATGGGCGTTCCGACGTTTCCGACGGCAATGGCCTTGAGGCCGGCGGCCTGGAGCATGGACTCGGTGAGGCCCACCGTGGTCGTCTTGCCGTTGGTGCCGGTGATGGTGAGCCAGTCGGCGGTCTTGCGGCCCTTGCGTTCGCGCAGCCGCCAGGCCAGTTCGACGTCGCCCCACACCGGAATGTGCGCCCGCGCGGCAGCGGCCAACAGGGCCTGATCCGGACGCCACCCCGGCGAGGTGACCACGAGATCCGGTTTCTGCCCGTCGACCTTCGGAACGGACTCCACCGCTGCTTCGCCCAGCAGGACATCGGCAGCGCCGACGATGCGGAGGGTGTCCGCCTGGGCCAGCGCCTTGGCGCTGGTGGCGGCGTCCACCACCACCACCCGGGCGCCGAGTTCGATCAGGGTGTCGGCCGCGGCGAAGCCGGAGACGCCGATGCCGGTGACCACGACGCGCAGGCCCGACCAGTCGGAATCCCATGTGGTGAGGCCCTGGAGCCGCGGCGAAGTGGCGAGCGGGGCGGGAATTGGACTGGTCACAGGAGCACCACCCATTCTGCGTAGAAGATGCTTAGGCCCGCCGCGACAAACAATCCGCACAGGATCCAGAACCGGACCACCACCGTGACCTCGGCCCAGCCTTTGAGTTCGAAGTGGTGCTGCAGCGGCGCCATCTTGAAGAACCGTTTGCCCTTGGTGAGTTTAAAGTAGCCCACCTGGATGATGACCGAGAGCGTGATGAGAACGAAAAGACCGCCAATGAAGGCCAGCAGCAGTTCCGTGCGGGACAGGATGGCGAAGGCTGCGACTGCGCCACCGATGGCCAGGGACCCGGTGTCCCCCATGAAGATCTTGGCCGGGGAGGTGTTCCACCACAGGAACCCGACCAGGGCGGCGCTGAGGATGGCGGCGAGCAGGGCCAGGTCCAGGGGGTCGCGGACCGAGTAGCAGCCGCCGCCGGCCTGCCGCGGGGACCCGCAGGCCTGGTTGTTTTGCCAGATGCCCATGAGCGTGTACGCCCCGAACACCATGACGGAAGCACCGGCTGCCAGGCCGTCGAGGCCGTCGGTGAGGTTCACGCCGTTGGTCGCCGCCGTGACGATCAGATTGGACCACAGGACAAACAGGATGGCGCCCAGCACGGTTCCGGCGAAGGCCAGGTTGAGCCACGGAATGTCGCGCACCAGCGAAATCTGGGTCGACGCCGGTGTCAGCCCGGCGGAATTCGGGAAGTTCAGCGCCAGCACGGCAAAAATGATGCCGACGGCGGCCTGAAGGATCAGCTTGGCCTTGGCGTTCAGCCCCAGGCTCCGCTGCGCGGAAATCTTGATGAAGTCGTCCAGGAAGCCCACCAGCCCCATGCCCACCATGAGGAACAGCAAAAGAAGCCCCGAAGCGGTCGGACCCGGGGAGCCGGGGTTCATCAGCCACATGATCAGATGCGTGAGCAGGTAACTGACGACGACCGCCAGGACCACAACGGTGCCGCCCATGGTGGGCGTGCCGCGCTTGGTGTGGTGGGAGGTGGGCCCGTCGTCTCGGATGAACTGTCCGTAGCCCTTGCGGACCAGGAAGCGGATAAAGAGCGGGGTGCCCGCGAACGAGAGGAGCAGCGCCATTCCGGCGCCCAGCAGCAGTGCAATCACAGCTGTGTACTCCCTTCGGTGGCGGTTGCGGCAGGTCCCTCAGCAGATCGCTCGGGAGTGTCCCCCGGAGCTTGTGGGGGCAATGCTATCCGATCGCCCAGATGGCGCAGCCCGATGCCGTTCGATGACTTGAACAGGACCAGGTCACCGGGCAGGAGCTCGGCTTGGAGGAGGTCATAGGCCTCGTCCGCGGTCTCGGCGAAGATGCATTCATCGCCCCAAGAACCCTCGTTGACGGCGGAGACGTACAGTGAGCGGGCCTCCCGGCCGACGACTACGAGCCGCGAGATGTTGAGCCGCACCACCTGGGTGCCGACGGCCATGTGCTCACGGATGGAGTCCTGGCCCAGCTCGAGCATGGCGCCCAGAACCGCCCAGGTGCGGCGCCCACGGCCCAGCTCGGCCAGCGTCCGCAGCGCGGCCCGCATGGATTCCGGGTTGGCGTTGTAGGCATCGTTGATGATGGTCACGCCGTCTGGGCGCTCCGTGCGCTCCATCCGCCAGCGGCTGGCGGCGGTCTGGGCGCTGAGCGAGGCCGCGATTTGGGCGCCAGGGATGCCGGCCGCGTGCGCCGCGGCGGCGGCCGCGAGCAGGTTGGCGATGTGATGGGCTCCGATCAGTTTGGCGGAGACGTCGTGTGTGCTGCCGCCGGGCAGCTGGAGCTCAAATTCGGGATGGCCGGCGGGGTTCAGTTCGACGCCGGCGGCCCTGACCACATCGGGCTGGGCCATGTCCGCCTCGCCCTGGGCGGCGGCCCGGGAGGTGCAGCCGAGCACGCGGGCGCTGGTCCGCGCGGCCATGGCGGCGACGCGGGCGTCGTCCAGGTTCAGCACGGCTGTGCCCTCGGCCGGGAGCGCCTCCACGAGTTCACCCTTGGCGACGGCGATGTTCTCGATGCCGCCGAATTCTCCGGCGTGCGCGGAACCGACGCCGAGGACCACACCGATCTCCGGCCGAACCATGTCGGCGAGGTACCGGATGTGGCCGATGCCCGTGGCGCCCATCTCGATGACGAGGTAGCGGGTGTCGTAGTCGGCCCTGAAGACGGTCAGCGGGACGCCGACCTCGCCGTTGTAGGACCCCTGCGGCGCGACGGTGGCGCCTTCGGCGTCGGTGGCGGCGAAGATTCCGGCCAGCAGGTCCTTTGTGGTGGTCTTGCCGGCGGAGCCGGTGATACCGACGACGGTGAACGCGGCACCGGCGGACGCGCGGCGGGCGCGGATCCGGCGGACAGCTTCAGCGGCAAGTGCGCCCATGGCGAGGACGGCGTCCTCAACGACGACCGCCGGGTAGTTCACCCCGGCGTCGTCGGCGACATCGCGCTCGACGAGCGCGAGAACGGCGCCCCGGTCAAACGCGGCGCCCACGAAGTCGTGGCCGTCGGCGCTTTCCCCGGGCTTGGCCACATAGAGGGAACCCGCCGTGGCCTCGCGGGAGTCGGTCACCACGGAGTTTGGGGTAATGCCCGGCTCCGCGGCCAGCCGGCCGTTGGTTATGTCGGCGATTTCCGCCGCTGTTAGTGCAATCATCTCGGTTTAGGACTCTATCCGGTGGTCTTCGAGAACGGTGAATCCCCGTTCTGTCAAGGCGTTCCGGAGCTCCACCCGGTCATCCAGGGCGAGATTGACTCCCTTGACCTCCTGCCACACCTCGTGGCCCCGGCCGGCCACAAGGATGGTGTCCCCGGTCCTGGCCAGCTCCACGGCCTTCAGAATGGCGGCCTCCCGCGGGAAGACCTCCAGGACGGTGCAGTCCAGGCCCTCGCTGGCTTTGGCTGCCTGGGCGCCGGCCAGGACGTCCGCACGGATAGCCGCCGCGTCCTCGTCGTGGGGGTCATCGTCGCTGACAATCACGGTATCCGCCAGCCGGGCCGCAATGGCCCCCATGGCGGGGCGCTTGCTTTGGTCGCGCTGCCCGGTGGCGCCAAAAACGATGATCACCTTGGACCCGGGTTCCGGCGACCGGACGGCCTCAAGGGCCCGCTGGAGGGCATCGGGGTTGTGGGCGAAATCCACCACGGCGGCCGGCGCCGTGGACACGAGCTGCATCCTGCCGGGCACGGCAACGGTGAAGGGGTCGCCGGCGTCGAGGGCGGCCTGCACGGCGGCTGGGTCGTGGCCGCCGGCGAGCACCATGACGGTGGCCAGGGCGGCGTTGGCGACGTTGAAGCTGCCCGGCAAGCCGGTGTGCACGCGCAGTTCCGCGCCGTCGCGGTGCCGGAGGACAAAGTCGGTGCCGAGTCCCCGCGGGGCAGTCCGGACCACGGTCCAGTCAGCGCTCAGGCCTCCGTCGTGTCCGCGCCCATCCTGGCCGGCAGTGGCGAGTGTTGTGACGGGGATTTCGGCCGCAGCGGCGAGCCTGCGGCCCCAGGCATCGTCCACGGTCACGACGGCAGCCCGGGCGCGTGCCGGGGTGAACAGCCGGGCCTTGGTCTGGAAGTACTCTTCCATCGTCCCGTGCAGGTCCAGATGGTCCTGGGTGAGGTTCGTGAAGCCCGTGACATCGAACACCACCCCGTCCACGCGGTGGAAGGACACGGCGTGCGAGGAAACCTCCATGGAAGCGGCGTCGAGCCCGCGTTCACGCATGAGGGCCAGCAGGGCGTGCACGTCCGTGGATTCGGGGGTGGTGAGCAGGCTGGGGATCGGCTCGCCGCCGGCAAGGATTTCGATCGTCCCGATCAGTCCGGTCCGTTTGCCCAGCGCCTGCAGGAGAGCGTTGATGAAGTAGGTCGTGGTCGTTTTGCCGTTGGTGCCGGTCACGCCGAAGAGCGCCGGCCCCGCTGTCCCCTCCGGGCGGCTCTGGTAGATCAGCGCCGACAGCCGGCCGACAACGCTGCGCGGCTCGTCGGCAAGCAGCACGGGAACGGGGATGTCGTTGGAGAGAGCCAGCATGCGGGCCCCGGCGTCGTCGGTCAGCACCGCGACAGCACCGGCGTCGACGGCCTGGGACACGAAGTCGGCCCCGTGCCGCGTGGCGCCGGGAAGGGCGACGTAGAGGTCTCCCGGGCGGATCTCCCGGGAGTTCAACGAGATCCCCGTGACCGGGACCGAGTGGGACGCCCCAGGAACGGCGACGCCGATAGACTCACCGATGGCGGACAGCGGCACTGCAGCAACCGCGGCGGGCCGGAAGCCCGGGCCGGAGTCGTTGCCGGCCGGCGCGGAATCGTCTGGGGCGGTGGGTTCTGACACGTATATCTCCGTTGTGGTGCTAGTGGGTCGGGTCTTAGCGGATCCGGCCCAAATTTGGTCGTGCACTGCTTAATCGTGGACTGCGCGCGGGGCAGGCCCCGGCGCGCAGGCACTGTGGTGACGCGCCGGATGGTGACTTCCGGGTGGAGGGTGGAACAAGCGCTACTTGGCGTACTGCGGCAGCCGGACGGGTTGCCCGGTGGAGGGCTCGACGTTGAATGTGCGCAGCGTCTGGCTCATGACCGAACGGAACACCGGTCCGTTGGTGATTCCGTAGATGCTTCCCTTGGGCCGTTGCAGGACCACCTCAACAATAAACCGCGGATCGTCCATGGGCGCCATCCCCACCATGGAGGCGGTGTAGCCGCAGAACCCGCTTTTGCCGTCGTCGCAGGGCGACTCGGACGTGCCCGTCTTGGCGCCCACACGGTATCCGTCTATGGCGGCTTCCTTGATCTCCCCCTCGGTCACGGCGCTTTCCAGGATGTCGCGCACCTGTTTCGCGGTCTCTTTGGAGACGACCTGCCGCGGATCCTTGGCTGGGACTTTTTCCTCGGTCCCGTCCGGGCTGATGTAGCTGTCGATGAGCCGCGGCTGGAGCATCACGCCGTCGTTGGCGATGCTTTGGTAGGCCCGGACCGTCTGCAGGGTTGACTGGGCCACGCCCTGGCCGAAGAGGACGGTGTACTGCTGGCGGCCGTCCCATTGGTCCGCCGGGGTGAGGATTCCCTTGGATTCCGCCGGGAGGCCAATGTCGGGCGCCTCGCCGATGCCAAACTTCTTCAGCCAGTCATAGCGCTGTTGCTTGCTGAGGCGCTGGCCCACCATGACCGTTCCGGTATTCATGGAGTAGCCGACGATGCCGGCCAGGGTACGTTGCTCGGTGCCGTGTTCGAACGCGTCACTGAACGTCTGCCCGTCCAGGGTGTAGGTCGGCGGAATGGTGAAGGTATCCAGCGGACTGGACTTGCCCTCTTGGATAACTGCCGCAGCGGTGATCATCTTTTCCACGGATCCCGGCTCGTAGGCGGCGGTGACGGCCCTGACTCCGCGGTCCTCCGCGGCAACCTTGCCCGGGTCGTTGGGATCCGGCGCGTCGGTGTCCGCCATGGCAATGATGTTGCCCGTCTTGATGTCAGAGACCACGATCACGCCCCACTCGGCGCCGAGTTTGTCTTTTTGGCTTTGGATGGCCTGCTGGGAAAAGTACTGCAGGTCTGAGTTCAGCGTGAGCTTGATGTCCTTGCCGTTCACCGCGGGCGTCAGCTGGTCCACGCCCACGGGGATGCGCAGCCCGTCGGCACCGATTTCGAAGACCCGCTTGCCGGGGGTGCCTTTGAGGATCTCATCCTGGGTTTGTTCGAGCCCGGCCTGCCCGGTGGTGCCGTCGTGGAGGAATCCGACAATCCCGCCGGCTACCGAGCCGTTGGGATAGACGCGCTTGCTGGTGCCTTCGGTGACAATGCCCGGTATCTGAAGCTTGGATACCCGGTCCTCGACGTCGGGCTTGAGATCCTTGGCCACGATGTAATAGCGCTGGGTGCCGGTCAGGGCATCGCGCAGGTCACCGCGGTCCATCCCGAGTACCGCGGCCAGTTCGGATATGCCTTGGTCGCGGGTGACCTTGACCAGTTCATCCTTGCCATTGATGGTCTCGAGCCTGCGGAAGGACTCGGTCTTGGTGTTGACCGTCTGGTCCACCACGACGTTGTAGCGAATAACACTGCTGGCCAGAACCGTGCCCGATGAATCGAGGATGCTGCCGCGTTCCGCTGGCAGCACGATGGGCGTGAGCCGGTTATTGAGGGCCGCCTCTGCCATGCCCCCGATGTCCAGCCCCTGGACCAGGAACAGCTTGCCGCCAACCACCAGCAGCAGGGTCAGCATCAGGCCGAGCCCGACGCGGAGCCGCCGGGTGGCGTTTGGGGCTTTCGCCTTGCTGGCCTTGCCGGAGTTCCGCGCCACTGTGAGTCCTTGCTGCTTGCCTTGCTGGTGGTCTGAGAACGCTATTGCCCTGGACGTTACCGGTCCGGACGTTACTGCCCCGGAAGTTTCTGCGCGGGGGCCGGCACCGATCCGCCGTGGAGTTCCGCAGGCGGGGCGGCGGGCTTGGTGTTGGCCGGTTTCGTGTCAACCGGCTTGGTGTCGGCCGGTTTCGTGTCAACCGGCTTGGTGTCGGCCGGCTGGGTGTCAGCAGGCTGGGTGTAAGCCGTTTGGCGCTGCGCGAGCGGTTCATTCTCCGAAACCGGCGGAACCACGGTGATCTGTCCGGCGACAGCAGGTGCGGCGATGACGGCACCCGGCGCGTCGCCCTTGACGGCCGGCTTGGCCTTGCCGGTGACGCTCAGGGTGGAGAGGTCGATCTGGCCCTTGCCGACCGAAGCCACCATGCCCAGTTCCGTGGCCTTGGCCGCGAGGTTCTGCGGGGCGTCGAAGTTCTGGACCTGTTGGGTGAGGTCCTGGTTCTGCTTGGCCAGGGTGGTCTGCTCGCTGCGCAGCTGGACCAGCTGGTACTGGGCCGAGGAGACCGAGATGTTCAGCACCAGCACGGCCATGAGGGCAATGGCCAGCATGCCGAAGCAGAGGACGACGAACGGCGCGCGGCGCTTGCGGGGTGCCGAACGGACCAGCGACAGCGGAGTGCGCGACTTCCGGGCCGGACCGGTGACCGGGCGGATGCCTGGCAGGGCACGCGCAGTAGCGCCCTGGACAACGGGGTAGCTGTTGACGGCGGCGTTGCTCATGCTGCTCTCCTGGCTTTGATGCGTTCGACGGCGCGCAGCCGGGCGGAAGCTGCGCGGGGGTTTTCGGCGATTTCAGCGGCTGTGGGCACCTCGGTGCCCTTTGTCAGGGTCTTGAGTTCGGCTTTGTGTTCTTCGAGTTCGACGGGGAAGCCGACCGGGGCCGAGGACTTCGATCCGGCTTGGAAGAAGCCCTTGACGATCTTGTCCTCGAGGGAGTGGTAGGACATGACCACTACACGGCCGCCCGGGGCGATGGCTTCGATGGCTGCCGGGATGGCACGCTCCAGGACGTCCAGTTCCTCGTTAACCTCGATCCGGAGCGCCTGGAAGGTGCGCTTCGCCGGGTGCCCGCCGGTCTTGGCGGCCCCGGACGGCACCACGGAACGGATCTGTTCGACGAGTTCGCCGGTAGTGGTGAACGGCTTCTCGGCGCGCGCAGCCACAATCCTGTTCGCGATGCGGCCGGCGAACTTTTCTTCTCCCCATTTCCGGATGATCCGGACGAGGTCTTCTTCGCTGTAGGTGTTGACGACGTCGGCCGCCGTCTGGCCGCGGCTGGTGTCCATCCGCATGTCCAGGGGCGCGTCGAAGGAGTAGGCAAAACCGCGCTCCCGCTCGTCCAGTTGCAGCGAGGAGACACCAAGATCCATGAGGACGCCGTGGACTTCGGTGAACCCAAGGTCTTCGAGGACGTCCGGGATTTCGTCGTAGACGGCGTGGACCAGGTCGGTGCGGGCGGCGAAGGGTGCCAGCCGCTCCCCCGCAAGTGCCAAGGCTTCCTCATCGCGGTCGATGCCGATCAGGTGGAGATCTGGAAAGCGCTGGAGGAGGGCCTCGGAGTGGCCGCCCATGCCGAGCGTCGCGTCGATCACCACAGGTGTCTCGCCGCGGCCCCTGGCAGCCTCGAAGCCCGGGGCCAACAAATTGATGCACCGGTCCTTGAGGACCGGTACATGGCGTTCGGACGTGGGCTTCGCCTGGTCGGGGTCCGTCATGCCTTGGTCCTTTCGTTGGCTAGGTTCGGCTGCGCGTTGCTCGTTGCTGGTGGGTGCTCTTAAGCAACATTCCTTGGTCCAGGTCCCCATCCGCGCCTATCCTGCGCCGGCCTGGCTCCGGGGAAGTGAGCCAGGACAGCAGCCTGATGGGCGGCTGGAGATCTCGATCAAGGAACGTTGTGTGCTGGTGGAACAGTTGGGATTCAGAGAATCCCCGGTATGGCGTCGTCCGTTTCCGAAAAGGCGGTTTCCTTTTCAGCCAAGTACTCGCTCCAAGCCTGGGCGTCCCAAATCTCTGCGCGGGATCCTGCGCCGATGACGGCGAGTTCCCGGCCGAGACCTGCGTACTCCCGGAGCGCCGGCGGAATCGTCACGCGCCCCTGCTTGTCAGGTACCTCGTCCGAGGCTCCAGAGAGGAAAACACGGATGTAGTCACGTGCTTGCTTGGAGGAAATTGGAGCCTCCCGCATCTGCTCGTGAACCCGGCCGAATTCCGCCTCACTGAAGACGTAGATGCAACGCTCCTGGCCCCGTGTGAGAACCAGCCCGCTGGCAAGCTCCTCACGGAACTTCGCTGGGAGGATAATTCGACCTTTTTCGTCCAGACGCGGCGAATGGGTGCCGAGAAACACGGCCCACCGCCTGTCTTTTCTAGGAAGTCCAACGTCCCCTGTGCTGCCACTACCCTCTTACGTCCTCCACATTACTCCACATCGCTCCACAGTCAACGACACGCCCGGGATGTTGAGACAAATTTGCGGTGATTTGTCCCCGCGGTTGCCAGCATCTGCAAGGAATTGGGTCTGTGGTGGAAAGTGGAGCGTTTTTTGGTGGTTGCTTTGCCCCACCTCCACGGTTTGGGCCGTGAGGACCCATGCGACGCCGCATCAGCTCCGGGACACCCCCAGTGGCAGCCTTTACACACCCGACATTGCCGCTTAAATGGCGAAAGACCCGCCGAAGCGGGTCTTTCACCGTCCCCCGGCGGGCCGGTGGCGGAAAGTGGAGGGCCCAGGAAGCCCTCGCCGGCGGTTCAGGGTTCTCCCCGGTGCCGTTCGTCCCAGCGCTGCTCGAGATTGCTCATGAAGGAACTGCGCGGCTTGCCCTGCTTGCGGCCCCTCGCACCCCGGCCTTTGCCGACGGCCGAGCTGCGCATCGTGGCAAAGTACACACCGGCGCCCATCACAACGAAGCCCAAAACGCCAACGAAAATGTTCTGGATGGATACGCCGACCAGCAACAGCAGGACTCCAGCGAGTGTTGCGAGCACCCCGATGACAAGGTGGCGGGTGGACCACGAGCGCCCGGGGACCGATCCCATCGAGCTTGCGAACTTGGGATCGTCCTCATGCAGCTGCTTCTCAAGTTGCTCCAGCAACTTCTGTTCGTGCTCCGAGAGCGGCATTGCGACCTCCTCAAGTCTGCCAACGTCGGGACTTGACGCGGCCTTTGGCTTAAACCCCTAACGCCCGGGATTCGGAAGTGGTTCCCGTTCACCGCCCTTGGCGAAAGGGGCAATTCCGTAGTCCCGTGCCGGTCTTCAGCAGGCCAGGTCGTTGCCGAACGGTCGATCTAGTCGTCCTAAACCTAGGTATTAATAAGGATAGATTGTCGCGGCCTGTTCTGAAAGACAGTCTTAAGGCCCGGTCCCGCGCTGGCAGGCCTGAAAGGGGACGGCCCGGCAGCCCTCACACAGCCAGAGGCTCAGCCGCCGGGGCTCCCCCGGCCGGCGCTTCCCTGGTCGGCGATTCGCCGGCCGTTTGCGGGGTCAATGTTAGCGGGGTGGCTTTTCGCTGGGTCGTTGTGTGCACGATCGTTGTTTGCCGGCTCGTTGTGCGCTCGATCGTTGTTTTCGGGTTCGTTGCTCGCTGGGTCGAGGAGCCGTGCCGGCAGAACCGACTTGTTGCCGAACTTTCGAGTGACGGCGTCGAGCGCTTGTTCTGCAGCCCTCCAGTTGTCGTCCCGGCGGTCCAGGCTGAGTTGCAGGGGGGCGCGAGCAGCCTCTTCCAGCTGCTCCGCACGGATGCCCACGAGCCGGACGGTCATGGGCCTTTCGCCCACCGACTCCAGGAGCTGGAGTGCCACGGCGTAGAGCAGTTGCGCACTATCGATCGGGGTGCTCACCGTGCGGCTGCGGGTGATGGTGGAAAAGTCCGCGTAGCGCAGCTTCAGCGCCACGGTGCGGGCATGCATTCCCGCGCCGCGCAGGCGCTCGGCAGTCCGGTGCGAGAGCCGCAGCAGCTCGCGGTGGAGCAGGGCGTCATCCGCTGTGTCTGTGGCAAAGGTCTCTTCTGCTCCGATGCTCTTTTCCAGCCGCACCGGCGTCACCAGCCGCGGGTCGATGCCCCAGGCGAGACGGTAGACGTGCTCCCCCGAGGCGCCCAGCAGTTTCCGCAGCGAGGGCAACGGCGACGCGGCAACGTCGGCCACCGTCCGGATGCCCCGCCGGGCGAGCACCTCAACCGTCTTCCCCCCGACCCCCCAGAGTGCGCCGACGGGAAGGCTGTGGAGGTACGGAACGGTTTCCTCCGGCGTGATCAGCAGCAGGCCGTCCGGTTTGCAGCGGGTGGAAGCGATTTTGGCCACGAACTTGCTCGCGGCTATGCCGACCGACGCCGTAATCCCCAGTTCCCGGGCGACGCGGGCGCGGATCAGTTCGCCAATCTCCCGGGGCGGACCCAGCCTCCGGATGGCTCCCCCGACGTCCAGGAACGCCTCATCCACACTGAGCGGCTCCACGAGGTCGGTGATGGAACCAAAGATGGCCATGATCTGGCCGGACACTTCGTAGTAGAGCTTGTGCCGGGGCTCGATGACCACTGCCGAGGGACACATGCGGGCCGCAACCGCCATAGGCATCGCTGACCTGACGCCGAATGCCCGGGCTTCGTAGGATGCGGAAAGCACAACGGACCGGTCCGCCGGATAGCCGACGATCACGGGCCTTCCCTTCAGCTCGGGACGGCTGCGCAGCTCCACCGAGACAAAGAATGCGTCCATGTCAACGTGCATGATGCTGCTGCGCCGCAGTTCCCGCAACGTGTCCTCACTGAAGCGGCCGGGAGGCTGGCCTCCGGCGGGTGCATCTTTCAGCCGTCGCTGGTGATTGTTTGCAATGTCTGAGTGATTGTCGCGGTGATTGTCTGAGTGATTGTCTGCGTCCGGCCCCACGCCTTCAATCCTATGCCTGGGGACTGACTAAACTGGAGGCTGATTCCGCGTCAACCCCACGCGTCAACACCAGGAGGAAAATCCCTGTGAAGGTATTTGGACAGCGCAAACGTGCCACAGCGGCCCTCGCGGCGGCGGGCATGTCACTGGCCTTGGCCGCCTGCACGCCTGCCGGCACCGGGGCCACGGCGGCCTCGCCGACGTCGAGCCCGGCCGCTTCACAGCAGTCCTCCACGACCGCTCCCCCAAGCCCGTCCGCGGAGCCCGGCACCTCGGCCACGGTTGGCGCCCTGGTTCCCGGATTCCCGCAGAGGCTGCTGCCGCTCATGCCCGGGGCCAAGGTGGTTTCCAGCAGCTTGGACAAGACCACCGTGCCGGCAACGGTGGCCCTCGTCGGCGGCATCAGCGCCCCTGCAGCCGATGTCCTGACCTTTTACACCAAGGGGCTCCAGGCCCAGGGCTTCAAGGCCGTTCCGGGAGAAACCGTGGGCGCACTGCCCTCCAAGGACTTCCTTCGCGGCGACAGCGAGACCGTGAACATCTCCGTCATGGAGTCCCGTGGCGTATCCACCTTCACGATTGGCGCTAACGTCGCTGCCGGATCCGTCAAGTGAGCGTCACCGAACAGCTCCGGCTCGAGCAGACGGCCTTCGTGGCCGCCGTCGCCGGCAAGCTCACGGATTTCCTGACCAGCCGCCAGGCTGTCATGTCCTCGATCTCGCAGGACATCGACCCGCTGATGGGCTCGATCTCCAACCTGGTCACGGGAGGGAAGCGCCTCCGGGCACTGATGTGCTACTGGGGCTGGCGCGGGGCCGGCGGCGAGGCCAACGCGGCCGAGGTGGTCACCGCAGGCTCAGCCCTGGAACTCTTCCAGGCTGCGGCCCTGATCCACGACGACATCATTGACCGCTCGGACACCCGCCGGGGCGGCCCCAGCGTCCATCGCCGCTTCAGCGAACTGCACGAAAAGCAGGGCTGGGCGCTGGACCGCGAACGGTTCGGCCACGCGGCCGCCATCCTCACCGGCGACCTTTGCCTGTCCTTCAGCGAGGAATCTTTTACGGAAATCGGACACCGCGCCGCGTCCGGCAGCCCGGCACGGCTGATTTTCAACCTCATGCGAGCTGAAGTGATGGCCGGACAGTACCTGGACATCCTGGAGGAGGTCGCAGGGCCGCGGCGTGACCGCGCCGGTGCCGTCAGCCGGGCCCAGTCCATCATCCGGTTCAAGTCGGCCAAATACTCCACCGAACACCCGCTCGCGCTCGGCGGTGCGTTGGCCGGAGCAGGCGACGAGTTGCTGCGCGGCTACTCGGCGTTCGCCCTGCCGCTGGGCGAGGCGTTCCAGATGCGGGACGACGTCCTTGGCGTCTTCGGCGACCCTGTCACGACCGGCAAACCGGCCGGGGACGATCTCCGCGAGGGCAAGCGGACGGTGCTGGTGGCTTTTGCCCTGGACCAGGCCTCCGCGGCCGAATCGGAGTTCATCGACGCCAGGCTCGGCGACCCACGCCTCAGCGACGCGGACATCACGGAGATCCGGCGGATCATTGTGGACTCCGGCGCGCTCCAGGCCACCGAGCTGCTCATTGAAGAGTTCGGCAAGGCCGCCTTCACCTCCTTGGACCTCCTGCCGCTGGAGGAGCTTCCCAAGACCGCGCTCCGCAAGCTTGCGGAAGCAGCCGTCAGCCGGGCTTCCTGATCCGGGCTGCCACGGGCTCCCGCTCCTGCACACAAGGAGGAACGCCGCGGGCCGGGCGCAGCAATATTCGCTGCACCCGGCCCGCCGCACGATTTTAAATCCTGTTTCTATCCTTTGCCGCAGCGCTCCTACCAGGCCAGGGACTGGGCCCGGCGGCGGATTTCGGTCTTGCGGCCTTCGCGGAGGGCGTCGATTGGCCGCCCACGCAGCGACTCGTCCGGAGTGAAGAGCCAGTTGATCAGTTCCTCGTCCGAAAAGCCGGCGTCCGCGAGGACCACAATGGTGCCTTTCAGGCTTTCCACTGCGTGACCGTCCTGGATGAATGCCGCCGGTACCGAGCGGATGCGCCGGTCACCGATTCTTATGGCCGCCAGCGCACGCTCGTCCAGAAGTGCGTGGACCTTGGTAATAGACACATTAAGAGCCTGTGCGACATCGGGCAGGGGCAGCCATTCGCCCACGAGGTTTTCTACATTACTCACGGATAAAGATTGCCACGGCCGGTGCCCGGTCGCCTAGTCGGGGCCGACACTCCGTCGGCTCCCGACTTTCGGAATATCGCCGGGTTCTTGTGCTAACCGCAAATTCATGAGAGATTCACATAGATCACATTTGTAACAGCAATAACTTTTGTCACACTGGTAACAACACTTGTACCGGCCTGACCACAGCGTTGCCGCTGAGAAGAGGATCTTTCAATGACAACCTCACGTGCGTCACAGCACCACCCGAGGCCCAGCCTGCCGCTGATCGCGGCGACGACGGCGGCGCTGCCCGCCGTCGTGCTTTCCTCCCTGGCGGTCGCCCAGCCTGCCGCTGCGGAGCCCCGTGCCCGTGCCGTCCCGGCCACCCTGGCGGCCGCGATGCGTGCCCAGGCAAAGGCGGACGTGACCACGGCTCTCAAGGGTTCGCTGATCCCCGCCGCTTCCGTCCCGGCAGCCCTGCCCAACGCCCTGCGCCCGGCCAAGGCCGCGCCTCCGGCCCAGTACACCATTGCCCGCGGTGACACCATCAGCGCCGTTGCCGGCCGCTATGGCCTGGACACCCACGCCGTGCTCAAGCTGAACAATCTGCAGGCGAATACGATCATCTACCCCGGGCAGAAGATCAAGCTGACGGGTTCGAAGGCGGCGCCGGCAGCCACGGCATCCGCCTCTGCCACGGTCAAGACAGCCACTGCCGCGTCGGGCACCGGCAGCGTTTACATCGTCAAGGCCGGCGACACCCTCAGCGCCATCGCTGCCCGCCACGGCGTCGGCCTTTCCCAGGTCTTCAAGTGGAACGGGCTCGGCATGGGCTCCATCATCTACCCCGGACAGAAGATCAAGCTCGGCGGCGGTTCCACTCCCGCTGCCCCTTCCGCTACCGCCCAGTCGGCGCCCACCGCAACGCGGCCGGCACCCGCCAAAACACCGGCCAGCTCCGGTTCCTACACGATCAAGGCCGGCGACACGCTCTCCGGCATTGCCGCGCGGAACGGCGTTCGACTCTCTGACGTCCTGTCCGCCAACCGGCTGACGATGTCGAGCATTATCTACCCGGGCCAGAAGCTCGTTATTCCCGGTGCGTCCACGATCGCACCGGCTTCGAGCAAGCCCGCCGCGACTACACCGCTGGTGCCCAGCACGTTCCTCGGATTCACCTATCCGGCCGCCGTGGTGAGCTCGGCGAACCAGAACAAGGCGCTGCTCAACGCCGCTCCGGTCCCCAGCCGCGAACAGATGAAATCGATCGTGGCGGACACCGCGCGGCGCATGGGCGTGGACGCCAGCCTGGCCCTCGCCTTCGCGTACCAGGAATCGGGCTTCAACCAGCGAGCCGTGTCCCCGGCCAACGCGATCGGCACCATGCAGGTCATCCCGTCCTCCGGCCGGTGGGCCTCTGACCTGGTCGGGCGGAACCTGAACCTGCTGGATCCGTACGACAACGCCACGGCAGGAGTCGCCATCATCCGCCAGCTGGTCAATTCGAGCGCTGATCTGGACACCGCGGTCGCGGGCTACTACCAGGGCCAGTACTCGGTCAGCCAAAACGGCATGTTCGAGGACACCAAGGCGTACGTCGCCGCCATCAAGGCCAACCGGACGCTGTTCAGGTAGGCACTCGCGCTTGACCACAGCGTTTGACCCTACGGGCCCGGATCGCATGTTGATCCGGGCCCGCTTCTGTCCAACGACTACGATTGTAGGGTGCAAGAATACGTGTCGGACACTCTCGTCGGGAACCTGGTGGATAACCGCTACCAGGTTCAATCCAGGCTTGCCCGCGGCGGCATGTCCACCGTGTACCTCGCAACGGACCAGCGCCTGGAGCGCGATGTGGCACTGAAAGTGCTGCACCCCCACCTGGCGGACGACCCTCAGTTCCTGCATCGTCTGGGACGGGAAGCCAAAGCTGCCGCCAGGCTCTCCCACCCCCACGTGGTGGGCGTCCTGGACCAGGGTGAGGATGGCCGGCTCGCCTACCTCGTCATGGAGTTCATCAAGGGCCACACGCTGCGCGACGTCCTCAAAGAGAAGGGCGCCCTGTCACCGAGGCTGGCCCTGGCCCTGATCGATCCCGTCGTCGAGGGGCTCGGTGCCGCACATGCCGCCGGAATGATTCACCGCGACATCAAGCCGGAAAACGTCCTGATCGCCGACGACGGCCGGATCAAGCTCGGCGACTTCGGCCTGGCGCGCGCAATCTCGACGTCCACGAGCACCGGGGCCCTGATCGGGACTGTCGCCTACCTCTCCCCCGAGCTTGTCCTGGGCAAGCAGGCAGACGCGCGCAGCGACATCTACTCGGTGGGGATCATGCTCTACGAAATGATCACCGGCCGGCAGCCGTTCGACGGTGAGGTGCCCATCCAGGTCGCCTACCAGCACGTCAACTCCACCGTGGGGCCTCCGTCCGCCCACGTGCCCGGGCTGGCCGCGGAGATCGACGAGCTCGTCCAGTGGTGCACCGACAGGGACCCGGACAAGCGCCCCGTCGACGGCGCGGCTCTGTTATCCGAACTCCGTCACATCAGGACAAACCTCAGCGACGCCGAGCTCGACCTCCAGCCGCCGGCGGCCGTGCGCAGCGTGCTGCCGCCGGCCGCCCCGCCCGCCAGACGGCCCGGCGGCACCGCTCCGGGGCCGGATGCGCAGGAGACTGCCTACCTGCAGCCCGCCGCCGGGATGCCAACCGAGGTCTACGGCGGCCTCCAGCAGCCCACCGAGATGATCTCCCGCAACAGCGGCAACCCGACCACCGTGATGGGCAACGCCCCGCGGCGTCCCGCATATGGGCCGCTGTCTCCTCCGGACGAGCCGGCGTACCAGGACGCCCCCGGCTATGGCGAGCCGGGGGACGCCGCACCTGCGCCCAGCAAACGCGTCCAGCGCAAGTTGGAGCGGGACGACGTCAAGGCACGGCAGCGCGCGGCGGCCACGCCCACCAAGACCCTCCACGAAGGGAACGCCCGACGCCGCGGGCTGCTGTGGATTGTCCTGCTGGTGGTCGCGGCGCTGCTCGCCGCCGTCGCCGGCTGGTTCTTCGGTATGGGTCCCGGTTCGCCGGGGACGGTTCCCCCGGTGGCGAACAAGACCGTTGCCGAAGCCCAGGCCCTGCTCCGCACCGCGGGGTTCCAGTCCACCGTCAGGGATGTCTTCGACGACGACGTCTCCCCGGGTATTGTGGTCCGCTCCGACCCGACTGCCGGGAAGGTCATTCGGAAATTCGAGCCCGTGTTGCTGGCCGTCTCCAAGGGCCCGGAACTGTTCCCGCTGGCAGACCTCACCGGCAAATCCCTGGACGAGGCCAAGACCGCCCTTAACCGCGCCCAAATGGCCCTTGGCCCTGTTACTGAAACGTTTGACGAGAAGGCGCCTGCCGGGACTGTCCTGGCCCAGGCGCCGCGCAGCGGCAACCCGGTCAGGCACGGGACCCCAGTAGGGCTGACGGTCTCGAAGGGTCCGCAGCCCATCCCGGTACCGGATGTCCGGGGCCAGGCGCAGGACGCCGCCGTGAGTGCCATCGAAGCCGCCGGACTGAAGGCCGTCGTCGCCCCGGCGCCCGTCAATGACCGGAACGTCCCCAAGGGTGCAGTCGTGGCGCAGGACCCGGCCTCGGGCAACCTGACCAAGGGCGGCTCCGTGACGCTGACCATTTCCGACGGCCCCAAGCTCGTGGACGTCCCGAGCTTCATCGGGAAGCAGGCCCTAGAAGCGCAAGATGCTCTGCAAAAGCTCGGATTCAAGGTCCAGATCAATGAAATCCTGGGCGGATTCTTCGGCACCGTCCGCGCCCAGGATCCGGTGAACACTAAGGTCCCGGAAGGCTCGACCATCACGCTGACCGTCGTCTGACGGCCGCCGCCTCCTCGGTCCGACCAGGCTCATCGCATAAAGAAGCTCCGCCGGCTGGTCCAGCCGGCGGAGCAACTTGTCAGTGGCGTTGTCGGCGCGTCAGCGCTTGGCGAGCGCGCCGGCCACGAGGAACGCCATCTCGAGGGACTGCATGTGGTTCAGGCGCGGATCGCAGACTGACTCGTAGCGGTCAAGGAACGCTTCCTGATCGACCGGGTCGGCCCCACCGAGGCACTCGGCGACGTCGTCACCCGTCATCTCCACGTGCAGGCCGCCGGGAACGGTGCCGAGCGCGTGGTGGACCTCAAAGAATCCGCGCACTTCGTCGATGACGTCATCGAAATTGCGGGTCTTGTAACCGTTGGGCGAGGTGACCGTATTGCCGTGCATGGGGTCGGTGACCCAGAGGACCTGCGCGCCGGAGGCGGTGACGCGCTCGACAACCGCCGGGAGCTTTTCGCGGATGTTGCCTGCGCCCATGCGCGTGATGAAGGTCAGCCGGCCCGGCTCCCGCTCCGGATCCAGCTTGTCGATCAGGCGCAGGGCGTCGTCGCCGCTCGTCGTCGGGCCAAGCTTGACGCCGATGGGATTGCGCACGCGGGCGAGGAAGTCAACGTGCGCGTGATCCAGCTCGCGGGTGCGCTCCCCGATCCACAGGAAGTGTGACGACGTGTCGTAGGGCAGACCGGTGCGCGAGTCGATGCGGGTCAGGGCGCGCTCGTAATCGAGCAGCAGGGCCTCGTGGCTCGCGTAAAACTCCACGCGCTTGAGCGCTTCAAAGTCGGCGCCGCAGGAGTCCATGAACTTGATGGCGCGGTCGATGTCCCGGGCCAGCGACTCGTAGCGGGCGTGGGCGGGGTTCTCGGTGAAGCCCTTGTTCCACTGGTGCACCAGGCGCAAGTCCGCGAAACCGCCCTGCGTGAATGCACGGATCAGGTTCAGCGTGGAGGCGGAGGTGTGGTATGCCTTGAGCATTCGGGCCGCATCATGGGCGCGGGACTCGGGGGTGAAGTCGTAGCCGTTGACGATGTCGCCGCGGTAGGCCGGAAGGGTGACGCCGTCGCGGGTTTCGTCGTTGGAGGAGCGGGGCTTGGCGAACTGGCCCGCCATGCGGCCCATCTTGATGACCGGCATGGCCGCCCCGTACGTGAGCACAACGGCCATCTGCAGGATGGTCCGGACGCGGGCACTGATCCTGTCCGCCGTGGCCGCCTCGAAGGTCTCGGCGCAGTCCCCGCCCTGGAGCAGGAAGGCTTTGCCCTGTGCGGCGGCGGCAAGCCGTTCGCGGAGGATGTCCACTTCGCCGGCAAACACGAGGGGCGGGAGGGCGGAGAGTTCCTTGACAGACGCCTTGAAAACAGCCGGGTCCGACCATGTGGGCTGCTGCGAGGCCGGCAGATCCCGCCAGTTGTCCAGTCCGGGATAGTTGGCGGCTCCACTCTGGGCGGTGCTGGTCAGCGGGGAAACTGGTTTCTCAGATAGCTCGGTCACCCTCTAAGGATAGTTGTCCCGCCGGTGTTCGGCGGCCCGGCCTGTCATTGACAGCCGCGGTACCGTCACATGACGCGAATCAGGCAGCCCGCATGCCTGCCCGCGCGGCAGCTGGCAAAGCTCACGCCGTGCCGGGAACCTCCGGCCCGTCCTCTCCGGCCACCGTCGGGCCGTGGTCCGGGGAGGGTTCCACTGCCGTTTCAGGAGCTGCGGCTGCTTCCGGAGTTGCATCCTGCGTTTTACCGGCCAGACGGAGCTTCACGACGGCGGCGTACTCGTCCACGTATTCCTGCCCGGACAGCCGCATGAGTTCGTACATGATCTCGTCGGTCACCGAACGCTGGATGATCCGGTCGTCTTCCCTCCCGTAATAGCGGCTGAAGTCGAGCGGTTCGCCGAAGATCATGCCGATCCGCCGGATGTTGGGCACGCGCTTGCCGATCGGCTGGACCTTGTCAGTTCCGATCATCGCCACGGGAATGACGGGGACCCGGGCCTGCAGCGCGAGGCGGGCAACGCCGACCTTGCCCCGGTAAAGGTGCCCGTCGGGGCTGCGGGTGCCCTCGGGATAGATGCCCAGGAGGGAACCGTTCCTGAGGACGTCCATGCCGGCGTTGAGGGACAGCGCGGACGCGGCACCCCCGGACCTGTCCATGGGGAGCTGGTTGGTGAGCCGAAAGAAAGCCGCGGTCAGCTTGCCTTTG
The DNA here is from genome assembly GCF_042883665.1 of Arthrobacter sp. NPDC058192. Lineage (NCBI taxonomy): Bacteria > Bacillati > Actinomycetota > Actinomycetes > Micrococcales > Micrococcaceae > Arthrobacter > Arthrobacter sp. NPDC058192. The sequence continues at coordinate 66,690 of NZ_JBHVVJ010000012.1, read as the reverse complement.
ATCCCGGTGCCGGTGAAGTATTCGGCCTTCGCCAGGAACACGACCGGCCGCGGCACCATGACGGGCATGAAGATGGAATCCGAGAAGGAGAGGTGGTTCGAGGCCAGGATGGCGGGCCCTTCGGCCGGAACGTTGTCGAGGCCCTTGACCCAGGGCCGGAACAGCAGCCTAAGGATTGGGCCAAGGACAAATGTCTTCACGAACCAATAGAACACTTGGCGACCTCTCCGGAAGGCGTCTGGCCGGCCGCCCGAATCGGGTCCGGCCAGGACTTCAATGGACACCTTACTCTAGTGAGTTTTGCCGCCAAGGGTGACACGATGGGCTCATGACTGAAAGCAGCATGTCCCCGGCGCCGGCCGCTTTCAGCTACCCCGGCCACGGCCCCAACGCCCGGATCGGAGTGGCCATCTGCCACGGCTTTACCGGCAGCCCCCACAGCATCCTGCCATGGGCCGAGCACCTCGCCGCCGAGGGGTTCGCGGTGTCCGTCCCGCTGCTGCCCGGGCACGGCACCCACTGGCGGGACCTGGCCCGGCAGAACTGGCAGGACTGGTACGCGGCGTTCGAAACGGCCTACCTGGACCTGGCCGCCCGCACCAGCGAATGCTACGTCGCCGGGCTCTCCATGGGCGGCACGATCGCCCTGCGTACCGCAGCCCGCCACACGGTCGCCGGAGTGGCCGCGGTCAACCCCGGACTGAGCTTCTACGACCGCAGGGTCCGGATTGTGGGACTGCTCAAGTACTTCCAACGCACCACTACGCCGCTCCAGGAGGAAAATTCCACGGCGTCTGCCACCGACGACGGCGATTACTCCGTGACCCCGCTGGCGGCCGTCCACCAGTTGAGCCGGCTGTTCTCCGCGACGCTCCGCCAGCTTCCGGCCGTCCGGTGCCCTGTCCTGGTCTTCAAGTCCGATACCGACGCCGTGGTCCCGCCGTCGTCCGTCGAACTGCTGCGCAGGCGCCTGGGGTCCCGGGACCTCAGGGTGGTCCGCCTCCCGGGCAGCGGCCATGTTGCGACCCTCGATGTTGATGCGCCGCTACTCTTTGAGGAATCAGCCCGCTTCTTCCTTCAGCACGCCCGCTCCACGCCGCCCGCAGCCCCCTCGGAGAACCCATGAACATCGTCCCGGACCATTCGCCGTTCAGCAGTGCGTTCACTGGCACCGGCCCCCGGGCCGGCGTCGTGGTATGCCACGGCTTCACCGGCAGCCCGCATGGCGTGCGGGACTGGGCACAGTCCCTGGCGGCCGCCGGATTCGCCGTCCGGCTGCCCCTGCTGCCCGGACACGGAACGAGCTGGCAGGATCTGGCCAGGACCCGCTGGCAGGACTGGCACGGCGCAGTGGACGCGGCCTACTGTGAGTTGGCCGAAGACTGCGACGTCGTGGTGATGGCAGGGCTGTCCATGGGCGGGGCACTGGCGCTTCGGATTGCCGCCACCCGCGCCGTTGCGGGGGTTGTCGCAGTCAACCCCGGGCTGGTCATCGATGACCGCCGCGCCCCGATGGCGGGTTACTTGAGGTTCATCCTTAAGAGCACGCCCGCAATCGCCAATGACATTCTCAAACCCGACACGGATGAATGCGCCTATCCGCGGACACCCGTGGCGGCAGCGCACGAGCTCAACAGGATGTTCAAGGACACCGTGCGACTGCTGCCTCGCGTAACGGCGCCCGTCCGGGTCTACCGTTCCACAGTGGACCACGTGGTTTCCGAGTCCAGCATGAGGGCGCTGAAGCGTGGGTTGACCAACGCCCCGCTCGAGGTGCTCCGGCTGGAAAACAGCTATCACGTGGCTACCATGGACAACGACGCGCCCGAAATCTTCCGCGGCACGGCCGAATTCGTCCGGTCCGTGGCACGCTCCCTTAGTTTGGACTCGGGCTCCGCCCGCGCTCCCCGGAAGGACACGGCCAATGACTAAGCCGGACCCCGACGTCCCGGATCCGGAAACTCCGGACCCGGATCCAGCAGACGCGCGCTCCCCGGACATGGCTTCCGGCGCCCACCCAGGCAGTGACGGCGCAACCGACGACGACGCCGTCTGGCTGGATCTCGTCGCCAGGCTTCAAGGCGTCGGGGACGGCGGGACCGCCGGCCCCGGCTGGCCGGACGAACACGGCCCCGCGGGCAGCGAAAAAGACAGCACCGGCAAAGGCAGCACCGGCGCCGGCGGCAGGGCCGGCGGGACCGCTTCAACGGCCAGGACGTTCCGTGACTTTGACCCGCTGGGTCTCGCGGGCGCGGCGCCCAAGGAGCTCTCCGCCGCGGAACGGCTGCGGCAAGCAGGCGGCGACCCTGCTGCCGTGGGTGGGGACGAGGAACCGGACCCGGCCTCTGGCCCGCGCGATTACGAGCCTGAGGACGACGACGGCGCGTTTGTCCCGGAGGAGCCGCCCAGCCTGGCGGGAGCAGATCCGCTGACCGTCCTCGCCTGGATTGGCGCCGTGGGCGGGCCCGTGGCGCTCGTGCTCTCGGCAATGTTCTGGCGCTCGGCTCCGCTGCTCGCGATCCTTGGCATCGTGACCGTATTCGCGGCCTCGGTGGTTTTCCTGATCATGAAGCTGCCGGGCGAGAAGGACGAGTACGACGACGGTGCCCGCGTCTAGGCTGCCTGGTTTCCACGCGGCTGGTTCGTCCGCTGTTCCGTTGAGCGCTTTTTACGTGTGCATGCGGCTGCTGACCCGGGAGAGGTCGGCGGCGCCGATCAGGCCGGCGTTGGGGCCAAGGGCCGCCAGGGCAATTTCCGCCGCCGGCCGGAAGCCGCGGCCGGTGAGGTTCCGCGAGAACGCTTTCCGGGCCGGCGCGACGAGGAGCTCGCCGGCGTCGCACAGTCCGCCGCCGATCACGAACTTCCCGGGATCCAGGGCGGCTGCAAGGTTTGCCAGTCCGAGGCCGAGCCACTCCCCGACGTCCTCGATAAGCTCGCGCGATGTCGGGTCGCCGGCTTCGGCCAGCTCAGTCACGGTCACGCCCGTGATGCGACCTACGTCTCCGTCCACGGCCCGCAGCAGCTCCTGGGCTACCGGGGAATTGGCGGCGGCGAGCTCCCGCGCCTCGCGGCCAAGCGCGTTGCCGGAGGCGTACTGCTCCCAGCAGCCCCGGTTGCCGCACTCGCAACGGTGGCCGCCGGGCATGATGATCTGGTGCCCGAACTCCCCCGCCACACCAAAGCGGCCGCGTTCCAGGCGCCCGTCCATCACCATGGCGCCGCCGATCCCGGTGCCCAAGGTGATGCAGACCAGCCGGCTCTGACCCTGGCCGGCGCCGAAGCGCCATTCAGCCCAAGCGGCGGCATCGGCGTCGTTGGTCAGCAAAACGGGGCGGCGCAGCAGCCGCTGCAGGTTTTCACGCAGCGGTTCATTGCGCCACGCGAGGTGCGGACTGAAGAGGACAGTCGCGCCGTCCAGGTCCATCCAGCCGGCGGCGCCGATGCCCACGGACCAGATCCGGTGACCGGCACCCAGTTCCTCGACCAGTTCGACGATGACCTGTTCCACGGCGCGCGGGTCGTTGCCCGGGGTGGAGCGCTTCGCCTGGCTGAGGATCCGCCCCTCAGCATCGACGACGCCGGCAGCCACCTTCGTACCGCCGATATCGACGCCGATCGCCAGGCCCTTGCGGCCCAGCCTCAGGTGCGAGCGGAAATCGTGGCCGGCCGCGTTGGCAGCCGCTCCGGCCACGGTCCTGCTGCGCCAGGCCGCGGTGCGGGCGCGCAGGCCGGGCTGCCGTCCGGGTGTTGGTGTCTGCATGATCCCCCATTCTATTCACGCGCCCCTGTCCGCCAGTCCGGACGCGACGCGGGATGACCGCAGCGCCCCACCGGGGCATCCGCGGTGCCGCAGTCTGGTGCAGCGACTGGCGGAACGGCGGGCCCGACCGTAATGTTACTGACCAGTAGGTGTCGCGGGACACACCATAGGGAACGGCAGACTAGGCTTAGCCCTACCCCGTTGAGTGCCTATGGATACCAAAGGAGCTATCGTGCGAGAAATCATTGTCCCGCCCCTGGTGAAGGTTGATCCGGACACCAACGTCACCGACTTCGTGGTGCGCCAGGCGGCAAGGCCCGCCAACCCTGCCCTGTTCTCCCGGCTTGACGCCGCAGGCCAGTGGCAGGATGTCCGGGCCAAGGATTTCCTGGCGGACGTCCACGCCCTCGCCAAGGGCCTCATGGCCAACGGCGTAGCCGCCGGCGACCGCGTGGGCATCATGTCCCGCACCCGTTACGAATGGGCCCTGATCGACTTCGCCATCTGGTTTGCCGGCGCCGTGTCCGTTCCGATCTACGAGACCTCCTCGCCGTCGCAGGTGGCCTGGAACCTCGGAGACTCCGGCGCCGTGGCCGCGTTCGGCGAATCCGCCCATCACGAAGACGTGATCCGGCAGGCGGCCACCTCCGAAGGTCTCACGGCCTTGCGGAACGTGTGGCAACTCGAGGGCACGGGCCTGGACGAGGTCCGTGCGGCGGGAACCGGCATCAGCGACGCCGAACTCGAGGCACGGCGCAGCCACGCCTCCCTGGGCGACATCGCCACGATCATCTACACCTCGGGCACCACGGGCCGGCCCAAGGGCTGCGAACTGACCCACGGGAACTTCGTGGAATTGTCCGAGAACGCCCTGGCCACCTCGCTGGGCAGGGTGGTCCACGACCAGGCCAAAACCATCATGTTCCTGCCCCTGGCTCACGTCTTTGCCCGATTTATCTCCGTGTTGGCGGTCGCCGCGGGCGTCACCGTCGCGCACACCCCGGACGTCAAGAATCTGCTGCCGGATCTGCAGAGTTACCGGCCGACCTTCATCCTCGCCGTCCCGCGGGTCTTCGAGAAGGTCTACAACTCCGCCTTGACCAAGGCCGAGGACGGCGGCAAGGGCGCCATCTTCCACCGCGCCGCGGACACCGCGATCGAATACTCCCGGGCGCGGCAGTCCGGCAAGGTGGGGCTGGTCCTGAAGCTCAAGCACTCCGTGTTCGACAAGCTTGTGTACAGCAAGCTCCGGAACGCGATGGGCGGGAACGTCTCGCATGCAGTGTCCGGCGGCGGCCCGCTCGGTGAGCGGCTGGGGCACTTCTTCCAGGGCATCGGGCTGCAAATCCTGGAAGGCTATGGGCTGACCGAGACCACGGCACCGGTTTCCGTCAACACCCCGGACCTGATCAGGATCGGCACCGTGGGCGCCCCGATTCCCGGCAACGCCGTTCGGATCGCCGACGACGGCGAAATCCTCACCAAGGGCGTCTGCGTGATGCGGGGCTACTTCAGACGCGACGACCTCTCCGCCGAGGCCTTCGACGACGGCTGGTTCCGGACCGGCGACATTGGCCAGCTGGATGAGCAGGGGTTCCTGACCATCACCGGGCGCAAGAAGGAAATTATCGTCACGGCCGGCGGCAAGAACGTGGTGCCGGCCCTTTTGGAGGACCAGATCCGGGCCGATGCGCTGGTCTCGCAGGTCCTGGTGGTGGGAGACAACCGCGCGTTCATCGGCGCCCTGGTGACACTCGACGAAGAAGCCCTCCCCGGCTGGCTGGGGCGCCACGGGCTCCCGGCGTCGATGTCGCTCACCGACGCCGCCACGAACCCCGCTGTCAAGGCCGCGGTCCAGGAGATCATCAACCGCGCCAACCAGTCCGTCTCCCAGGCCGAGGCGATCAAGTCCTTCCGGATCGTGCCGGCCGACTTTACCGAGGCCTCCGGCCATCTGACCCCCTCCATGAAGGTGAAGCGGGCCCAGGTGCTCAAGGACTTCGACGCCGTGATCGAGGAGATGTACAGCGCCAAGCGCCCCACTCACGCCTAACGCACCCCGCCTGAACCAACGAAGGGCTCCTCCGGCCGCAGCCGGAGGAGCCCTTCGTGGTTTGGGAGGTGTCTACTGCCCTGTGTCTACTCGACTGTGTCTACTGGTCCACCACGAGCAGCAGGTCCCCGCCCTGGACCTGTTCCACCGCGCCGACGGCGAGGCGGCCCACGGTGCCGGCCACCGGCGTCGTGATGGACGCTTCCATCTTCATGGCCTCGATGGTGGCAACGGTGTCGCCGGCCTTGACGGTGTCCCCGACCTTGACGGTCAGCGTGACGGCACCGGCGAACGGCGCGGCCACCTGGCCCGGCTGGGAGGCATCGGCGCGTTCGGCGGCCTTGACGTTGCTCACCACGGAACGGTCGCGGACCACCACCGGCCGGGACTGGCCGTTGAGCGTGCACATGACGGTGCGCATGCCCTTCTCGTCCGGTTCGGACACCGCCTCGAGCGAGGCGATCAGCCGCACGCCCTTCTCGAGCTCGATCTCGTGCTCCGCCCCGCGCTGCAACCCGAAGAGGTAGTCGCGGGTGTCGAGCACCGAAAGGTTGCCGTAGGACTCGACGCTCTTCTGGTAGTCCTTGGTGGGGCCGGCGAACAGCAGCCGGTTGAGCGTGCGCTGGCGGGTCTTGGAGTCCCCCTGCAGCGCGGCGCTGTCCTCGGCGCTGAGCTCCGCGTCGCGGAACTTCACGGTGCGGCCCTGCAGGGCTTTGGTGCGGAAGGGCTCGGGCCAGCCGCCGGGCGGGTCGCCGAGTTCGCCGGAAAGGAAGCCGATCACGGAGTCCGGAACGTCGTATTTCTGCGGGTTCTCGTTGAAGTCCGCGGGATCGGCGTTCAGACCCACCAGGTGCAGGGCCAGGTCGCCCACCACCTTGGACGACGGCGTCACCTTGACCAGGCGGCCGAGGATGCGGTCCGCCGCGGTGTACATGTCCTCGATCGCCTCGAAACGCTCGCCCAGGCCCAGCGCCATGGCCTGCTGGCGCAGGTTGGACAGCTGCCCGCCGGGGATCTCATGCTGGTAGACACGGCCGGTGGGGCCCGGCAGGCCGGACTCGAAGGGGGCGTAGACCCGGCGGACGGCTTCCCAGTACGGCTCGAGGGAACACACGCTGGCCAGGTTGAGCCCGGTGTCGCGCGGCGTGTGGGCGAGCGCGGCGACGAGGGCGGAGGCCGAGACCTGGCTGGTGGTGCCGGCCAGGGAAGCCGAGGCCACGTCCACCGCGTCGACGCCGGCATCGACGGCCGCCAGGAGCGTGGCCAGCTGGCCGCCCGCAGTGTCGTGGGTGTGCAGGTGGACGGGCAGGTCGAACCGCTCCCGCAGGGCGGTCACGAGCCGTGCGGCGGCAGCAGGGCGCAGGAGCCCGGCCATGTCCTTGATCGCCAGGATGTGGGCGCCGGCGTCGACGATCTTCTGCGCCAGCTCCAGGTAGTACTCCAGGGTGTAGAGGGTTTCCTCAGGATCCAGCATGTCCGCGGTGTAGCAGAGGGCGACCTCGGCGACGGCGCTGCCGGTCTCGCGGACGGCGCGGATGGCCGGGGCCATCTGGTTGACGTCGTTGAGTGCGTCAAAGATGCGGAAGATGTCGATGCCCGTGGCCGCGGCCTCGTTGACGAACGCCACCGTGACCTCTTCAGGGTACGGCGTGTAGCCCACGGTGTTGCGGCCGCGGAGCAGCATCTGCAGGCACAGGTTCGGCATGGCCTTGCGCAGGGCCGCGAGCCGGTCCCACGGGTCTTCGCCGAGGAAGCGCAGGGCGACGTCGTAGGTCGCTCCGCCCCAGGCCTCGACCGACAGCAGCTCCGGGAGCAGCTTGGACACAGCCGGTCCGGCCGCGACCAGGTCGCGGGTGCGGACACGGGTGGCAAGCAGGGACTGGTGCGCGTCGCGGAAGGTGGTGTCCGTGACGGCCACGGCGTCCTGGGCCCGCAGCGCCTGGGCGAAGCCCTCCGGACCCAGTTCCAGGAGCCGCTGGCGGGACCCCGGCCGCGCCGCGGCGTCAGGGAGAGCCGGCAGCTTGTCCGCCGGGTCCGTGTGGACCGTCAGTTCGCCGTTGGGCTTGTTCACCGTGACGTCGGCGAGCCAGGTCAGCAGCTTGGTGCCGCGGTCCGCGGAGACCCGTGCCTTCAGCAGCTGGGGCCGTTCGTCGATGAACGAGGTGGCCACATCCCCCGCGACGAAGTCCGGATCGTCCAGGACGGCCTGCAGGAAGGAGATGTTGGTGGACACGCCGCGGATACGGAATTCGGCGAGCGAACGGCGGGCACGGGCCACCGCGGTCGGATAGTCGCGGCCGCGGCAGGTCAGCTTGACCAGCATGGAGTCGAAGTGCGGGCTGATCTCCGCGCCCGAGTAGACGGTGCCGCCGTCGAGCCGGACACCGGCACCGCCGGCAGAGCGGTAGCCGGTGATCTTGCCGACGTCGGGCCGGAAGCCGTTGGCCGGGTCTTCCGTGGTGATGCGGCACTGCAGGGCAGCGCCCTTGAGCTGGACGCTCTCCTGCGAGAGGCCCAGGTCAGCGAGGGTCTCGCCGGAGGCGATGCGCAGTTGCGCCTGGACGAGGTCGACGTCGGTAACTTCCTCCGTGACCGTGTGCTCGACCTGGATGCGCGGGTTCATCTCGATGAACACGTGCTGCCCGGCGCGCTCCCCTACCGTGTCGACCAGGAATTCGACCGTTCCTGCGTTGACATAGTTCAGTGCCCGCGCGAATTTCACGGCGTCACGGTAGAGGGCCTGGCGGATGCTGTCGTCCAGGTTCGGGGCCGGCGCGATCTCAACCACCTTTTGGTGCCGGCGCTGGATGGAGCAGTCGCGCTCGAAGAGGTGCATGATGTTGCCCTCGGCGTCGGCCAGGATCTGGACCTCGATGTGCCGGGGGCGCAGGACCGCCTGCTCAAGGAACATGGTGGGATCGCCGAATGCGGCGTCCGCTTCGCGCATGGCGGACTGCAACGCTTCCGGAAGCGCCTCGCGGGTGTCCACGCGGCGCATGCCACGCCCGCCGCCGCCGGCGACGGCCTTGGCGAAGATCGGGAAGCCGATCTCATCCGCGGCGGCGATCAGTTCGTCCAGGTCTTTCGAGGGCGCGCTGGACTTGAGCACCGGCACTCCGGCGTTGCGGGCGGCCTCGAGGGCTGCGACTTTATTGCCGGCCAGTTCCAGGACCTCCGCCGGCGGGCCGACGAACGTGATGCCGGCCTCCTTAGCGGCCCGCGCGAGGCGCGGGTTCTCGGAGAGGAAGCCGTACCCGGGGTAAATGGCGTCCGCTCCGGCTTCCTTGGCCACGCGCACCACCTCGTCGACGTCGAGGTAGGCCCGGACCGGGTGTCCCTCTTCGCCGATCAGATACGCCTCATCGGCCTTCTGGCGGTGAATCGAGTTGCGATCCTCGTGCGGAAACACGGCGACGGTCTTGGCACCCAGCTCGTAGCCGGCACGGAATGCGCGAATCGCGATCTCGCCGCGGTTGGCCACCAGAATCTTAGAAAACATACTTCTCCTGCATCATCGCGGGCGTATCGGTAAGTGCTCACAGTGTCCAAGACGTGTGTGGGCAAACACAAATCATTGTGGCGACTGTCACAGCATTATGCGTCACGGACGGCGCAATGGGCAGGGCCTGGTTCTTCGGCGATCGCCCCTGCAGCGCCCCGTCCGCCAGGTTCTGCCGCCCCGGGGCCGGATGAAACGGGATTCGCCGGAGCATCAACATATGATGAGTGGGTGCGTGGCGCATGCACGCCCCGGCTCTGGAGAACGCAGGAGCCGGCACGACCCAGTCTCGGCAACCGGCGTTAGGTATTGGTTTTTCAAGTGCAAGTAGTGAGCATCAGCAGCCTCAAAGGCGGTGTCGGCAAGACATCCGTGACTTCCGGACTGGCGTCGGCGGCACTGGCCGCAGGCATCCCCACGCTCGTCGTCGACCTTGACCCGCATGCAGATGCCAGCACCGCCCTGGGCGTCAGCCCGGACGACCAGCTCGACATCGGTAGGATGCTCCGGTCGCCCCGACGTGCGCACCTCGCGGACAATGTAGTGGCCAGCGGCTGGGTGGACAATGCCCGGTCCAACGGCAAGGCCAACGGCAAGGCGAATGGTCCGGCGCCGCACGTCCTTGATGTGGCCGTGGGCTCGGCCTACACCGGCATCTACGATCGGCCCGACCTTGGCCGCCGCGACCTCCGCCGGCTCTCAACCGTCCTGGCCGGCGCCGCGGACTACAAGCTGGTCCTGATCGACTGCCCCCCATCACTGAACGGCCTCACCAGGATGGCCTGGTCCGCCAGCGACAAGGTGGCCCTGGTCGCCGAACCGGGCCTCTTCTCGGTAGCCGGCACGGAGCGCACCATGCGTGCCATCCAGCTGTTTCGGCAGGAATTCGCGCCCCGGCTGTCCCCCGCCGGCATCGTGGCCAACCGGGTGCGCAGCGGCTCGGCCGAGCACGCGTTCCGGCTCGCGGAGATGGAGTCCATGTTCGGTGAGCTGCTGCTGGCCCCGCACATCCCGGAGCAGGCCAACTGGCAGCAGATCCAGGGCGCGGCCCACTCCATCCACCATTGGCCGGGCGACTCCGCCAAGAACGCGGCAGGCCTCTTCGATGCCCTGCTGCAGAACCTGATCCACCCCCGCGGACTCGCCGCCGCCGGCGCCATCCGCGACCGCAGCCAACGCTAAGCAACTACCCCCCGCGGCACCGTGTGTACATATAACTGAGGCCGCCTTCCGGATGGGAAGGCGGCCTCAGTGATATGTACACGCGGTGGGCTAGCCGATCTTGCGGGCTGCGCGGCGCTTGCTCAGTTCGTCGTCGGGAAAGGACTGGTCCGCGGCGTGTTCGCTGGGCAGGGCGGCGAGGCTACCTTCAACCTCACGCCAAACACGGCCGACGGCGATGCCGAACACCCCCTGGCCGCCCTGGACGAGGTCGATCACTTCGTCGGCCGAGGTGCACTCGTAGACGCTGGCGCCGTCGCTCATGAGCGTGATCTGGGCGAGGTCTTCGACGCCGCGCTCCCGCAGGTGCTCGACGGCGGTGCGGATCTGCTGCAGGGAAACCCCGGTGTCCAGGAGGCGCTTGACCACCTTGAGGACCAGGATGTCGCGGAAGCCGTAGAGCCGCTGCGAGCCGGAACCGGCCGCGCCGCGGACGGCGGGCTCAACAAGTCCGGTGCGGGCCCAGTAGTCGAGCTGGCGATAGGTGATGCCGGCCGCCTTGCAGGCGGTGGGGCCGCGGTAGCCCGCGTCTTCGTCCAAAACCGGAAGATCCTCGGTGAACAGCAGGCCTTGGGCACCGCTGGCGGGCAGAGCAACACCGGCCGTTGCGGCCTGCTTGAGCTCGCCTGCTTCGCCTTTCGGACTCACGTGGACCCTCCTTGTTGTGAGTTCCCCCTGAGTAAATCGCATCGGCAGCCATGTGTGTGAACAGCTGCAGAACACAGAATGAAGAATCCATCCGTGTAATTCAGCCGGGCTGCACTTTCCAGTGTGACTTGCGCGGCTACCGTATGCAATGGGAACTTGTACCTCCGACGTTAGGCCTGCCAGAGCCCAAGGTCAAAGACGTTGGGCCTATTCGGCGGGCGTGTCGAAAGTTTCATTCTTGGGTTTAACGTTCGACGGCCCTCAGCCAGCGAAATCTTCAGGTTCGACGTCGTCGAGGAACTCGCGGAAGCGGCGCATCTCACCTTCCTCGTCGACAGCGGGGCCGGGGTGCGTGTCCTCGCCCTCGTCGTGTTCGGTAATCCGGACGCCGGCCTCGTCCATGACGGCGTCGGCGCACCAGATCCGGCACTTGGCGCGCAAGGCAAGCGCCAGGGCATCCGAGGCCCGTGAACTCACGGTGGTGCCGTTCTCGAACTGCAGCTGTGCGTAGAAGATGTTGTCTTCCACCGCCACGATGTTGACGCTGACGATGGTGTGGCCCAGGGCCTCGACAACGTCGACCAGGAGGTCATGGGTCATCGGTCGCGGCGGGACGACCCCCTGCTGGGCCAGCGCGATTGCACTGGCCTCCGGGGTCCCGATCCAGATCGGCACGTGGCGCTCACCATGGATTTCCTTGAGAAGGACAAGCGGCTGGTTGGATGGCAACTCGATCCGCACGCCCACAATCTCCACCTCAATCATCAGATGTCCATTCTTGAGATGCGGTCGTGGACCAGTGCCTGGTGCAGTGACAGGCAGAGGTCGCTGATTTCCCGTGCGGCCTCGGCGGCCCGGGCATGGGAGGCTGCGTCCTTGCGGGAGGTCAGGGTGGCCACAGCGCGTTCCACGAGCCCGAATTCGCGGTCGGCGGCCGCCTGGAAGGGCCGCAGGTGACGCGGCTCCAGGCCGTGGCTCTCCAGCTGGACGCAGGCCCGGGCTACCTGCAGGGCGTGTTCGTCGAACTTGCCGTTGACGTGGCCGATCAGGCCATAGCTGAGGAGTGACTCCAGCAGCGAAACGCTCGCCCCGGATTCCGTCCTCAGCTGCTCTTCGCTGAGCCGTCGGGCCCTGCCCTGGAGCTCTGTGGCGAGTTCCTCCGAAACGATCCTCGGGGAAACCGTGACGCCTGCCGGCAAATTCTCGGGCCGTTCGCCGCGGTCAATCGCATCCAGGTAATCCTTGATGACCTTCAGCGGCAGGTACTGGTCCCTCTGGAGGGCCAGGACGAAACGCAACCGTTCGACGTCGTTCTCGGAATACTGCCGGTAGCCGGCGGGCGTCCGCTGCGGATTAATCAGGCCCTTTTCCTCAAGGAACCGGATTTTGGACGCCGTCATGCTCGGGAAGTCGTCACTCAGCTGGGCGAGGACCTCACCGATGTTCAGAACCTGGGGTCCGCGCCGATCCGCTTGTGCCGTGGCCACAGGCAGCTACCCCGCAATCAGACGTTGCCTGCTGCGCGGGCAGGGCTCATGTAGAAGGTGAGACGGAACTTGCCGATCTGGACTTCGTTGCCGGACTTCAATTCCACGGCGTCGACGCGGTCGTGGTTGACGTAGGTGCCGTTCAAGCTTCCGGTGTCCACGACCTCGAAGCTGCGGGCGGTGCGGCGGAACTCGACGTGCCTGCGGGAGACGGTGACGTCGTCAAGGAAGATGTCCGCGTCCGGGTGCCGGCCCGCCGATGTGACGTCCGAGTCCAGCAGGAAGCGTGCGCCTGCGTTGGGGCCGCTGTGCGCCACGAGCAGTGCCGATCCGAAGGGAAGGGCCTCCACGGATGTCCATTCCTCGGCGGTGAGCTTCGGGGTAAAGTGCGGTTCGTCGCGCACAGGGGTGAGGTTGATCGACGTGGTCTCCGAAGCCTTCACTCCACCTGTGCCCTTACCGCGACCGGTGGGGTTCCGTTCGTGCCCAAACATTGAGTCCTCCTCATTCGTTGCAGGTGTCCCCCCTGCAAACAACGCATGCCGTCCGGGAAAGCCTCGCAGTCCCGGTTTTGAGGCTTTCGGCGGGGCGTGGCGGTGTCTTGTTCTCCAACAGCTCGCTGTCCAACAACACTCCCCCACCGTCCCTGTCCGAACGTCCTCTGTCTTTAGCCTACCTGTTGTTCATACTCGGATGCACTGAGTAGCGACTCCACTGCGTCCGCTTCGGCGAGCCTGATTTCGATGAGCCACCCCTCACCGTACGGATCCGAATTAATCAGGGCCGAATCGGTGTCCAGGGCCTCGTTGCGGGCCACGACCTCGCCCGCCACCGGGGCGTAGATGTCGCTGACACTCTTCGTGGATTCAACCTCTCCGACGACGTCGTTGGCCTTGATGCTTGTCCCGACTTCGGGCATCTGGGCGTAGACGACATCCCCGAGGGCGTCCTGGGCAAAATCGGTGATGCCGACCCGCACCACGCCGTCGGCATCGGGAGCCGAAACCCATTCGTGTTCTGCGGTGTAGGACAGTTCTTCGGGAATGATGCTCATGACGGGCCTTTCATCGGGAATCACCTATGTCAGCGGCGGCCAAACGAACTGTCCGCCGCTGAAAAGTATAGGCATATCCGGCAGGCCCCCGGGAGGACTCTGGCATCATGATGCGATGACGGAAAACGCACGCGCCAGGGTCCGGAAGGGCGCCACCCGGGGTCCCGCCGGCATCGCCGAAAACGGCGCCGGCATGGTAGAAATTCCACGCGCCGCAGCAGAAAGGGGCTAGGCCATGCCAGAACTCCCGGAGGTGGCGGCCCTGACGGATTTCCTGGGCCAGCAGCTGATCGGCACCGTTTTCACGAAGGTTCAGATCGTCTCGTTCGCGGTGCTCAAAACAGCGGATCCGCCCTTTTCCGGGCTGGAGGGGCGGGCAGTCACCGGGGTGCGCCGCTTCGGCAAGTTCGTCTGCGTGGACGCCGACGGGGTGTCGTTCGTGTTCCACCTGGCACGGGCCGGTTGGGTCCGCTTCACCGACGCGCCCAACGACATCCGGCTGAAAATGGGCCAAGGCCACATTGCGGCCCGGCTGTCCTTCTCCGGCGGATCCGGCCCGCGCGGCCTGGACCTGACGGAGGCGGGCACGAAAAAGGGCATGGCGATCTATGTGGTGCGGGACCCGTACGACGTGCCCGGGATTGCGGCGCTCGGACCGGACCCGTTCAGTGCGGGGTTCGACGTCGATATCCTGGCGGAGATTCTGGGGTCCAGTTCCCAGCAGGTCAAGGGCCTCCTGCGAAGCCAAAGCGTCATTGCCGGCATCGGAAACGCCTACAGTGACGAGATTCTGCATGCGGCCAGGATTTCACCGTTCGCCATCGCCAAGTCCTTGGACCGGGAGGCGGTCGAGCTACTTTATGACTCCATCCACGGCATTCTCGGGACGGCCCTGAAGGAAGCCAGCGGTAAAGCGCCGAATGAGCTCAAGGACACCAAGCGGAGCCACATGCGGGTCCACGGCCGGAGCGGCGAAGCCTGCCCGGTGTGCGGTGACACTGTTCGCGAGGTTTCCTTTGCGGACACTGCCCTGCAGTACTGCCCGACCTGCCAGACCAAGGGAAAGATTCTGGCCGACCGCCGGACGTCCCGCTTCCTGAAATGAGCGCTTCCGCATCATGCGGCGCTGGCCGGCGCAGGAGGAAACAGAAAACCCCGCCATTCCCTTGTCAGGAATGGCGGGGTACTTTCTGTTGGTCGGGCTGACAGGATTTGAACCTGCGACCCCTTGACCCCCAGTCAAGTGCGCTACCAAGCTGCGCTACAGCCCGCTAGTCCTGCCGTTCTCCGCTCGGAATTCGCTCCGGTATCTCTCCGGGTTTCCTTCCAAGCAGTCCGGCCGAACCACCTCCAAAAGCTTACACGATTCCGGAGGGTGCCTGTGACAATTTCATGCTGTCACGGCGGGGTGTGTCGGAATTAACGCTTCTTCCCCCGCTTTTCGCGCACACGCATGTTGACTTCGATCGGCGTGCCTTCGAAACCGAAGGTCTCGCGGAGGCGTCGGGTGATGAAGCGGCGGTATCCCGGATCCAGGAATCCGGTGGTGAAGAGCACGAACTTCGGGGGCCGGCTCGAAGCCTGGGTGCCAAACAGGATACGGGGCTGCTTGCCGCCGCGGACCGGGTGTGGGTGGGCTGCCACCAGTTCGCCCAGGAACGCGTTGAGGCGTCCGGTGGGGATGCGCCTGTCCCAGCTTTCCAGCGCGGTATCGAGAGCCGGGACCAGCCGGTCCTTGTGCCAGCCGGTCTTGGCCGAGATGTTGACGCGCGGGGCCCAGGCTACGTGCGCGAGATCCTGTTCGATTTCGCGTTCCAGGTAGCGGCGGCGCTCGTCGTCAAGGAGGTCCCATTTGTTGAAGGCCAGCACCAGGGCGCGGCCCGATTCAATGGCCAGTTGCAGGATGCGGACATCCTGCTCGCTGAGCACCTCATCTACCGCGAGGAGCACGACAGCGACCTCGGCCTTTTCGAGCGCGCTCTGCGTCCGCAGGGAGGCGTAGAAGTCCGCGCCCTGGGCCATGTGCTGGCGGCGGCGGATGCCGGCGGTGTCGACGAAGCGCCAGGTGCGGCCGCCGAGTTCGATGAATTCGTCGACGGGGTCCCGGGTGGTGCCGGCGGTGTTGTCCACCACCACGCGCTCGGACCCGGCCAGCTTATTCAGCAGCGAAGACTTCCCGACGTTCGGCCGGCCGATCAGCGCGACGCGGCGGGGCCCGCCGGAGCGCTCGAGGCCCTCGATCGTGGAAAACTCGGGGAGCGTGTCCATGACGTGGTCCAGAAGGTCGGCCACGCCGCGGCCGTGGAGGGCCGAGACCGGGTACGGTTCGCCGAAGCCGAGCCCCCAGAGAACGGCGGAGTCGGCTTCCTGGGCGAAGTCATCGACCTTGTTGGCCACCATGATGACCGGCTTCTTGGACTTGCGCAGCATCTTCATGACGCCTTCGTCGGTGGCGGTTGCCCCCACGGCGGAGTCGACGACGAACAGGACCGCGTCCGCGAGTTCCACGGCCATCTCGGCCTGCTCGGCGACCCGGGCGTGGATACCGCGCGCGTCGTGCTCCCAGCCGCCGGTGTCCACCACCGTGAAGTTCCGGCCGTTCCAGTGCGCCGAATACATGACGCGGTCGCGGGTGACCCCGGGCGTGTCCTCGACGACTGCCTCGCGGCGGCCCAGGATCCTGTTGACCAAGGTGGACTTGCCGACGTTGGGCCGGCCGATGATGGCCAGGACCGGATCCAGCTTGACCGGACCGTCAAAGTCCTCGTCGTCGTAGTGGCCGCTCAGCAGGGCGGCGTCGTCCTCGTCGAGCTCGTAGTCGTCCAGGCCCGCGCGGAGGGAGGCGGCGCGGAGCTCGGCCTCCTCGTCGTCCAGTGCGGCGAGGTGTTCAGCCACCTGGTCGGTGCCGGTGGGCGTGTATTCGTCTTCGCCGGCGCCGAAATTGCCGGAGGTTTGAGTCGTATCGCTCATTGCACTTTCCTTAGGTGGTGATCTGCCGGCGTCCCGGCTACTGCTTCGTGAAGTTCATGCGGGGATTCCGCGTGGGGCAGGGGCTGCCCGGTTCTTTCGACCGCGTCCTGGACGTGACGGGCCAGGGCGGCCCGGATTTCTGTTCCCGCCCTGTCCATTGAAACACGGCCGGTCTCACCGGGCCTGCGGCTGACGTTGATGGCTCCGCCGAAGCTGACGTGCAGACGCCGCCGGGGCGCGGGAACACTGTCCAGGTGTTCGCCGCCGACCCTGGTCCCCAGAATGGCCACGGGAACCACCGTGGCGCCGGAGTTGAGCGCCAGCCAGGCAACGCCATTGCTGATTGCGTCAGCGGCGCCGCTCCCCCGGGTGCCTTCGGGCAGGATCCCGACGCACCGTCCGGAGCCGAGGAGGCGCCGCGCCACGGTCAGCGCCGCACGGCCGCCGCGGCGGTCCACCGGCAGCTGGCCCGAGGCGGTGAGTACCCGGCCGAGGAACCCCGTGAACATCTCCTGTTTGACGAGGATGTGCATGGGCCGGGGCGAGGCGCCGAACATGACGGGGCCGTCGAGGAGACTGATGTGGTTGCCGGCGAAGATCACAGGGCCGGCCGCCGGGACGTTTGACCGTCCGGTCACCGAGGTGCGGTAGACGACGTGGTCCAGGAGCCACCCCACAGGCCGGCTCCACGCTGTGCTTCGGTGGCCGGGCAGCGAGGACAGGTCTGCCGCAGTCGTGCCGGCGCTCCCGTCAGTCACCGTGGGCGGTCCGGAGCGGGGCGGTGTTGTGCTGGACGCTGCTGTGCTGGACGCCTGGCTTGACAGCGGGGTGGTTGATCACCGTGTCCACGATGTCGAGGGCGGCCTGGACCGTCCCGTCGAAGTCGAGGTCAGAGGAGTCCAGGGTCACCACGCCGTCGGCCGCCGTGGTGAAGTTCACCACGGTGGAGTCTTTGGCGTCGCGGTGGGTGACCTGGGCCGCCAGCTGCTCGGCGTTCTGGCTCCCGCCCAGCTGGATGCCGCGGCGGCGCAGCCGGGCTTCTTCGCTGGCGGTGAGCAGCATCCGGACTTCCGCCGCGGGTGCGACGACGGTGGTGATGTCCCGGCCCTCGACCACCATGCGGCGGTGGTGCTTCTCAATCAGTTCGCGCTGCCGGCGGATGAGTTCCGTGCGCGCGCCCAGGGTGGTGGCGACGGCGCTGACAGCGGCGGAGATCGAGGGCTCGCGGATGGCGAGCGTGACGTCCGTGCCGCCGACGCGGACGTACTCTTCCTCCGGGCTCGTGCTGATCTCCAGCGGAAGGGTCTCGGCAGCGGTTTCGACTGCGGCGCCGTCGTCCAGGTCCGTGCCGTTCTGCACGCAGAACCACGTCAGTGCGCGGTACATCGCACCGGTGTCGAGGTAGGCCAGCTTGAGCCGGCGTGCCACCTCTTTGCTGACGCTGGACTTGCCGGAGCCGGAGGGACCGTCGATGGCAACCACAAGGCTTTTTCCGGGGCGGAGCACGTTCACTGTCTCGATAAGTTCCTGGGTCATTACTGCAGTACCTGCCATCCGCGGTCGTTAAGGGCTTCTATCAGGAGGTCGTGCTTGTTGGGCAGGACGGAAATCTCCACCATGCCCACGTTTTGTCCCGAGGAGTGGTCCAGGCGGAGGTCCTCGAGGTTGACGCCGATCTCACCGATCTCGGTCAGGAGCTTCGCGATCTGTCCGGGGGTGTCATCCACCAGTACGGTCAGCCACGAGTACGCCTGCGGGGGGCCGCCGTGCTTGCCCGGAATCCGGGACTGGCCGGCGTTGCCTTCGCTGATCAGCTGCGCCAGGTCCAGCCGCGCGCCGGGAGCGGTCGGGGCTTCCAGGGTTCCGATTAGCCGGTTGAGGTCCTCCCGGACGCCGTGCAGGATCCCGACTACCTTGTCGGCGTTCGCGCCCAGGATCTGGACCCAGAGGGTGGGATCGCTCGCGGCGATGCGGGTGACATCCCGCAGCCCGTTGCCGGCAAGGGACAGCGCATGCAGCGGTGTGCCCTGCAGCCGGCTGGCGACGAGCGAGGACATCACCTGCGGCAGGTGGGACACCAGCGCCACGGCTTCGTCGTGTTCGTCGGCGGCGAATTCGGACACGGTGGCGCCGAGATCGCCGGCCAGCGCACGCGCCACCCGCAGGGACTCCGGCAGAGTCTCTTCCGCGGGACATACCACCCACGGCATGGAGGTGAACAGCTCGCCGCGGGCGGCGACGGGGCCCGATTTCTCACGCCCCGCCATCGGGTGGGTCCCCACGTAGCGGCCAAGGTCAGCGCCGCGGCCGCGGAGGTCGGCGAGAATGCTTGCCTTCACGCTCGCGATATCCACCACGACGGCGTCCGGGTAGTCCTGCAGCGCCTTGGCCACGACGTCGGCCGTGACGTCCGGCGGCGCGGCCACCACGACGAGCTCCGGCTGTTCCGCCCCGAGGCGGGCCAACGGCAGGCCGGCGCCGATGTCGACGGCGACGGCCTGGTTGGTAGGCGAGGGGTCCGAGAGGAACACGGCGACTCCGCGGCCCCGCAGCCCCAGCCCGATGCTGGTGCCCAGGAGCCCGGTGCCCACAACGACCACGGGGCCGTTCAGGTGGCCGCGGCCGTGCGTGCGAAAGGCGGACATTCCTACAGCCCCACGGATGCCAGCAGGTGGCCGACTTCCTGCTTGCCGAGGTTGCGAATGCTGCCCTGGCGCTGGTCGCCCAGACCGATGGGGCCCACCTTGACGCGGACCAGGCGCAGGACGGGGAAGCCGACGGCGTCGAACAGGCGCCGGACGATCCGGTTCTTGCCCGAGTGCAGCACAACCTCGATCAGCACATGTCCCGGAGTTGAGTCCACGAGCCTGAAGGAGTCCACGGAGGCGATTCCGTCCTCGAGCTCGACGCCGGCTTTGAGTTCGGCGCCGACGCCCTGCGGGAACGGACCGCGGACCTGCACGAGGTAGGTCTTGGGCACTTCGTACGAAGGGTGCGTCAGGCGGTTGGCGAGCTCGCCGTCGTTCGTCAGGAGCAGCAGCCCTTCCGTGGCGACGTCGAGCCGGCCCACGTGGAAGAGCCGCTCGCCGTTGTACTTGCGCACGAAGTCGCTGATGCACGGGCGGCCATCCGGGTCCTCCATGGTGGAGACAACGCCCTTGGGCTTGTTGAAGACCATGTAGACCATGTTCTCGTCGAGCTGGATGCGCAGGCCGTCGACGTGGATCACGGCGGTCTTCGGGTCGACGCGCATGCCGAGCTCGGTGACGACGTGGCCGTCGACCTCGACGCGGCCCTCGGCGATCATTTCCTCGCAGACGCGGCGCGAGGCCACACCGGCGGAGGCCATGACTTTCTGCAGGCGGATGCCGTCGGCGTCGTGGAACTCGGACTGCGGGACCTCGCGGCGCGGACCGCGGTTGCGGGCGGGCCTGCGCACTGGCCCGAGGTTCTGACCGAAGCGTTCGCTGCCGAAGGCGCGGGGCCCGGCCGCTTTCGCGGCGCCGGTCCGCGGTTTGGGCTTGAGCGCGCCGGGCGTGCCGGGTTCTTTGCCAAAGCCTGGCTTCCGGGCGCCGGGCTTGCGGGCCGCGCCCTTGGCGGCCGGGCTGTTCGGCTTCCGGCCCCCGGCCGCGGGCCGGGAAGCGGGGGCGCCGGCTTGCAGGTCCGGATCGATGAAGGCCTCTTCGCGAGGCTTGGGGTGCTTGAAGGGGCGGTCTCCGCCGCCCTTCGAGAAGTCACGACCAGGGAAGTCACGGCCTCCCTTGCCGCCCGCTGCCCGTCCGGCATTGCCTCCGGCGCTGTTGCGTCCGGCATTGCGTCCGGCGCTGTTTCCTCCGGCACTGTTACGTGGTGAACCCTGGCGTCCCGCCTGTGTCATGACCCGTCCTAACGTTCGTGGCCCGCGGCCGCTGTCTCCCGACAACACCCGCAGGCCGGGCAAAATGTTCTGCCCGGTGGATACTTGTGTGCAGACAGTGTTCCTGTCTGCGTTCTTCCTGCCTACATTCTTCCTGGCTCGTAAAACTCCTCGATGCCTTCCAGGCCTGGAAGGTGGGGGGAAAGCTGAGGCAATTCAGCAACGGAGCCGATCCCCATCCGCTCGAGGAAATACGATGTCGTACGGTACAGGATTGCCCCGGATTCGGGATCGGTTCCCACATCCTCAATCAGCCCCCGCTGCATCAGCGTCCGCACGACAGAGTCAACATTGACTCCTCGAATTGCAGACACCCGCGCCCTCGATACGGGCTGGCGGTAAGCGATGACGGCGAGCGTCTCAAGCGCCGCCTGCGTCAGCCTGGCTGTTTGCCCTTCCAGCACGAACCCGCCAACGACCTCAGCGAACTCCGCGCGGGAATAGATGCGCCAGCCTCCGGCGATATTCCGCAATTCAAAACCCCGGGGGGCGGCATTGTTGCCGTCATTATTGCTGCTGGTGTTGCTGCTATGGCTGGCGACGTCCGCATCCGGGGCACTAACAGTATACCCGTTATACTCACGCTGCAGTTCAGCCAGAAGCGAGTCGACGACGTCGACCGTCAGGTTCAGCCCCGCCGCGAGGGCCGCGGCTGTAGCCGGTTCGTCGATTACCATCAGGACGGCCTCAAGGGCGGCGCGGGCGCCGCCGGGCAGGCTTGCAACGTCGACGGGTTCTGTGTCGTTCACGGCTGGTCCTCATATTCTTCACTCAGGCTTTCGCTGCTCCACCCTGTGGCGTCGGCCGTCCAGTGAACGGTCAGGTCCCCCAGCGGCAGCAGCTGGTCAAAGCCCACCGCGCGGTCGCGGAACAGCTCCAGCAGCGCCAGGAAACGCGCCACCACCACCAGGGTGGATTCGGCATCGGCGATCAGCGCCCGGAACGTCAGCGGGGTGCCCTGTCGGAGCCGGTGTCCCAGCAGTTCGGCCTGTTCCTTGACGCTGACCGGGGTGCCGTGCAGATGCGCCAGGCCCACCTCCGTGGGCGCGGCTTCCTTGGGCTTGAGGGCTGCTTCGGCCAGGCCGGCGAACTGCTCCGGGGTGTGCCGCCAGAGAAGTTCCGGAAGAAGCGCCGCCAAGTGTCCCTCCAGTGCCACCTGCCGGGGGTATCTGCGGGCTTCCAGTTCGAGCGTCGAACCGATCATGCCGGCCACCTGTTTGAAGGCTTTGTACTGCAGCAGCCGGGCGAACAGGAGGTCGCGGGCTTCCAGCAGGGCGATGTCCTCGTCGTCCTCCACCTCGCCGGCGGGCAGCAACCGGGCGGCCTTGAGGTCCAGGAGGGTGGCGGCGATGACCAGGAATTCGCTGGCCTCATCCAGGGCCCATTCCTCCCCCAGCTGCTGCAGTCCCCTGATGTACTTGATGAATTCGTCGGTGACCGTGGATAGCGCCACCTCGGTGATGTCCAGCTCGTGCTTGGAGATCAGGCCCAGCAGGAGGTCGAAGGGGCCGGTGAAGTTGGCCAGCCGGACTTCGAATCCGGCCTTCTTCGCGGACTGCCCCTGTTTGCCCTCAGGGCCATCCGGTGCTGCAGAACCACCCCGGGTTGCAGGGCCCTGCGGTGCTGCCTGGCCCGCGGGGTCCGCGGGCAGGTCGAGCTCCGCCGTCGAGAGGAAAGTGCCTGCCACGTGCCTGGCTAAGGCGCGCCGCCGCGCGAAATCAGCTCTTTGGCCAGGCGGCGGTAGGCGTCGGCACCGACGTGGTTTCCCGCGTAAGTGGTGATGGGCTCCGCCGCTACGGTGGCGTCGGCAAACTTGATGGAGCGCTTGATGACGGTTTCAAAGACCTTGTCGCCGAAGGCCTCCACGAGGCGGGCGATCACTTCGCGGCCGTGCAGGGTCCGGGCGTCGTACATCGTGGCGAGGACGCCGTCGACCTGAAGGCGCGGGTTGAGCCGGTCCTGGACCTTATCAATGGTTTCGACCAGGAGCGCCACGGCGCGGAGGGCGAAAAATTCGCAGATCAGCGGGATGATGACGCCGTGGGCGGCGGTCAGCGCGTTGACGGTGAGGAGGCCCAGGGAGGGCTGGCAGTCGATGAGGACGACGTCGTAGTCATCCTCAACCTTCTTCAGGGCCCGATCCAGGACCTGCTCGCGGGCCACTTCGTTGACCAGCTGCACCTCGGCGGCGGAGAGGTCGATGTTGGCCGGCAGCAGATCGACGTTCTCGACGCCGGTCTGCTGGATGGCGTCGCGGATGTCCACCTTGCGGTCCATCAGCACGTTGTACACGGTCAGGTCGAGCTCGTGCGGGTTGGTGCCCAGGCCTGCGGACAGGGCGCCTTGCGGATCGAAGTCCACCAGGAGCACGCGGCGGCCATATTCGGCCAAGGCGGCGGCGAGGTTGATGGTGGACGTGGTTTTGCCCACGCCGCCCTTCTGGTTCACCATGGCGATCACCCGCGCAGGACCATGGGAGGACAGCGGCGCGGGCTCCGGAAAGTCGCGTTGGGGCCGCCCGGTGGGGCCCATGACGGCGTCGTCCAGATCGAGTTCGATGCCTTCCAGAGTTGCTGAACCCTGTTCGCTGCTCACGTATCTATCCACACTTTCGATGACGGTGATGGTCGTGCATGGTGTTGCTGGGTGTTGCTGGCGCCGGCTCACGGAGCCGAGCG
The DNA here is from genome assembly GCF_042883665.1 of Arthrobacter sp. NPDC058192. NCBI lineage: Bacteria > Bacillati > Actinomycetota > Actinomycetes > Micrococcales > Micrococcaceae > Arthrobacter > Arthrobacter sp. NPDC058192. The sequence continues at coordinate 43,404 of NZ_JBHVVJ010000012.1, read as the reverse complement.
TGTTTCCTCCCAAGGTTACAGCGCCCGACACGGTATTCGGCGGACCTTGACAAGCGCCGTTCCGTGAGCCTTGACCTTCCGGTTGAAGTCGAAGGTTGGAGCAGGAGGGAGAATCCGGGGACGAACTGGCAGCCGCCGCGGCGGCCGCCGGAGAGGATGACAGGGACCGGACAAAGAACTGCCCGGACGCTGGGCGTCCGGGCAGTTCTCGGTGCTGATTGGCTCAGGCCTTTCCGCGCCTAGACGGTGGCGGGGGCTGCCGGGGTCGGTGTGGAACCGGTTTCCTGCGCCGGGCCGTGGCCGTGGCCTGCGAGCATGGTGACTTCGTCGAACGGCTCGGCGCCGGCGAGGACACGGTCCACGCGTTCGCCGTCAATCTCCTTAACCCACGTGCCGATCAGCACGGTGGCGACGGCGTTGCCCGTGAAGTTGGTCAGCGCCCGGGCCTCGGACATGAAGCGGTCGATGCCGACGATCATGCCGACGCCGCCCAGCAGCTGCGGCGCGTGTGCCTGGAGTCCGGCGGCCAGTGTGGCCAGGCCGGCACCGGTGACGCCGGCGGCGCCCTTCGAGGCGATGATCATGAAGACCAGCAGGGAAACCTGTTCACCAAGGTCCAAGGGCGTGCCCATGGCGTTGGCGACGAAGAGAGCGGCCATGGTCAGGTAGATGGCCGTGCCGTCCAGGTTGAAGGAGTAACCGGTGGGGACCGTCACGCCCACGACGGGCTTGGACACGCCGAGGTGTTCCATCTTCGCGATCAGGCGGGGCAGCGCGGCTTCGGAGGAGGACGTGGAGAAGATCAGCAGGTATTCGCGGGCCAGGTACTTCATCAGCTTGAAGATGTTGACACCGGTGACCACCTTGAGCAGACCGCCGAGGATCACGACGATGAACAGTGCGCAGGTGATGTAGAAGGCTGCCATCAGCGTGAACATGCTGAAGATGGCCTGCACGCCGGTGGCACCGACGACGGCGGCGATCGCGCCGAAGGCGCCGAGGGGGGCGAGCCACATGATCATGATGAGGATGCGGAACACCAGGGCCTGCGCGTAGCCAACGGTTTTGAGGATGGGGGCTCCCTGCGGGCCCATCTTCTGTACGGCGAAGCCGACCAGGATCGCGGCGAAGAGGGTCGGCAGGACGGGAATGTCGCCGGGGATGATGCTCATGAGGAAGTCGACCGTGCTGTCGGCCGCCGCCTTCTTGTTCGGATCGTAGGGCGCGAGGTTGAGGCCCTCGCCCGGGTGGATCAGGTTGCCCACCACGAGGCCGATCGCCAGGGCGAAGGTGGACATGACCATGAAGTAGATGAGCGCCAGGCCGCCGACCTTGCCCACCGTGGCGGCCTTGGCGATGGAGCCGATGCCCAGCACGATGGTGCAGAAGATCACGGGGCCAATCATCATCTTGATGAGTTTGACGAAGCCGTCGCCCACCGGTTTCAGGGATTTGGCGAACTCGGGGAACAGCAGCCCCACGACGGCGCCCGCAATCACTGCGACAATGACGGCCATGTAGAGGTAGTGGGACTTGTCGAGCCCTTTGCGGCGGGGCTTGGTCAGCGTGTCGTCCTGCGCCGCTGACTCTCCTCTTTGAGATGCCATGGGTGTCTCCTTTTGGATAATCTGGAAGACGCTGCGGCCCAGGCTCTGAGCTCATCACGTCCGGTGTGATATCCATCATTAGCGATCGAGTGACTTAGCTCACCGTTGCGTTCATATTGGTCGTAGGAGGGGTTGATGATCCACCGCTGGAGCATTGCCCGCAGGCTGTTTGCGGCACATCTGCTGTTCATGGTGGCCCTGACCGCCATCGTGGGCACGGCCGCATTCGTCGACGCCCGGGACCAGGCCTATGCCGAGGCGGGCCGGCGCATGGCAGGGGTCGCCACCGCCGTGGCCGACAACCCCCTCGTGCTTCGGGCGGCCGACTCCCCCGATCCGACTGCGCTGCTGCAGCCCTACGCCCTGAAGGTCACGGCCGACGCCGGCGCCGACTTCATCACCATCATGGCCCCGGACCGGACCCGCTGGACCCACCCGAACAAGGCGGAAATCGGAAAGCCCTACATCGGCTCCGTTGATGCCGCCCTCAACGGCAAGTCCTTCACCGAAACTACCGGCGGCACCCTCGGCCCCTCGGTCCGCACGATCGTCCCCGTCAAGGACGCGAGCGGCAAAGTGCGCGCCCTTGTAGCCGCCGGCGTGACGGTCGGAACCGTGGACGTGGCCGTCTCCGGCAGGCTGCCGGCCCTGCTCGTGATCGGGATTGCCCTGCTCCTCGGCGGTGCCGTGGCGTCCTGGCTGCTTGGCCGGTACCTGCGCAGGGTGACCCGGGGTTGGGGGCCCGAACAGCTTGCCCAGCTCTTCGCCTATTACGAATCGGTGTTGCATTCGGTTCGGGAGGGACTGATCCTGGTCGACACTCGGGGCAGGGTGGTGATGTACAACGACCAGGCGGCGGCCCTGCTCGGGCTCAGCCCGCAACCTGCCGACGGCGGCTACCCGGGCGGTGGCATTCCCGGCGGCAAGGGCGCCCCGGCGCCGGCGTTGTCGGAGCTGCCGCTGGCAGCGAGCCTCAAAGATCTCTTTGAGTCCGGGCGGACAGCCCACGACGAAATCCACTTGACCGGCTCTCGCGTCCTGGTGGTGAACCAGGGCCCGGCCGTGGGGCCGGGCTCCGCGTCGGGGCGCCAGCGCGGCGCGGTGTTCGGCACGGTCGCCACCATCCGGGACCGCACCGAAATCGAGTCGATGGGCAGCGAGCTGGAAACCATGCGCACGCTCTCCGATGCACTGCGTGCCCAGACCCACGAGCACTCGAACCGGCTCCACACGATAGTTTCGCTCATGGAGCTCGGCCGCGGCGCCGAGGCCCTGGACTACGCCACAAAGGACCTTGAGCTAAGCCAGCGGCTGACCGACGATCTCGTCAGTTCCATCGAAGAGCCCGTCCTGGGCGCGCTGATCATGGGCAAAGTCGCCGAGGCCCACGAGCGCGGGGTGGAGCTCACCCTGAACAGCGGCGGCTCCACGGCATTCACTGGCCTTGCCGTCGAGGACCTGGTCGCGATTCTCGGCAACCTGCTGGACAACGCCATCGACGCCGCGGCCGACGCGCCGGCCCCGAAGCTCGTGGAACTGACCGTCGGGACGGCGAACGATGCGCTGGAAATCACGGTGGAGGACAGCGGTCCTGGCATCGATCCGGAGGTGGTGGACGATGTCTTCCGGCATGGCTTCAGCACCAAAGCGCCGGGCCCGTTCGGACGCGGGCTGGGACTGGCCCTGGTCAGGCAGGCCGTGCAGCGCCTGGGCGGTACCATGACAATCACCAGTCCCGCGGGGGCGCTGTTCCGCGTCACACTGCCGACGGCGGCGGCCGCGCCCGCACCGGCCGAGCCCCCGGCGGCCGAGCGTGCGCCCCTCACAGAGAGACATTCATGACCGACATCCGCGTCCTCGTCGTCGAGGACGAGCCCATCGCCGCGGCCGCGCACGCCGCCTACGTCGGCAGGCTCGACGGTTTCACCCTGGCCGGGTCCGCCCCCGACGGTCAGTCCGCATTGCGGCTGATGGCGGAGTTCACCGCAGCCGGCACGCCGGTGGAGCTGGTGCTTCTGGACATGAACCTTCCGGACCTGCACGGTCTGGACATCGCCCGGCGGATGCGGGCGGCCGGATTCTTCGCCGACATCATCGCCATCACAGCCGTGCGCGAACTGAACATTGTCCGCAGCGCCGTGGCCACCGGCGTCGTACAGTACCTGATCAAGCCGTTTACGTATGCAACCTTCGCGGACAAGCTGGCCAGTTACCGGCAGTTCCGGGACCAGCTGGCCGGCCCCGGCGCAGCAGGGCCAGGGGCATCCCAGAGCGACGTGGACCAGGCCTTTGCCAGCCTGCGGGCACCCTCCGAACTGCCGCTGCCCAAGGGGCTGTCAGTGTCCACGCTGGAGTCCGTGCAGGACTTCATCAAGGCGCAGGCCGGAGCGGTGTCGGCCAGCGAGGCCATGGAGGCGCTGGGCATGTCCCGCGTTACGGCGCGGCGTTACCTCGAGTATCTCGCCGACGCCGGAACAGTATCCCGCGCCGCGCGGTACGGCGCTCCGGGCCGGCCGGAGAACGAATACCGCTGGATCCGGCCGCCGTCGTAAGCAGCACCTCCGGTTGGCGACGTGTGGACCGGCGACTTGGCCGCGACTCGCTCCCGGTGGCTCCTTCTACACGAGTGTGACCCCGGTTGAATAGCTGTCTGATCGATAGCAGTGCTGCCCGAGTCCGACCGCTTTGCCGGACTGGTCGTGGACCGTTACGCCAACGGTGAGTACCGGTTCACCGGCGCCTATCTCCAACAGCCCCGCCTCTTCTTCTGAGGCGATGCGGGCGCCTATCGTTTCCTTCGAGGATTGGAGCGCGGCGCCCCGTGCACCGAGGAGCCGGTTCAGCGTGTTGTGCTCAAACTGCTCCGGCGCCAGGGTGGCGAACGCTTCGGGCAGAATGTTCTCGAGTATGGCACGGGGACGCCCGCCCGCCAGACGGAGTCGACGCAGGTGGAAAACCGCCCCGCCAGCCTCCAGTCCGAGGGTTTCGGCCACCGTGGCGGGAGCTGCGATGGACTCATGCGTCAGCACCCGAAAGCTTGGATGCTGTCCCATCCGGGATGTGTCCTCGAAGGGATTTGCCGCCCTCGTCTCCGGAGTGACGGGGCGGTGCACCACCTGGGTGCCGATCCCCTGGCGTTTTACCAGCAGCCCTTGGTCAACCAGTCTCTGGATTGCATGACGGATCGTCGGGCGGGACAAGCGAAGCTTCTGGCCCAGTACCAGCTCATTCTCCAGGCGCGCGCCGGCTGGCAACTCTCCCGACAGGATCGCGCTTTCGATCCTCGAGGAGACCTGGAAGTACAAGGGAACGGGACCAGCCCGGTCAACGTCCGCGAAGAGGGTGTCGGGCAAAATGATGGGGCACTGCAGCATTGTTGCTCATCTCCGGAACAAATAGGGGCGGGCATACGACGCACGGCGACCGGGAATCCGAGGACGTCCGGCTTCCTCGGCTCTCGTGGGGACGCCTTCGCCGAGGAACGGCCAATGGTCGCCCACTGAGCTTACTCAACTTAATTGATTTAGTGGGCGGTGTGGGCTACATTACTTCTTGTCCTGACTCGGTCTCCCCCGGCAACACTGAACTGCCTTGGCCCTGCGGATCAACAATTCCTTCTGCCGTGCGAGGAGTCTCCTTGATTGAAGTTGCGGGTGCACCCGTGAGTTTTGGCGTGTTTGACCTGGGCGCGACAGCAGGAGGCCACTTGCCTGGCCCCGATGAGGTGTGCGCCATTTTGAGCAAGCACGGCTATAGCGGCGTCGATCTCGGCCCCGTCGGCTTCCTCGGTCGTGGCGCTGAACTTCGCGGCCGCCTGGGAAATCACGGGTTGTCCCTCGCCGGCGGGTGGATTGATCTGCCGTTCAGCGATCCCGATGCATTTACGGGCGCGCTCTCCCTGCTTTCGGAAGCCCTTGACGTTTTCACGGAGGCCCGTGTTGGCGGGCATGAGCGGCTCCCTTTACCGACGCTGGCGGACAGCGGTTCAGACCGGCGCCGGGCAAACCCCGGAGGCGGAAAGGACGTTGCCCTCACCGCTGGGGGCTGGCGCACATTGGCACGGAACGTCAGCGCCGCCGCGCGACTGGTAAGGGAACGCGGTTTTGAGCCCACGTTTCATCACCATGCCTGCACGCATGTGGAAACACCTGAGGAGATCGAAAGGTTTCTTGACTGCACGGACGTAGGCCTGACCCTGGACACCGGCCACCTCATCCTGGGAGGCGGGGATCCGGTTGAGAGTCTCGGACGATGGAGTGGACGGGTCAACCACGTCCACATCAAGGATACCCGCGTCGACGTGCTCCGCTCTGTTGTCAGGAACAAGGGGGACATGCGGGATGTGTGGGCCGGTAGGGCCTTCGTTCCGTTGGGCGCAGGTGACCTGGCGGTCGACAGATTCATGAATGAACTCATCGCCAGCGGCTATGACGGCTGGCTCGTGGTGGAGCAGGACACCATACCGCAGCCGGAAGATGATCCGGACCTTGCAGGCAAACACCATGCCATCAACCGAAACGTCATCAGAAAGTGGATACCGTAATGACCTTGCTTCTCCGAATTGGAGTCGTGGGCCTGGGCGCCGTCGCCCAGGCCGTGCACCTGCCCCTAATCAAGCGACGCTGGGATCTGTTCGAACTGGCCGCGGTGTCCGACCTGTCTCCAGCGCTGCTTGGCCAGATCGGCGACCAGTACGGCATTGCCGCTGAGCACCGCTACGGAAGCCTGGCCGACATGCTGGAAGGTGAGCAGTTGGACGCTGTCGTCTTGCTGACCTCGGGCTCCCACGGCACGCCGGCGCTGCAAGCCATCGAGGCCGGCGTCGCGGTTTTCTGCGAGAAGCCCCTCGCGTTCTCCCTTGAAGAGATCCGCCTGTTGCGCAAAGCCGAGCAAAACCAAGGCCGGCCCATGCTCCTTCTGGGCTACATGAAGGAGTACGATCCGGCGGTCCTTGCCTTGAAGGAGCGACTCCCGGACCGGAAGGACGTGCGATACCTCAACGTCGAAGTTCTCCATCCGAGCGGCTCCGCGCAACTGGCCTACGCCAATCTTCGCCGCCCACCGGGGGATGTCCCAACGGAGGTGCTGTCCGGGCTTTCAGCGGCCGACGCCGGCAGGCTGGATGCGGCCCTGGGCCAAAGCAGCCCTGAATTGCTGCGAAGCCTGTACTCCAACGTCATACTCGGGAGCCTGATCCACGACATCGCCCTAGTGCGGGCACTCGTAGGTCCCGTCCGCACCGTTGACGCCGTCAGCTTCTGGGCACAACAGGATGAGCCTGGATCCATTGAAATCAGCGGGACAGTGAATGAAGGCCTTCGTGTCCATTTCAACTGGCATTTCCTTGCCGACTATCCGGTCTACCGGGAAACCGTGACCGTGCACCACACCAAAGGCTCGGGGAAACTCGAATTCACCGTCCCCTATCTACTCAACGCGCCCACAAAGCTGCACTTGACGGAAAAAGCAGGTGACGGAGCATCCACGTGCACGGTTGAGGATGTGACAGAAGCGTTTGAGCAGGAACTCGTGGCCTTCCACCGCATGGTGAACGGGCAAGAGAGACCGCCAACCGGCATAGCGGAAGGCGAAGCGGACGTAAGGGTAGCCCAGCTGATCGCGGTGGCTCTCGCGGAGTCCCTCAACATGACCGTAGGCGGAGAGGCAGCGTCCGCATGAGCGCCACAAATGAAACCGGCATCGTCCTCGTGCCGCACACGCACTGGGACCGGGAGTGGTACGAACCGTTCCAGGTGTTCCGCTTCAAGCTGATCCAGATGTTCGACACCGTCTTGGCAATGGCCGAGGAAGACCCCCGGTTCAGGTTCACGCTGGATGGTCAGACAGCGGCGATCGAGGACTACCTGGAGATCCGGCCGGAAAATACAGATAGGGTCAAAGCTGTCGTCGCCAGCGGTCAGCTGGCACTGGGTCCCTGGCAGATCCTGCTGGACGAATTCCTGTGCTCGGGCGAGACGATCATACGCAATCTCCAAATGGGCATGGCCGGTGCGCTGAAGCTGGGCGGGTACATGAATGTGGGATACCTTCCCGACATGTTCGGGCACGTTGCCCAAATGCCACAGATCCTGAGCCAGGCCGGCATCGCGGATGCCTGCCTGTGGCGTGGGGTACCGTCCAAAGTCAGCGGCCATTCCTTCCGTTGGGTGGCCCCCGACGGGTCATCTGTGCGCGTGGAATACCTTTTCGACGGATACGGCAGTGCCCTCGACATCCTTGCCATTGCCGAACACATCCCCCACGCGCTGAAGGAATACCGGCAAGAAACCGCCGACCGCTACCGCGGCGACCCCATCCTGGGAATGGTAGGCACCGACCACATGCCCCCCGATACAGGCCTCATGAGGCACGTAGACACCTACGATTCTCCGGCTTTCCCCATAAGGGTCGCCACTTTAGACGAGTACCTGGCCGCCTTTGCTCCGGGGGAAAACCTGCAGGTCGTGGACGGGGAACTGCGTTCGCACGCGCGCGGCAACATCCTTCCCGGCGTCTTCTCGATCCGCCGGAACCTCAAAATCGCGATGGCCAAGGCAGAGCGCATGGTCCTGGACGCCGAACGGCTGGCCGCCACCCACAGCGGAGCTGACTTTGAGCCGTTCATCAGCATGTCGTGGCGCCGCATAATAGAGTCCACAGCCCACGATTCCGTGGTCGGATCCGGAACTGACGAAACTGTCGACCAGGTCGAGGCACGCCTGAACGAAGCCACCCAGATCGCCCGGGCCGTCCGCAACGAAGTTGGCCTGTCCGTAGCCGAAGGCGTTCCCAGCGACGCCTTTGCAGCTCTCAACACCCTGCCCACGGACCGCACGGTGATGGTCGAACTGGAAGTTCCTGCACCTGCTGAGGGTCTGCCGGTGGTTGCCGAAACCGCCGACGGCGCCGTCTTGGCCGTCCAGGAACTGGGACAAGCGCCGACCATGCTGGGTGATGAGGCGATGGACGCTTCAGTCCTGGTCGAACGCATGATGAACCGCATCCACGGACGTGAATTGTTTGGTCAGCTGATCGAGAACTACCGGGTTGCGCCCTATTCTCTCGAGTTCGACGTCGCGGAGGTGCCCTCCACCCCCGTGTTCGACATCGTCACGTTCAAGGCGGACCTGGCGGCCTCCGTGGAAGCGCACCCGGGCGAGTGGAAAGTCCGCATCCTCGCGCAGCCCAGACGCAGGGTCCTTGTCGACGTGCCGGTCCCGGCCATGGGGGTCACGCCCTTCAAAGTCTTCCAGCGTGAGGACCGGGCTGCGGAGCATGTAACGTGCGAAGACGGGGTCTTGAGCAACGGACTCGTTTCGGTGGCGATTGGCTCGGACGGAACGGTGTCTCTGACCGGCGCGGACGGAACGGTCCTGCAAGGCATCGGCAGGCTCGTTGACGGTGGCGACTGTGGCGACAGCTATAACTACGGCCCGCCGGCCGTGGACATCCTCGTCGCAGAGCCTTCGGCTATCACTGTGGACGTGCTGGAAACCGGGTCTGTGAGGGCCGTAGTCAAGGTAAGCCGGCACTTTTCGTGTCCCCGCTTCATGGAGCCCGGCCTTGGTTGCCGGTCCGAAGACCGTGTGGACGTTCCGGTCCACATGTTCGTGGAACTGCGCCGTGGCGAACCATTCGTCCGGCTGCGCGTTCAGTTCACCAATGAAGCCGCCGACCACCGGCTGCGGTTGCACGTTCCGCTCCCCCACCCCGTGGAGTCTTCGGCTTCCGAGGGCCAGTTCTCCATAACGAGCCGCTCGCTCACCGCAGAGGGCGGGGGCGGGGAATATCCTCTTCCGACTTTCCCCGCCTACACCTTCGTGTCGGCAGGACCTGCCACTGTCCTGCTGCATGATGCGACCGAGTATGAGGTGGTTGAGGGGAACGAACTGGCACTCACCCTGCTTCGTGCCGTCGGATCGATCAGCGTCAACGTCCATCCACTGCGCGACGAACCGGCAGCCTCTGAGATCCCGATTCCGGGCGCCCAGGAGGCCGGGACCGAGGTCGATGTCGAATTCGCGGTCATCGCATCCTCGAAGGGCTATCGCAACGCAGGCGCCGTGCAGCTTTCCGACCACTTCAACGCTCCCGGGCTGGTTGTGCGGGGCCGAGGAACGGAAGCGGAGGCAATCCCGGGAGCCCTGCAAGGTCTGTGCCTGCGCGGTGACAGCGTACGGATGAGCAGCATGCGCCGGGTGGGCGATGACATGGAGATCAGGGTTGTGCTGCTCGCCGATCAGGGCACCGGGGCCGTGCTCAGCGGCCCCTTTGGCCAGGTAGCGACCGTGGACCTCACAGGCAGGGCGCTGGAGTCGGAACGGGCTGACGGCGAATACAAGTTCATGCTCGAGCCGTGGGAAATCCGCACACTACGCCTCAGCCCGCGGGGATAGCGCTTCTCGCGCCGCAGGCCGACAAAGAGAAAACCGGAGGCCGCCACTTCAGATCGCTGAAGGGCGGCCTCCGGGGCAAGCGTGGCCCGCTGCCGAGGACAAATCGCACGAGGACGTATCCGTTGGCCTAGGTCAGGGCGAGAATCTGACGGTCGGCCGTTTCAAGGCGGTACGGGCCCGCTCCCCGATCCTTGATGGTTACGCGGGGGCCGCGGATGAGCTGCCGACGTCCTTCGAAGTCGATCAGGAGTGTCCCCTCAGCGTCGACAGCAAGCAATTCCCCGTCGACACGCAGCAGCAGCGGCGCGTCGATTCCCATGCTGAGGGCAGTCGGCCCGCTCTTGAGTCCACCGAGGAGTTCCTCTTCCCCGGCACCTTCGGCCTGGACCCATGTGGTGGGCAGCCCGGTAGGGTGCCCGTCCTCGGGCCGGTGGAAATCTCCGCCGCCCAGCGGGATCACCGGCTCGCCCCAGGCGCTCAGCCACGCCCAGATGCTGGTGTCGCGCCTGTTAGGCAGCCAGGTCTCGTGCATGATTTCCGCATGGGTCGGTTTCCGCGAGAGCTGCCACTGCCAGGAACAGTCGGTCGCCACCGGGTGGTTGATCGACAAAAAGCCGCCTTCATCTTCCGCCTGGTCGAGCCAGGCGTCGGGGTGGCGCCGGAAGTCAACCCAGTTGATGCGGCCATACGCGTTGGCGTGGCCCCGGACTGTGGTCACTTCCTGCCCGGGCAGCAGCGCGATGCCGTATTCCCCGCCCACACCCAACAGATGCGGATGGTGGCTTACGGTGTTGTGGTCCGTCACAGCGAGAAAATCCAGGCCGTTCCGGGCAGCCCCGGCCGCCAACTGACGGATCGAGAGGCTGCCGTCCGAGTGGAGAGTGTGCGCATGGCAATCCCCGGCAAACCACGTCATGCCTGCTTCGGCGGGAAGGCTCCGGCGACGGCTGGCCGGGACGGTGCTGGCCGGGGCGGGAGCAGAAGGCTCCGCATCCACTCCGCCGGTCGCCGGCGTATTGATCGTCAGTTCAACCCTGACCCCCTCGGCGGGGACGTGGTGAAGTCCGAGCACGACGTTCCAAAGTCCCGCTTCCAGCACTCCCGGGCAGTATCCCGTTGAGGCGGCCGTCCTGCTGATGACGAAGCGTTTCTTGGCCCCGCCGGACCAGCCCCGCCACCCGTCCGGGCCCGTGCAGCCCAGGTCAATGACCGCCCGCGACCTGTCATATTCCAGGAGCACTTCCAAAGACTCGCATCCCTGCACTTCAAACGGGACGTTAGCGTAGAGGCTCTCCACCCGATCCTCGGGGGTGAGCAAGCGGGTAATGCGCACAACTAGTCTCCGATCCGCAGACCTTCAGCGTCGAACAGCAGGGTCCGCCGGGGCTCGAAGGTGATCCACACGCGGGCACCGATTCCGGGCTCGTCGTCCTCGCCCACCACAACCTGGACCAGTTCCTCGTTGCCGGGAAGTTCCACCGTCATCAGCACGGAGGCGCCGAGGTTTTCGGACACCGTCACCGTCCCCTCGAGGCCGCCCGGGACAGGCCCGGCCGACAAGCCCAGATATTCCGGCCGGGCTCCCCAGGTGATCTCCTGACCGTCGCTGACCCGCCCCGCGGCGTCCGTCGGCAGCGGCACGCGCTGGCCGCCGATTGCGACCATACCGTCGGCAACGCTGCCCTTGATCAGGTTCATGGAGGTCGAGCCGACGAAGGAAGCGACGAAGGTATTGGCCGGACGCTGAAAGACTTCGCGGGGGGTTCCGAGCTGCTGCATTTTGCCCGAGCGCATGATGGCGATCCTGTCGGCAAGGGCGAGCGCTTCAGCTTGGTCGTGCGTGACGAAAACAGTGGTCACACCCAAGTCCAGCTGCAGCTTTTTAAGGAACGTCCGTGCCTCAAGCCTAAGGCGGGCGTCCAAGTTCGACAGCGGCTCGTCAAACAGGAACACGTCGGGCCGGCTGGTCACTGCGCGCGCCAAGGCCACGCGCTGCTGCTGGCCGCCGGAGAGCTGTCCCGGGCGCCGCTCAAGCAGGCCCTGGAGTGACAGCTTGTCCCCCACCTCCTCGGCTCTGGAAAGCCGCTCGGTTTTGGCTACTTTTTGAATCTTCAGCGGGTAAGCGATGTTATCGGCAATGGACATGTGCGGGAACAGCGCGTAGTCCTGGAACACCATGGCGACGCGGCGCTGGCCAGGTTCCATGTTGGTGACTTCCCGCTCCCCGATTGTGATGCTGCCCGACGTGGATTTCTCCAGTCCGGCGATGGTGCGTAGCAGGGTGGTCTTCCCGCAGCCGGACGGACCCAACAGGGCGAAGAATTCGCCGTCGTGGATGGTGACGTCCATCCCGTCCACGCCGCGGACCCCGCCGGGATACTCCTTGATCAGGGAGCTGGTGGTGATGCTGGCCATTAGCTTTTGATACCTCCATGGAAGCGGAACCCGTAACGCCGGTTGACGAAAAAGTACATAGCGACGACGGGGATTGAGAAGAGCAGGGAAAAGGCAGAAATCAGGGCGAGATTGGGCTGGCCGCCTTCGGTGTAGAAGGTGTACATCACCACTGCCGCGGGAGACTTCGACGGGGACCTCAGCAGGAGGTAGGGAACCAGGAAATTGCCCCATACCTGCACCACGGCCCAGACTGCGATGGTGGCAAGTCCCGGCCGGGCCAGTGGGACAACTACGTCCCAAAGGATCCGCAACGGCTTGGCGCCATAGAGACGGGCGGATTCCTCGTAGGACTTAGGGGTCGAGTCCATAAAGTCCTTGAGGATGAAGATTACTGTCGGCAGGATGCCCCCGCTGAGCACGAGAATGACACCGAACTGGGAATCGATAAGCCCCAGTTTCACCATCAGCAGGAATGTCGGCACCATGGCGGCGGTGCCGGTGATGATGGATGAGAGCAGCAGCAGTGTGTAGAGCAGCAGATCGCGCCCGGGAATCTTCACCCTGGAAAGCGAATAAGAGGCAAGCGACCCGAGTACCAGCACCACGGCCATCGACCCCAGGGCCAGGATGAGTGAATTGCCCAGCGAAGCGATGGCGATGGGATTCTCCAGCAGGACCCTGAAGTTGTTGAGCGTAAACTCCGGCAGCTTCACATTTAGGCTCGGGTGCGCGTCAAAAGGTGCGAAGACAAGCCACAGAACGGGAATGACAAAGAACGCCAATACCAGCGCGGTGAACACGCTCTTGCCCATCAGCCCCAGGAAGTGTCCCAGCATTTGCCGGCTTTCCCGTTGGATCTTGGTGCGCGAACCGGGAACCGCGGTCATGACTTTCTCTCCTTCAGCAGGCGCAGGTAAACGGTGGCGATGACCAGGTTGATGATGATCATGATCAGTGAGATAGCTGCGCCCTGGCCCAATGCGCCGTCGTTCAGGGCGAGGTGGTAGATGAAGATCGGAAGAATGTTGGACCGGTCATCGGGTCCCCCCGCGGTCAGCAGGTAGGGCGTGAAGGTGTTGAAGGTCCAGAGCGTGATCAGCAGCGTGTTGGTCAGGATGTGTCCCCTGATATGGGGAAACACGACGTCGCGGAACTGCGACCAGGCGCCAGCGCCCACCATGCGGGCACTCTCGAGCTGTGACGGCGGTACCGACGCCAGGGCCGAACTGAACAGAAGCATGGAGAACGCCGTGCCGACCCAGGTATTGAACGCGATGATGCTCTGCAGCGGGTAATCGAGCAGCCACGCGGTGTTGCCCGTGGACAGCATCGCATTCAAGGTTCCGTCGCTCCGGTCCAGGAGGGCGTACCACAGGAATGTAGTGACCGAGCTGGGGATGATCCACGCCAGGAGGACAAAGAACTCCACTACTGCCCGGACGGATTTTTTGACCCTGGTCATAGTCCAGGCAATAGCGAACCCGAGAGCGGACTGCCCGATAACCGCAGATCCGAACACGAAAATGAGCGTTAATCCCAGCGAGTTGAAGAACCTGTCGTCCGAGAGCGCGGCGACGTAGTTGTCCAAGCCGACGAATTGCGGATTTTTTGCGGCCGAGCCGCTCAACCGGTAATTCGTCAAGCCCAGATACAGAGTCCAGAGGGCCGGGAAGACAAGGAACAGCGAGATCAGGAGCAGGGCCGGCGCCAGGAAAGCAGCAGCCCTGGCCTTGCCGAGACCGGCGACATCGCCGTCGTCCTGGACTGCCCGGGACGTACCGGTGCCCGCCGCAACGGCGGGCACCGGTACCTCTACGAGTTCGTCACTTGAAAGTTTTGTCGTTTCCACCGACGATTCCTTCCAAGGCCTTCTGGTAGGCGCCGCCTGCGTCCTCGGCGGACTTCCCCGAGACGATCTGGCCGGTGGTGTCCTGCAGAGCGGCGGAGACCTGGGTGTAATCCGCGAGAGCGGGCCGGTATGCCGTAACCGGCAGGACCTCTGTGGAGATGAAGTTCAGCAAGGGATCGGCCTTAAGGACCTCAGCGTTGACGTCGTCGCGGGCTGAGATCTGCGGTGTCGAGCCGATCCGTGCCTTGATGGCATCTGCCGAGGCCATGAACTGGAGCAGTTCCCAGGCCTGCTGCGGGTACTTGGTCTTCGGGTTGATCACCTCGCCCGAGCCGCCGGACATGCTGACAAAGTCACCACCCTTGGGGCCCTTGCCCGCGGATTGTGCGGGGATCTTGGCCCAGCCGACAGCGGTGTCCCGGTCTGCCATGGGAGCGACGCCGGTTTTGGGGTTGATCACCGAGCGCCAGAGGTAATCGCACTCGATCAGGATGCCCAACTTGTTCTTGGAGAATTCCTCGAAAGACTTATCCCGGCCCTTCGCGTCCTGTTGCAGCAACGGGTCCCCCAGTTTCTCCGAGCCGTAAACAGTCGAGTAAAGGCGCAGCACGTCCTGGACGGCGGAGCTGTTGCCCTGCCACTTGCCGTCCTTTTCGATGGACTGACCGGTGCCCTGCAGCAGCGGCAGGAACCCCTGCATCGTTGCCGCTTCACCCATTGCTTTGCCTGCATTGATCTGCAACGGGGTCACCCCGGGAAGGCTCTTGAGTTTCCGCGCCGCGTCCAGGATTTCATCCCAGCTCTTCGGCTGCCAGTCAGCCGGCAGGCCAGCCTGAGCGAACAGCTTCTTGTTGAAGTAGATGACGCGGCCGTCAGTGCCGTCCGGGACACCATAAACTTTGCCGTCGTAGGTGGTGAGCTGCTGGACAGCGGGTTTGATCTGCTTCCAGCCGTCCCACTGTGCAACCCTGTCCTTGCCGACAATATCGTCAAGCGGGCTGATGTATCCGGCATCTGCGAACTCGCCGAGCCAGATGCCGTCGATGGCGGCGACATCGGCGCCCTGGCCGGTGGAGAGGTCCAAGGAGATCTTGGTCTTGTAGGCCTGGTCGTCCACACCGTTGGGCTGGAAGTTCACCTTTGCCGTGACGCCCTTGGCCTTCTGCGCTTCCTCAAACTTCGGGATGACGTAGTTGGTGATCCAGTCGGCTCCAACCGCGTTCTTGCCGCCGGAGATGGCGTTGGCGGTGATCGTGAGCGTGACCTCTTTGGCGTCCGCATTCTGATTAGGTGCCGATGACGGTGCAGCAGAGCCGCCACAGGCACTTAGGGCAACGGTGCCCGCCAGTACGCCTGCCGCGGCCGCAATAAATCTCTTCCGAGTCATATCAGGGGTTCCCTTTGGGAGACAGAGCTCCGCCTCTGCGAAGCTGATTGATGAAGTGTCCGAACTGTGTGACAGCGTGTGACACACGCCACTATAGTCTAGGATCGGGCTTAGTCAAATAAATTGAGTTAGGGGTTTTTTCATGCCGCGGGGATCGAATCTTGAGCGCGTGAGCGCCTTCAATCAAGCCGTCGTCCTCGACCTCGTGCGGCGCTCGGAGGCCGGACTGAGCAGGGTGGAGCTCATCGGCGCCACTGGATTGTCGACCCAAACGGTGTCCAACATTGCCCGCAGGCTGCTCGATCTGGGACTGATCCGGGAAAGCGGAAAGGTCCACGTGCCGCAGGGTAAACCCAGGACCACCCTGACCATCGATCCGAGCAGCAGATATGCCGTGGGGGCCCATTTGGATCCCTCCATGCTTACTTTTGTTCTACTGGACCTCGCCGGCACTGTGGTGCATCGCCGCCACGTCCCGGTCGAGGCGGTGGCCAGCCCGGATGAAACCGTGGCCAGGTTAGCCTCGGCCATCGAGGAACTGATCAGCGAGACCGGCATTCCGCGAACGCTAGTGCTGGGCGTCGGCATAGCCGCTCCGGGTCCGATCGAGTTCGATCAGGGAGCGGTGGTCGGGCCGCCCATGCTGACGGGTTGGGAGAGGGTCGAGTTGCGCGAATCTCTCGGCAAAGCAACAGGCTTCAACGTGTTTCTGGACAAAGACTCGACGGCGGCGGCACACGCCGAGCTATGGGTGCGGGAGAAACGGTCAGACCAGAATTTTGCCTTCATTTACCTCGGAAGCGGCATCGGCGCAGCCGTTGTGATGAACGGCGAAGTGGTGCGTGGCTCATCGAATAACGTAGGCGAAATCGGGCATTTTTCCACCGGTGAAGGAGGCCGGTTGTGCAGCTGTGGGCGAATGGGCTGCCTGGGCGTTTCAGTCATGCCCGTTCAGCTCGTGAGGGAAGCCGTCACTGAAGGGATCATCGCCGGCCCTGTCGAAGACACTGATTTGCTGCTGATCACCGGCCGCTTCCGTGATCTGGCGGCGCTGGCTGATGCCGGAGACGAAAGAGCAGATGCGCTCTTCCGGGCTGCGGGCGCCCGCCTCGCCCGCGCGGTTGAGGACGTCGCCAACCTCCTGGACGTCGACGGGATAGTTTTCGGCGGACCGTCATGGTCGCCGGTGGGAAGCCGCTACCTGGAGGTACTGCGCGCCGCTCTTTCCACTCGGCTGGCCATGGGAATGATCCATGAGGTGGAACTGGCAGGGTCCGTCCTGGGAGAGGACATCGCTGCGGTTGGAGCCGCATCCATTGTCCTTGACCACGTCCTCGCTCCCCGATCCGGAGGCCTGTTGCTCGAATAGGGTTGGCGCTCCTGTTCCGGGCACCGCAGGCGCGGGGGAGGTTTTCGTGGGCATCTGGACGCTACACTGTATGTATACAGAGCCAGCCGCATTTCCACGGAAAAGGCGGACGTTCTGGGCAAATGGCGCCTTCATGTATACACTGATTCTGCTCAACCCCTACAGCGACCCCCGAGGGAGGCAGGATGCGCGCCAGCGATAAGGCCTATGCGGCTTTGCGCGACGACATCATCGAATGGCGCCTGTTGCCCGGAACGGTGCTCGCGGAGGTGGAACAGTCGGAGCGTCTCGGCGTCTCGCGCACCCCGCTGCGGGAGGCCCTGAGCCGGCTCACGGCCGAAGGGCTGACGACGGCGGCCGGCGGGCGCGGCGTCGTCGTGACCGACATTTCCCTGGAGGACATCGACGAACTGTTCGAACTGCGCGAAACCCTCGAAGGGCGGGCCGCGGCGCTGGCCGCCGAGCGCGGTGACCCGGCGGCCTTCTCGAAGTTGCGGCGCGAGCTGCTCCGGGCCCCGGAACTGATCGGCGCCGGGGGTCCGGGCCTGCACGACTACTACGGGCTGGTGGGCCGGCTGGACGCCGCAATCGACGCCGCAATCTCCAACTCCTACCTCGTCCAGGCCATGCGCAGCCTCCGCGTCCATCTGGTTCGCGTCCGGCGCCTGGCCGCCGACGACGCCGCCCGGCTCACCGCCGCCGCCGCCGAGCACGCCGCCATCGCCGAAGCGATTGCCGCGGGCAACCCGCGGCTGGCCGAGGCCGCCACCACGCTGCACCTGCACCGCAGTCTTTCCCACGTCAAAGCCACCCACGTACCTCACTAGAAGGAGCACCATGGTCACGGAACACCACGTCCGCGTTTACAAGAGCGAGGAAAACCTTCCCCGCGAGGACCAGCTTGCATACAAGATCGCCAGGGTCGCCGCCGATCCTGTGGAAGTCACCGACGAGGTCACCGACATGGTGATTAACCGGATCATCGACAACGCCTCGGTGGCGGTCGCCTCGCTGAACCGCGCCCCGATCGTCGCGGCCCGGGCCCAGGCCCTCACCCACGGCCCCACCACCGGCGGCAAGGGTTCGAAGGTCTTCGGCATCGAGGAGCGCGTGGCGCCTGAATGGGCGGCCTGGGCCAACGGCGTCGCAGTCCGTGAACTGGACTACCACGACACCTTCCTGGCCGCGGACTACTCCCACCCGGGCGACAACATCCCGCCGATTCTGGCCGTGGCCCAGCACGTCGGCTCCAGCGGAGCCGAGCTGATCCGCGGGATCGCCACCGGCTACGAGATCCAGGTCAACCTGGTCAAGGCCATCTGCCTCCATGAGCACAAGATCGACCACGTGGCCCACCTCGGCCCCTCCGCGGCGGCCGGCATCGGCACCCTGCTGGGCCTCGACGTCGAGACGATCTTCCAGTCCGTCGGCCAGGCGCTGCACACCACCACCGCCACGCGGCAGTCGCGCAAGGGCGAAATCTCCACCTGGAAGGCGCACGCGCCGGCGTTCGCGGGCAAGATGGCGATCGAATCCGCGGACCGTGCCATGCGCGGGCAGACCTCCCCCGTGCCGATCTACGAGGGCGAAGACGGCGTGATCGCCTGGATGCTCGACGGTCCGGACGCCTCCTACCTGGTCCCGCTGCCCGAGGCGGGCGAAGCCAAGCGCGCCATCCTGGACACGTACACCAAGGAGCACTCGGCCGAATACCAGGCGCAGGCGTGGATCGACCTCGCCCGCAAACTGCACGGCGAGCACCCCGAGGTCAAGGATCCGGCCAACGTGGAATCCGTGCTGATCAAGACCAGCCACCACACCCACTATGTGATCGGCTCCGGCGCCAACGACCCGCAGAAATACAGCCCGACGGCAAGCCGCGAAACACTGGACCACTCCATCCCGTACATCTTCACCGTGGCACTGCAGGACGGCGCCTGGCACCACGTCGACTCCTATGCCCCGGAACGCGCCGCCCGCCCGGACACCGTGGAACTCTGGCACAAGGTCACCACGGTGGAGGATCCGGAGTGGACCCGGCGCTACCACTCCCTGGACATTGCAGAGAAGGCCTTCGGCGGTTCCGTGGTCATCACCCTGGCGGACGGCACCGTCATCACCGACGAAATCGCGGTCGCCGATGCCCACCCCTTGGGGGCCCGGCCGTTCGCGCGGGAGCAGTACGTCAACAAGTTCCGCACCCTCGCCGCCGGCCTCGTTGCCGATGAGGAGATCGAGCGCTTCCTCGCCGCCGCTGCGCGGCTTCCCGAACTCGCCGCCGGCGAACTGGACCAGCTGAACATCCAGGCGGCCGACGGCGTGATCGACCCCGCCGCCGCGCCGAAGGGACTCTTCTAATGCTGTACTCGAAAGTCACCCCGGAGCAGAAGCGGATCCGGTTCCGCGAGCTTCTGGCCTCGGGCACCATCGCGCAGTTCCCGGGCGCGTTCAACCCGCTCTCGGCCCGGCTGATCGAGGAAAAGGGATTCGCGGGCGTCTACATTTCCGGCGCCGTCCTGGCCAATGACCTCGGCCTGCCGGACATCGGGCTGACCACCCTCACCGAGGTGGCCACCCGGGCCGGGCAGATCGCCCGGATGACCGACCTGCCGGCGATCGTCGACGCCGACACCGGTTTCGGGGAGCCGATGAACGTGGCCCGCAGTGTGCAGGAACTCGAGAACGCCGGCCTGTCCGGCTGCCACATCGAAGACCAGTTCAACCCCAAGCGCTGCGGGCACCTCGACGGCAAGAACGTGGTGGACCTTGAGACCGCCACCAAACGGATCCGCGCGGCGGCCGACGCCCGGCGCGACCCGAACTTCCTGATCATGGCGCGGACAGACATCCGCGCCACGGACGGGCTTCAGGCCGCCCAGGACCGCGCCCGCGCGCTCGTGGAGGCCGGGGCGGACGCAATCTTCCCCGAAGCCATGAAGGATCTGAGCGAGTTCAAGGCCATTCGCGACGCCGTCGACGTCCCGATCCTGGCCAACATGACCGAATTCGGCCAGAGCGCACTGTTCACCGTTGAAGAGCTGGCCGGTGTCGGCGTGAACATGGTCATTTATCCGGTAACGCTGCTCCGTAGTGCCATGGGTGCTGCGGAGCGTACTCTGGAATCGATTAAGGCCGACGGAACCCAGGAAGCACAGGTTGGAAGCATGCTGACCCGTGCGCGTTTGTACGATCTCGTTGATTATGAGGCTTACAACCGTTTCGATACCGGAGTCTTTAATTTCCACATCCCAGGTCAGTAAGCCCCGCATGGAACCGCCGGCACGTGCCGGTAACAGGCGATAGGAACAAAGGAGTTTCAGCATGGCTGAACAAGACATCAAAAAGGGCCTCGCCGGCGTCGTGGTGGACTACACCGCGGTCTCGAAGGTCAACCCGGACACCAACTCCCTGCTGTACCGCGGCTACCCCGTCCAGGAGCTGGCCGCCAGGTGCAGCTTTGAGGAAGTCGCCTACCTGTTGTGGAACGGCGAACTGCCCGCCGCAGAGGAACTGGCCGAGTTCACCGCGAGGGAACGTGCCGGCCGCGCCCTGGACCCGGTGGTCAAACAGGTGATCGACGCGCTGCCCACCACCTCCCACCCCATGGACGTCTGCCGGACCGCGACCTCCGTCATGGGGGCACGGCACCCGCTCGCCGAGGATTCCTCGCGCGAAGCCAACCTCGCCAAGGCCATCGATCTGTTCGCCGCGATGCCGGCGGTGGTGGCCTACGACCAGCGGCGCCGTCACGGCCAGGACCTCGTGGAGCCGCGCGAGGACCTGGGCTACGACGCCAACTTCCTCTGGATGACGTTCGGCGAGGAGGCCGTCCCTGAGGTGGTCGACGCGTTCAACGTCTCCATGATTTTGTACGCCGAGCACTCCTTCAACGCCTCCACCTTCACGGCCCGGGTGATCACCTCCACCCTCTCGGACCTGCACTCGGCCGTGACCGGTGCCATCGGCGCCCTGAAGGGGTCCCTGCACGGCGGGGCGAACGAGGCCGTCATGCACACCTTCGACGAGATCGGCATCCGGCCCGAGGAGTCGCTGGAAGACGCGCATTCCCGGGCCAAGGAGTGGATGGAAAACGCCTTGGCCCAGAAGAAGAAGGTCATGGGCTTCGGCCACCGGGTCTACAAGCACGGCGACTCCCGGGTGCCCACCATGAAGTCCGCCCTGGACAAGATGATCGCGCACTACGGCCGGCCCGAATTGCTGGGCCTGTACAACGGCCTCGAAACCGCCATGGACGAGGCGAAGGGCATCAAGCCAAACCTCGATTACCCCACCGGCCCCACGTACCACCTCATGGGCTTCGACACCCAGACCTTTACTCCCCTGTTCGTTGCCAGCCGCATCACCGGCTGGACGGCGCACATCATGGAGCAGCTGGATGCGAACTCCCTGATCCGCCCGCTCAGCGAATACAACGGCGAAGAGGAACGGCACCTGCCGTAGCGGTTTCGTCCGCGTTCCTATGCGCGTACGACGGCGGGCCGGTCACCTCGACAGGGTGGCCGGCCCGCCGGACGTTCTGCCGGAAAGGGTCGTGCTAGCCCTCTTTGATCTTCAGCGAGGTAATCATGCGCTTCGCGTTCAGGTACTCCGGGGTCTGCATGTAGGCCCGGGCTGCGTCCAACGAGGGGAACGTCTTTGCTCCCTTGTGCATGGGATCGTCCTCCGAGCCCCCCGCCTGGACCTGGAAAGCGTCGGCGAAGGAGAACATTGGCCACTCGGGCGGCCCCGTGACCACGTTGTAGAACATGCAGGTGCTGCCGTTCTGGCCGGCCGGAGTGTCCGTTAGTCCGAAGGACGCCGTGACGCGGTTCGGCTCCTGGAGGGCCCGGAAGGCAAACCTCGGCGTGACAGCGCCCTTCGCGGGCTGGTGCGGAAGATCCACTTCGGCCGAATCAAGCACCGTGTAGGGAACGTCGCCCTGGCACGCGCCGCCGAGCCCACCGGACGGGCCGAGGTGCAGGGAGGCCACCACCACGGCGGCCTCATTCGCAACATCAACATCAACCCCGCCGGAGCCCCCGCCGGCGTCGGAGACGCGCCAGGAGGCCGGGTAGTCGAAACTGACCTTCGAATCGGCGCTGGTGAAGGTCCGCCACGCCCCGGCAGAAGGTGCCGGGGTGGCCGCAGCCGAGGTTGCGGACGACGATGGCGGCACGGAAGACGGCGGCGTCGCGGACACCGACGTCGCTACGATCGGCGACGGCGTCGCCGTGAGGGAGGCGGACGCCGTCGGTGCCATCACTGCGGCCGTCGAGGCTGCCGCGGGGGCCCGGCCAGCAGACCCCATGTTTCCGGCCACGGCAACGCCGCCGGCGACCGCCGCCACGGCGAGGGCGACGATGGCGGCCGCCCACGGCCAGCGCCGGCGTGCCCCGGTGCCCGTGGACGGCTCGTCGTCCCAAGGATCCCCGCCAGGAAGGTCGTGATTGTTTGAGTCCATGCCTTGCCCCCAAATGGCCCGTGTGCCGCTCGCGGATGTGCGATGAATGCGCGGATCGCCGCGGCACAGTGTTCGAACCCTAGGCTACCGGTCAGTCCGCGGCATTGCCGGTAACACGATTTCGAGTCGCGGAATTCTGCGGCGCGGAAGCCCTGCTCACTTTGCGGAGGGATACCGGACGGACGCAACGGTCTCGTTGTCCTCGTTGAGGACCACGACGACGTCGATCGTTCCGCCTGCCAGCGCCGGAGGCAGCCAGTGCGCCGCGTCCTGCCACATCCGCTCCAGCGGCAACGACTCGGAGTCGAACCACTCGGGCGTGATTTCCGGGCTCTCGGCGGGCTCGCCGTCCCACCGGCGGGTGGTGAAGAGGCGGCACGACATGTTCCACTCGGGCCGGGCGGGAAAGATGAACTCGACGACGCCGGCGTGGGCCAAGTCCTCCTGGAGCACCACGATGCCGGCCTCTTCCCAGACCTCGCGGACCACGGCCTCGGCGTCGCTCTCCCCCGGCTCCACGTGGCCCCCGATGCCCACGATCTTGCCGGTGCCGAAACCGGTTCTTTTCAGGCCCAACAGCACCTCGGTGCCAGTCTCCGCGTCACGGAGCGGGAAGCAGAGAGTGACTGGCGTGAGCTTCATGTGCTCAACCCTATAGCGGTCGCGGGGCACCGATGCGATATGGCTGTCGCTACCCGGCTGCCGGACCATCGCCCACAAGCTGCGGCCGCAGTTCGACGGGAATCCCCTTTGTCTCGAATTCCTTGTCCATGGCCTGCTGCGGCGTGAGCCGCTGCCCGTTTTGCGAGACGTCATTGTTCAGCGCTTGGAACTTCCAGGTGAATACGCTGGACCATTCCTGCCGGACGTCGCAGAGGAAACGCCCGTTCCGCAGTTTGGCGATCATGTACCACGCATTGCCGCCGTCGAGCTGGAGCGCCCGGACCCCTTCATCGGAGATGGAGTACGCGAGCCATCCGTCGGCACAGCCCAGCACGGTGTAGTAGGCCCGCTCGGCGGCGGGAATCGCCTTGATTGCCCGTTCCTGGTCGTTGCGCTGCTGGTCAACGTTCGCTATGGTGCACTCGACGCCGTCCGTGCTCAAAGCGCCGGCTGCGGTCTTCGCCGGAGTGGGAGAGGCAGTGGGGTTGGCGGTGGGAGCGGCAGTGGATGGGCTTGGGTGCTCCGGCGAGGGGCTGGCGGAGGCAGCCGGCGCCGGAATGCCCGTCTGGGCCGGCCCGGGCGCCGGTTGGGGCATGAGGTTGCCGCCGACAACCACTGCGCCAACCACAGCTGCAGCGGCCAGTGCAGTCGCGGCCGAGGCCCGCACGGCATGGCGTCGTGCCGGCGTGCGCCTTGCCAAACGAACAAGGTTCGGATCCGTGGAAAATACGCTCGAGCGGACAAAGTCATTTCCCGGCACTGCGTCGGGCTCTCCCACCCGGGGTTTTGCATCCTTCATGAGCTGTTCGATGCGGTCCATGGCTAGTCCTTCCGTTCGGTCATGAGATGTGAGGGGGCAGCTTTCGCGAATGCCCGGCGTGCCCGGTGCAGGCGGACTGCAGCTGCCGAAGAGGAACATTCCAGCGTTTGCGCCAGTTCTGCGGTGGTCAGCTCGTCCCAGTAGCTGAGCATAAGAACCTCGCGGTCCCGCTCCCTGAGCCGTACCAGCACATCTGCCACGGCGATCCGTTCTTCATCATTTGACGCGGGGACTTGGCTGCGGGCCTGAACCTTCAGTCTCTCGACGAGTTCCTGCCGGCGACGGCGGCCCTTGTACTCATTGCCGATCACGTTCCGGGCCGTCGCCAGCAGCCAGCCAATGCCGGGCGATTCCGACAGCTCTTTTTCCCAGGCAATTCTGAAGACGTCCGCAGTTAGTTCCTCGGCGCGGTGCCGGTCACTGATACGGCAGGCAATGTAGCGGTACACGCGCGCGGAGTGCTGGGTGTGCAGATCAATGAACGCTTGCTCTTTGGCAGCCAACATGGTGGTTCCCCCGGACATCGATGACTTCTTCTTGATGTCTAAGTGTCCTGTGAACGGTGATTCATTACACGGGCCAGCAAGAAAGTTCGCAGGAACCTGCACGCGGTGCCGGAACCGGCGAAATGCGGCTTAGCCGAGGGCCCGAGGGTGCGCGGCGGCGTAGATCTCCCGCAATGTATCGGCCGTTACCTGGGTATACACCTGAGTGGTGGTCACGGAGGCGTGTCCCAGCAGTTCCTGGACCACCCGGACGTCGGCGCCGCCCTCCAGCAGGTGGGTGGCGAAGGAATGCCGCAGGGTGTGCGGTGAAACGTCCTTGGTGATGTTGGCCTTCTCGGCCGCGGTCTTAAGGATGGTCCACGCGCTTTGCCGGCTGATCCTGCCGCCGCGGGCGTTGAGGAACAGGGCGGGGGTGCCCTTGCCCTTGGCGGCCAGCAGGGGCCGGCCGCGGACGAGGTAGGCATCGAGGGCCCGCGCCCCGTAGGATCCCAGCGGAACGAGGCGTTCCTTGGAGCCCTTGCCGAAGAGCCGGACGATCGCGGGGCCGTCGCTTGTTCCGGCCTCCGGGTCCCCCTGGCCCGCGGCCTGCAGCGAGATGTCGTCCACGTCCAGGCCCACGGCCTCGCTGATTCGGGCGCCTGTGGAGTACAGGAACTCGAGCAGCGCCCGGTCGCGGAGGCCGGCCGCGGTGTCGGTGCCGGCGGCCTCAAGAATCCTTGTCACCTCATCGACGCTGATGGCCTTCGGCAGGCGTTTGCCGGGCATCGGCGGGTGGACATCGCTGGCCGGGTCGGTCGGCGTGACCCCTTCGAGCGCCCAGAATTTGTGGAGTCCGCGCACGGCCACCACCGTGCGGGCGGCGGAGCGGATGCCCAGGGCGGAGCCGCCGTCGGACCCGTCGGAGAGGGCCCGGACGAAACCGGTGACATCATGCCGGGTGATCTCGTCCGGGCGTTCCCGGCCTGTGTGCATGAGGTGCCTGGCATAACGGGCCAGGTCCCGCCGGTAGGCGGAGAGGGTGTTGGTCGCGAGCCCCCGTTCCACCCCCATGTGCTGCAAGTAGTCAGTAATTGCGCGGTCTATCGCTGTGGGTGGCCGGGTGGGCCGGCTTCCGGGAGCGGCTGCCTCCACTGGCGCGGGGGCCGGCGGTTGCGCGGGGGCCGGAAGCGCGGCAGTCAGCGCATCGGTCATCGGCGCTGGCTGGGATGTTCCGGCCACGGCGCATCGGCCGGGCGGAGGCCTTGGAAGTTGTCCGCCTGCGCCGCTGCGGCCGCAAGGATGCCGACGACGGCGGACGGGTTGTGGAGGCGGCCCTCCAGCACTGCCCGAACCGCGGCGTCGAGCGGGGTCCAGTGCAGCTCGATTTCCGCCTCTTCGTCGGTGCGGATATGCCGTTCGTGTCCAGGCACGTCGGTGAGGCCGCGGGCCAGGTAGATGCGGATGGCCTCGCTGGAGGATCCCGGGGAGTTGAAGAAGTCGACCAGCACGTTCCAGCGCTCTGCCAC
Source organism: Arthrobacter sp. NPDC058192 (assembly GCF_042883665.1). Classification (NCBI taxonomy): domain Bacteria; kingdom Bacillati; phylum Actinomycetota; class Actinomycetes; order Micrococcales; family Micrococcaceae; genus Arthrobacter; species Arthrobacter sp. NPDC058192. The sequence continues at coordinate 17,444 of NZ_JBHVVJ010000012.1, read as the reverse complement.
GAGGTCTGCTTCCTCAGCCAACTCGCGGGCCGCGCCGACCACGAAATCTTCGCCTTCGACGTCGAGCAGCCCGGCCGGGATCTCCCAAAGATCCATGGCGACCGGGTGCCGGTACTGCTTGATCAGCAGCACCTCGCCGGCGTCGTTCATCGGCAAAACCGCGACGGCGCCGGGGTGCTGGATGTAGTCCCGGACCAGGGCATCGCCGTCGTTATTGAGCTGGAAACTGTCGCTGACCACATCCCAGATGCGGCCCTCGTACACCTTCCGGGACGACAAAAGACGGCGCGGGCTCGGTTCATCCGAAACCTGCCGTGCAGCATTGTGGGTCTCAGACTTACCGGGCATCGCGCCGTCCTTTGATTTAGTTGGAAATTACTTCGACACAGCTGCGGACGACGGCTCGGCGTCAGCGGCCGGAGCCGCCGGCTTGGCACGGCTGGCCGGTGCGGCGTCGGCGTCGCGCTGGTGCTGCAGGGCCGCCTTGACCAAGCCGGCGAACAGCGGGTGCGGGCGCGTGGGGCGCGAGCTGAGCTCGGGGTGGGCCTGCGTGGCGACGTAGTACGGGTGCACCTCGCGGGGAAGTTCGACGTACTCCACCAGCTTGCCGTCGGGCGACGTGCCCGAGAAGGACAGGCCCTTGGCGGCAATCTGCCCGCGGTACTTGTTGTTGACCTCGTAGCGGTGCCGGTGGCGTTCGCTGACCGTCGTCGCGCCGTAGGTTTCGGCAACGACGGAGCCTTCGTCCAGCTTGGCTTCGTAGAGACCCAGGCGCATGGTTCCGCCAAGGTCGCCGCGGCCCTCAACGAATTCGAGCTGCTCTTCCATCGTGGCGATGACCGGATACTTCGATTCCGGATCGAACTCGGAGGAGGAGGCGCCTTCGAGGCCGACGACATTGCGGGCGTACTCGATCACCATGCACTGCAGGCCCAGGCACAGGCCCAGGACCGGGAGTTTGATTTCGCGGGCGTACTTCAGCGCGCCGAGCTTGCCTTCGAGGCCGCGGATGCCGAAGCCACCCGGGACGCAGACGGCGTCGACGCCGTCGAGGGACTGCACTGCGCCCTCGCGCGTTTCGCATTCGTCCGAGGGGACCCAGCGGATCTTGACCTTGGTGTCATTGGCGAAGCCGCCGGCGCGCAGGGCCTCGGTGACCGACAGGTAGGCGTCCGGGAGGTCGATGTACTTGCCCACCAGGGCAACCTCAACCTCGTGCTTGGGGTTGTGGACGGCCTCGAGGAGCCTGTCCCAGCTGGTCCAGTCAACGTCCTTGAACGGCAGGTCCAGGGCGCGGACGATGTACGAGTCCAGGCCCTGGGTGTGCAGGGTCTTGGGGATGTCGTAGATGCTGGGCGCGTCCGGGCAGCCGATGACGGCTTCAATGTCGACGTCGCACATCCGGCCGATCTTGGCGCGCATGGCCTCCGGCACTTCGCGGTCCGATCGGATCACGATCGCTTCGGGCTGGATACCGATGGAGCGCAGCGCGGCCACGGAGTGCTGCGTGGGCTTGGTTTTCAGTTCCTGCGACGGCCCGATGTACGGCACCAGGGAGACGTGCGCGAAGAAAACGTTGCCACGGCCGATGTCCTGGCGGACCTGCCGGGCGGATTCGAGGAACGGCTGGGATTCGATATCGCCCACGGTTCCGCCGATTTCGGTGATGATGACGTCGGGTGCGTTTTTGCCCTCGGCGGGCAGCCGCATGCGGCGCTTGATCTCATCGGTGATGTGAGGGATGACCTGGACCGTGTCGCCGAGGTATTCGCCCCGGCGTTCCTTGGCGATGACCGTCGAGTAGACCTGACCGGTTGTGACGTTGGCCGAGCCTTCGAGGTTTTCATCGAGGAAACGCTCGTAGTGGCCGATGTCCAGGTCCGTCTCGGCGCCGTCGTCAGTGACGAAGACTTCGCCGTGCTGGAAGGGGTTCATCGTGCCCGGATCGACATTGAGATAGGGATCGAGCTTTTGCATTGTTACAGACAGACCGCGGGCCCGCAGGAGGTGACCGAGGCTCGAAGCCGTCAGTCCCTTACCGAGCGAGGACGCTACACCACCGGTGACGAAGATGTGTTTGGTCGTCTTGGACGAGCCCGGAAACCGGGAATTTACACGAGAGTTTGATCGCTGCACCACGGGGTTTGAGCTTATCATCATTTCCGCCTTCCACGCGTTCTTTGCCGGAATACCGGTGAGATTGTTGTCCTTAGGCCTGCGGCAGGAGCTTGGCGTCGTCCAGCAGTTCCTGGGCGTGGGCCCGGGCGGAATCCGAGTCCTCCTGGCCCGCCAGCATGCGGGCCAGCTCGCGGACGCGCTCGGCCTCGTCCAGCAGCTGCACGTCGCTGGAGGTGAAGCCCGTGGCGGTGGCGCCGTCGGCGCCGCGGACGGACGTCTTGGTGACGCGGATGTGCTGGTTCGCGAAGGCTGCCACCTGTGGCAGGTGGGTGACCACGAGAACCTGGACGTGCCGGGCCAGCATCGCCAGCCGGCGGCCGATTTCGACGGCGGCGCGGCCGCCGACACCGGCATCGACCTCGTCGAAGACGAAGGTCGGGACGGGGTCGACGGCGGCCAGCACCACTTCGATGGCAAGCATGACGCGGGAGAGTTCACCGCCGGAGGCGCCCTTGCCCAGCGGCCGGGCCGGGGCACCGGAGTGCGGCTGGAGCAGGAACGAGATTTCGTCGGCGCCGAACGGTCCCAGCTGTCCCGAGGGTTCCACGTTGATGACCAGGGTGGCGTCCGCCATGGCCAGGGCGGTCAGCTCTGCACTGACCCGGGCGGAGAGGTCCTTCGCCGCCTTCGTGCGCGCTTTGCTGATGGCGGCGGCCTGCTTCCGGAGCCCGGCCTCGGCACGGGCGACCTCGGCGTCCAGGGATTCGATCCGGGTGGAGTCGTCCTGCAGCTCATCGTGCCGGGCCCGGGCTTCCTCGGCCCAGACCAGCACCTCGTCGATGCTTGGCGCGTACTTGCGGACCAGTTTGGCCAGCGCGGCCCGGCGCTCCTCGATCTCGGCGAGCCGTTCCGGGCCCTCGGTGTCCAGGGCGGCCTGGTAGCTGGCGAGCTCCGCGGCGATGTCGTTGAGCAGGAATCCCACCTCGGCCAGGCGGGCCGCGGCCGAGCCCAGTTCCTCGTCGTGTTCGGCAACGTGCTCCAGCGTGCGCTTGGCGGCGTCCACCAGGGTGGTGGCATCTGCTTCTTCGCCAAAGTCCTCGGCAATGAGCGCCTGGTGCGCGGTGCTGGCCGCGATCCGCAGTTCCTCCACGTTGGCCAGCTTCACGGCCTCGGCCTTGAGGGCCTCGTCCTCCCCCGGCTGCGGGTCGACGGCGTCAATCTCGGCCAGGGCCGCCTGCAGCGACTCAGCCTCGCGGAGGCGTTCGCGCGCGGCGCTGCGCAGTCCGTCGAGTTCGGCCTGGCTGGCGTTCCAGTGGGCGTACAACTCCTGGTATGCGGACAGTGTTCCCGCCAGGCTCTCCCCCGCGAACTTGTCCAGGGCGCCGCGCTGCGCCACCGGGCTCTTGAGCCGGATCTGGTCCGATTGCCCGTGCACCACCACGAGGGTTTCGCCGATTTCGGCGAGCACGCCGACAGGTGCTGCCCGCCCGCCAAGGTAGGCGCGGCTGCGGCCGTCAGCGCCGACGCTGCGGGCCAGCAGCAGTTCAGCGCCGCCGTCGAACTCCTCAACATCCGCGCCGGCCTCACGGGACCGCGCGACGGCGGCGTGCCCGGCGTCGAGCTTCAGCACCGCCTCGGCCGATGCGCTCTTCGCGCCGCTGCGGACGGCGCCGGCGTCGGACCTGGCGCCAAGGAGCAGGCCGACGGCGGTGACCACCATGGTCTTGCCGGCGCCGGTTTCGCCGGTCACCACGCTGAGGCCCGGGCCCAGCGGCAGGGTGGCGTCGGTGATGACGCCGAGGTCGCGGATTCTCAGTTCTTCAAGCATGCTTCACTTCCCGGTTGAGGGATCGGGCGAGGAATCGGGCGTGTCACCGGGTTCCGCGTCGCGCGGCGAGGGCAGCGGCGGCATGGGCCGCGGCGTGCGGATGATCGGGATGGGTCCGGTGTGGATGGTCTCGGCCTGCGGCATGGGGCCGCGCCAGCCTTGGATCGGGAGCTGGAACTTTCGCACCAGCCGGCCCGAGAACGGTGTCTGGTGCGTCCTGGCCAGCCGCACGGGCGTCGCCGAGCGGGTCACTTCGACGCGTGCACCGGGCGGCAGATCCACGGACCGCCGGCCGTCGCACCACAGGACGCCTTGGGCATCGGTCCGGTTGAGGATCTCGACGGCGAGCCTGGACCGGGGCGAGACGACCAGCGGCTTTGCGAAGAGGGCGTGGGCGCTGATGGGCACGATCACCAGGGCTTCGACCTCGGGCCAAACTACGGGGCCACCGGCAGAAAAGGCGTAAGCGGTGGAGCCCGTGGGCGTGGCCAGAACCACGCCGTCGCAGCCGAAGGAGGTCAGCGGGCGTTCGTCGACTTCGGTGACCACCTCGAGCATCCGTTCCCGGTTGGCCTTTTCGATCGCGGCCTCGTTCAGGGCCCAGGTATGCCAGATTTTCTGGCCCCGGACCCACACCTGGACGTCGATCGTCATCCGCTCCTCCACCGTGTATTCACGGCTGGCGACCCACTCGACGGTCTGCGCGAGGTCTGCACGCTCGCTCTCGGCCAGGAATCCCACGTGGCCGAGATTGACGCCGAGCATCGGCACGTCGACTTCCCGGACGAGCTCGGCGGCGCGGAGGATCGTGCCGTCGCCGCCGAGCACCATGACCAGTTCGACGTCGGGCAGCTGCACGTGGTCGTGCAGGACCTCGACTGGGTGGTCGAGCTGGCCGAAGAAACGGACCATGTCCCCGAGCTCGGTCTCCTGCATCACGGGGATCAGGCCGGATCCGTACAGGAGGGCGCAGGCCTCCCAGGCAGCTTTGAGGGACTCCTCGCGTCCCGTGTGGGCAAGGATGAGGACACGCCTGCTCATCAGGTTCCGCCTTCTGGTGGTACTAGTGGTTCGGCCAGATTGTTCCGAGCAACGCAGCAACCGCTGCGTCCCGCTCCTCGATCTTAGGCGGGACTTCCGACATCGGGCGTTTAATCCACAGGAAGTACTCGACATTGCCGTCCTGGCCAGGCAGCGGGCTTTGGGCGAGGCCTTTCAGTTCCAGCCCCGCGTCAACGGCGGCGGCAGCCACCTTGCCGACCGCGAGCCGGCGTTCCCGCTCCGAGGTCACCACGCCGGTCCGGCCCAGCCGGTCCTTGCCGATCTCGAACTGCGGCTTGACCATGAGCACAAGGTCGCCGCCTGGCCCGGTGCAGGCGGCGAGCGGTGCCACCACGAGGGTCAGCGAGATGAAGGACAGGTCCGCCACGGTCAGCGCGGCCTGTCCGCCGATCCCCGCCGGCGTCATGTACCGGACGTTGAGGCCTTCATGGACGGAGACCCTGGCGTCGTGCCGGATCTCCGGGACCAGCTGGCCGTGCCCGACATCGACGGCGACCACGTGTGCGGCACCGCGGCGGAGCAGCACATCGGTGAACCCGCCGGTCGAGGCGCCTGCGTCGAGGCAGCGCTTGCCGGCGACGTCGACGGCGGGAAAGGCATCCAGCGCCCCGGCCAGCTTGTGCCCCGCACGGCTGACGTAGCCGTCCTCGGCTGAGGCTGCCACGTCCAGCGCGGTGCCGTCCGGAATCTGCAGGGAGGCCTTGGCGAGGACCTCGCCGCCGGAGCTCACCTTGCCCTCGGAAATGAGGCGGGCGGCGTGGGTGCGGGACCTGGCCAGCCCGCGGCTGACGAGGGCCTGGTCAAGCCGGCTCACGCTCCCCCGTCCCCCGCGGCATGGATACGGCGCGCCGGGCCGGCGTGGGAGGCCACGTCTTCATTCAGGGCCTCCAGCAGCGCATCGTGCATGCCCGCATAGACTTCGCCGTGGCCGGACACCGGCGTGAGCCGCACGGCCGCGAGGCGGTCCAGCACGGCGCTGACGGTCCGGTCCTGGCCGTGGGCCTGGCTCTGCGCCTGCAGTGCGGGCCAGTCGACGCCGGCCGCCAGTGGCGGTGCTTCTTCAGCGGCCTCCGGCGGCCCTTCGGGTCCGGATGCGTGATCCAATTGCTCGCGCGGCAACGGCTCAGGATCGACGCTGGGCTCCGTGCGGGGCTCCTGGTTTAGCTCGGTCATGAGTCCAGTCTAGTGATCGAGCCACTCGAGGTCCGGAGCCAGCGGAGTGACCGTCTCGGGGTTCGCGGCCCACCAGGCCGAACAGGCGGCACGCCACGAATCGAGATCGGCGGGGTCGCCCCTGATGTGGACGGACTGTCCGCGGACGATCGCCGAGGCCGTACCGCTGCGGAACCGCCCGTCGTCGTGCTCCACTGCCGGGTACGGTGCGTACAGGGCCGTCAGGTCGTGGATGAGGAAATCGGGTCGCTCCACCGTCCGGGCGGCGAGGATCGACTCCCTTGTGTCCACTCCGGTCAGCACGGCCACCGTGGCGAAGCCGGCGTTGTTGCCGCCCAGGATGTCGGTGTCCAGGCGGTCGCCGACGACGAGCGGCCGGTCGGCGGCCAGCCGCTTGGCCGCGGTGTGGAACAGCGGTGCTTCCGGCTTGCCGGCCACGATCGGGGTCTTACCGGTTGCTGCCGCCACGGCTGCCACCAGCGTCCCGTTGCCCGGGGCGATTCCACGCGCCTGGGGAATGGACATGTCCGTGTTCGTCGCCACCCACAGGGCGCCTCCCGTGACGACGTACGTCGCCTCGGCCAGGTCCTTCCAGCCAATATCCGGGCTGAAGCCCTGCACAACGGCGACAGGGTTCTCCGCCGCGCTGTGGACGGGAACCAGGCCGACCAGCTCAATTTCCTGGGCCAGGGCGGCACTTCCCGTGATGAGCACGTGCGCTCCGGCCGGGAGCAGGGAGGCCAGCAGCGCCGCCGCAGCCTGCGAGGAACTCACTACCTGGCTGTCCTCGGCGGGGGCGCCGAGCTCGCGCAGGTGCTGCGCGACCTGTGCCGGCGAGCGGGAGGCGTTGTTGGTGACATAACCCAGTCCTACGCCGACGTCGGCGAGCCGGCGCAACGACTCCACGGCGCCAGGAATGGCGTGGGCGCCGGCGTAGACCACGCCGTCCAGATCGGAAAGCAGGGCATCAAAGGTTGAGATCAGTGCAGCTCCGCTCACGCGACTAGTCCTCGACCCGGTCACGCCCGGCGAGCTCTGAGTCGTCGACAGGTTCGTGTTCCGTTTCCGTGTCCGGCTCCTCGCCGGCTTCCCCGTCCGCCTCGTTGGTCTCGCCGTCGGCTCCGTCGAGAACGTCGGCTTCCAGGGAATCCTCGTCCGACTCGGCGTCGTCGGACTCGAAGTGGTCCGCCTCTGCGTCATCGGAACCTTCGTCGATCGGGTTCACGCCGTTCCGCGCTCCGGCGGGACCGGAGATTTCCGCAGCTGCAGCGTCTGCGGCGCGCGGTGCGCCGTGGTCCATCCCGGCCTGCGTGTCGGCGGCCTGCTGGGCGCGAAGCTGGCGCTGCCGCTCTTCCTCGCGCGCTTCTTCTTCCTCGTCCCAGCCGAGGTCGATGATGTCCGGTTCCTCTTCTTCCCCGAGGCCAAGTGCGTTTTCCGCGACGCCGGCCTGCCGCTGCCATTTGGCGGCTTCGGGTTCGCGTCCGGCGGCCGTCAGGGCATCAGCGTAGGCGCGGAACAACCGAGGGCTGTAGGAAAAGGCGCGGTTGATGTCCAGCTGCGGGATCTCCAACTCCGACACCGCGGCATCCAGCTGCCCGAGGTCGGTTCGGGCTCCGGCGGCAACGATGGCCAGTTCCACCTTGCCCGGGGCGTCAAGATCCTTGGCTTCCTCGGACCGGGCCATGTCCAGTGCCCGGTCCGGGCGGCCAAGGCCCCGCTCGCAGTCAGCCATGACTGGCAGGTGCATGTTGGAGCCGCTGATTCGGCGGTAGGTACGGAATTCCCGGAGTGCTTCACCGAAGTGACCGGCCGCATAGGCGGTCAGACCGACAGCTTCGCGGACGGCCGCGAGCCGTCCGCCACGGCGGCTGGCTGCCAAGGCATGCTGGAAGGCCAGCTCCGGCTCCTCGTCCAGAAGCCGCCCTGCCATGACCAGGTGGCGTGCAACCCATTCGGCGCTGGTGCCTTCGAGCGTCTTGATCTGGTGCTGCGTGGCGCGGTCGAGCTCCTTGCCGGTGACATCCTCCTCGATCTGGGGCGAACGCTCGCGGTCGGGACGGTTGGCGCTGCGAAGATCGCGGGCGTTCGGCACGCGCACGGGCCGGTCCTCGGGGCGGTCGCGTCCGAATTGGCGCGGACCTGCTTCGCCACGGTCGAAGCCGCGTGCCGGACGGTCCTCACGGTTGCCGAACGGCTTGCGGTTGTCACCGCCGCTGTACGGCTTGCGATCACGGTCGCCGCCGCTGAAGCTACGACGCTCGCCGCCCTCACGCGGACCACGATCACCATACGGCTTACGGTCACCATAGGACGGGCGGCTGTCGCCACCGCTGTACGGCTTGCGATCGCCGCCACCGAAGCTGCGCTGGCCGCCACCTTCACGCGGGGCACGGTCACCATACGGCTTACGGTCACGATCGCCGCCGCCGCTGTACGGCTTACGGTCACCATAAGACGGGCGGCTGTCGCCACCGAAGCTGCGCTGGCCGCCACCTTCACGCGGGGCACGATCACCATACGGCTTACGCTCGCTGCCACCGCTGTACGGCTTGCGTTCGCTGCCGCCGAAGCTGCGCTGGCCGCCACCTTCACGCGGGGCACGATCACCATACGGCTTACGGTCACGATCGCCGCCGCCGCTGTACGGCTTGCGGTCACCATAAGACGGGCGGCTGTCGCCACCGAAGCTGCGTTGGCCGCCACCTTCACGCGGGGCACGATCACCATACGGCTTACGCTCGCCGCCACCGCTGTACGGCTTACGCTCGCTGCCGCCGAAACCACGCTGATCCCCGCCCTCGCGCGGAGCACGGTCACCATACGGCTTGCGGTCACGGTCTTCCCTGGAACGGAACCCGCGGGGATCGCCGCCAGAGTTGCTCGTGCCGCGGAATGGGGCTCCACCGGAACCACGTCCGCCAGAGTTGTCGCGGGCCTTGCCGCCGCGGTTGCCATCATTGTGCTCAGCCATGCTGGGATTCCTCCTGTTGAGAGCTGACCACTGGCGCAATCGCAGCCGCTCTGTTCCGTGTTTCGTTTCCTACGCAACCCGAAAACAAGCGCTTCGAAGTCCGTACATCTCCCCCAATTCTAGGCGAGCAACCCGGCACCGGCTAACGGCAACGGCCGCTGGCCCCGGTCGGTGGCGAGACTCACAACGCCCCTGCCGCGGGATGCGCGGGTCCCTCGGAAGCGTTGGGGCGCGGGATGCGCGGGTCCCTCGGAAGCGTTGGGGCGCGGCCAACTGCCGCGGGCACGGCAGCCCGCTTCGCTAATTGACCGCCACGGAGTCCCGAGAACGCCGTCGGTTCAGGGAAATGTACCGGACAGTGATGGCCCTGCCACTCCCTTCAGGCGGCCTGATCCGGCTGGGCGAATCGATGAGTTGACGATCATGGCACGCGCTCTTACCATAGTTATTAGACGTCTGACGACTTACGCAGATGGAGATGGCTCTGGGGGAAGGCCACTGGGATACAAAGGAGTATTTCATGGGATATGTAATCGGCTGCGACCTTGGCTCGCAGAGCGCCAAGGCGGTGCTCATGTCGCCGGAGGGCGATATCGTCGCAACAGCAAACAGCGGCTACGCAATGCAGCACCCGCACAGCGGCTGGGCAGAGCAGGACCCCGCGCACTACCGGAACGGCATTGCCGCAAGTGTGCGTGCCGTGCTCGCCAGGACCGGTGTAAATCCGGCCGAAGTAACACACCTCGGACTGTCGAGCCAGGTGGATGGGGTGGTTCCCATAGACAGGCACCTGCGCCCGCTGCGGTCGGCGATCATTTGGCTTGACCGGCGTGCCACGGACCAGGTTGCCCGGCTCGGGAATGCCATCCATCCGGATCGGCTGTTCGCCCGAACAGGACTGAACCTCGATGCTTCGCACACTGCGCCCAAAATCATGTGGCTGGCTGACAATGAGCCCGAGGTCTACCGTCAGGCCGCGTCTCTGCCGTCAGTTGGCGGCTACGCTGTCGCATGGATGACCGGCCGCTCCATCCAGGACCACGCCAACTCGTCGTCATCCCTGCTGTACGACGTCGTCGCCCGCGACTGGAGCGATGAACTCATCGACGCGGCCGGGCTGGACCGGGCAAAATTGCCGGAGATTGGCCGCGCCACCGACGTCGCGGGCAACCTGACTGCAGAAGCCGCTGATGCGCTCGGCCTGTCCACAAACTGCGCGGTCGTGGTCAGCACGGGCGATGACCACGCTGCCTGCCTGGGCGCCGGGGGCGTTCGCTCCGGGGTGGTCGTCGATATCCTCGGCACGGCCGAGCCGGTCGGTGTCTCGAGCAGCGTTCCCGTCTTCGATGAGACAAAACTCGTCGAAACGCATGCGCACGCGGTTGACGGCAGCTACCTGATCGAGAACCCCGGATTCGTCGCCGGCGGCAACACGTTGTGGTTCGCCAAGAACGTGCTGGGCATCAGCCAGCAGGAATTCTTCGACCGGGCCGCCCAGTCACAACCTGGTGCGCGCGGTGTCCGCTTCATCCCGGCTCTGACCGGATCGATGGCACCGCGGTGGAACGACTCCCTGCGCGGGACGTTTTCCGGCCTGTCCATGAATCACGACTCCGCCGACCTGGCTCGGGCAATCATCGAGGCGAACTGCTTCGCGTTCCGGGACATCTACGACCGGATCGACGCCCTGGGCCTGGCCCAGTCGGTCCGGGTCGTGGGCGGCGGATGCCGCAGCTCGCTGTGGCTTTCGGCCAAGGCGACCCTCTGCGGCACCCCGATCCAGAAGGTGCTGACCGAAGAGACCAGCGCAACGGGTGGGGCACTACTCGCCGCCGTTGCCGCCGGCATCTTCCGCAGCCTCGAAACAGCCGTCGACGCCGTTGTCGAGCTTGACCCCACCACCATTGATCCCCAACCGGCTCACGCCGAGGCCCTCGAATCGGCCTACCAGGACTACCGCTCCCTCTTCGACGCCGTCGAATCAATCTCCCAGAAGGAATCACGCCATGACGCTCTCGTCTGACCTCGACCACTACCTCACGCACCCGCTGGTCGGCCTCGACCGGGTCGTCATCGGCCCCGAGGTGCTCGACTCCGTCCGGGACATCGTCGCCGCACTGCCCGAACACAACACCATCGCACTCCTCACCGACGAGGACGAGTACACCACCGGCTCCGGCATGTTCCTCAAGCCCGCAGTCGCCGGCCTCCTCGAAACCCTCGGCACCGTTACCGCCGTTACCCTGCCCGGCCACGTCCACGCAGACGAGCGTACCGTCAGCGATGCCACCGCGGGCTGCGCCGGCGCGGACGTCATTGTCACAATCGGCTCCGGCACGCTGTGCGACATAGGCAAGGTCGCGGCGGGAGACAGGCCACACGTCGTCGTACAAAGCGCCGCCTCGGTGAACGGTTTCGCCGACGACCAGTCAGTGCTGCTGATCAACGGCGTGAAGCGCACGGCCCACTCCGGCTGGCCCAGCGCCCTTGTTGTGGACAGCACCGTCCTCGAGGGCGCCCCGGCCCTGCTGAACCGCTCCGGACTCGGCGACATGATTTCCATGTTCACCGCCCCCGCGGACTGGTACCTGTCCTCCCTGGTCGATATGGACCGCGGCTTCTCCGACGAAGCCGCGACGATGACCCGCCGCCACGGCGCCGAACTGCTAGGACTGGCCGAAGGCGTAGGGTCATCCGACCCGGAGTCCCTGGCCACACTGGCCAAGTTCGTGACCCTGTCCGGCATCTCGATGGGCGTCGCGGGACAGACCTCCCCGTCCTCCGGCATGGAACACGTCATCAGCCACATGCTGGACATGGCCAACAGCGCCCGCGGCAAAGACACCGCCCACCACGGTGCCCAGGTGGGCGTCGCGACCATTGTTGTCGCGATTCTGTGGCGAAAGATGAACGAGCGGCTCCGCACCGGAAACATCGGTAATCTCCGGCTCCCGTCCCCGGCCGAGGCCGAACGCACCGTCCGGGAAGCCTTCGACTGGATGGACGAGGCCGGCGCCACAAGCAACGAGTGCTGGTCCGACTATTCCAAGAAGCTCGAACACCTGCGCTCCGTCGACGCCGGCACCAAAATCCGCGACGCCGCCGAATCCTGGGCCGCGCACGCCCACGTGCTCTCGGGCCTGCTTGGCGAACCCGAAGCCATCGTCGCGGCGCTGCGCGCCGCCGGCGCACCCACCAGGTTCTCCGAACTCGAAAACCCCAGCAAAGAGGACGACGTGATCTGGGCGCTCATGAACTGCCACCTGATGCGCAACCGCTTCAACATCGCCGACCTCGCCTACCTGACTGGCGCATGGACCATGACCGACGTCTTGGCCGCACTGGCTGAGGCAGAACGGATCGGCGCCGGCCTCTAACCACCCTCGCCACATGCTGCAATCCCGGACCGCCTGGCGGACCGGGATTGCGGCCTGGGCGCCTGTCCGCGGCACCCGCCGCACTTGGCCGTCCCTGTCGTACCCCGTGTCTTCCAGCACGGGTTTCAGTATCCGCAAATTCACCAAAATATCTTCTTGTTAGACGTCTAACGACTTGCTATGCTTAATACACAAGCCGCTCAGGCAGGCAGAGGCCAGAGGGTCCGGGGAAGCAACGTCGCTTCCCCGGCAACTCCCAGCCAAGGCCGTCGCGAGAAAGGCCGGGCCTGCCGCCATCCGCGGCGGCCCGGCGCCGGCAACGAACCACCGGCGCCCGGCCCTGCTGGTACAGCAACCCAGCACGGCATGCCACCGGAAATCCATGGGGCTTTCCCACCAAATCGATACAACCCGCAAAGGAGCAGGTACGTGTCACAAACAGCTACACTTTCCCCCGTGCAGGCGGAGGGCAAGAAAAAACTCCACAAAGTTGCCGGCCCTCTCCTGCTGTGGGGCATCGGCGTCGGCGCCGTCATCTCCGGCGACTACTACGGGTGGAACGCAGGCCTCGGGCTTACCGGCTACTGGGGCTATCTGATCGCGATTGCCATCATGGGCCTTCTCTACGCAGGACTCTCAACCGTGATCGGCGAACTGTCCGCGGCAGTGCCCCACGCCGGCGGAGCCTACGCCTACGTCCGCACGGCCCTCGGCCGGGTCTGGGGATACCTCGCCGGAGTGAGCGTCCTGCTCGAGTTCGTGTTTGCCCCGGTCGCGGTGGCGCTGACCGTCGGCGCGTACGTGCAGGTCCTCTTCCCCGATGTACCGATCCTGGTCAGCGCCGCGGTCCTGTACATCGGCTCAACGGTGGTCCACCTCCTGGGCGCCGGGAACTCGATGAAGGTTGAGTTCGTGTTCACCGCCGTCGCCGTCATCGGCCTCGTAGTCTTCATGGCCATCGGTGCTCCGAAGATGTCGCTGGATAACCTGAACGCCTACTCCGGCGGGGCCATCCTCCCGAACGGCATCGGCGGCCTCTGGGCCACCCTGCCGCTGGCCGCCTGGTTTTTCTTCGCCATCGAGAGCCTTCCCATGGCCGCCGAAGAGACCAAGAACCCCGCCAAGGACATCCCCAAGGCACTGGTCATGGCCTTCCTCACGCTGGCCGTGGTCGGCCTCGGGACGCTCACGGTCGCCGCAGGCGTCGGCGGTTCAGACTTCCCCGGCGCCGCTGCCCCGCTGACCGTGGCCCTGTCCAACGTCGTGGGATCCCAGACCTGGATCGTTCCGGTGATCGCCAGCTTCAGCCTCGCGGCCCTGGTCGCCTCGTTCCACGCAATCGTGATCGCCTACTCGCGCCAGACCTTCGCCCTGTCCCGGGCAGGCTACCTGCCGGCATGGCTGTCCAAGCTCAACAAGCATCACGCCCCGATCGGCTCGCTCATCGTCCCCGGCGTGGTCGGCTTCGTCTTCGTCGTCCTCGGCGCCACCATCCTCCCGGACGCCATTCCGGTCCTGGTGACCCTCTCGGTGCTCGTCGCAGCAGTGTCCTACATGCTGATGATGGCCGCAGCCCTGGTGCTGCGGAAGAAGCGCCCCGAACTGCACCGCCCCTACAAGGCCCGCGGTGGACGCGTGACGATGTGGATCGCCCTGGTCCTGGCCGGGGTCCTGATCCCCGCCGCCCTGGTCAGCTTCCCGCTCGCGTTCGTCATCGCCGCGATCATGGTGGCACTGTTCATGGCCTACTACTTCGCCGTCGGCCGCAAGCGGGTCGGCAACTACACCGCCGAAGAAGAACTGGCACTGACCGAGCACGCCCTGACCGAAGAAGCCTGACCACCCCGGCCGCCTGGCGGGGGCCACTGCACCCCTGCAGCAGCCCCCGCCAGGCAGCCCAAAAACCCGCTAATGAATTTCCGCCACAACCCCAATACGAACTTGAGTCGCTAGACGTCTAACGTTAGACCGGTATTACAGGCTCTCAGGAGCCGGAAGGAGGGCAAAGATGCCCGTTGAATTGCTCGCCAAAGAAGCGGCCCGGACCGGGACAACCCCGCTGTACCGGGGCTACGCCTTCGACCTGGACGGCACGCTCTACCTCGGTGATGACCTCATCGAAGGTGCGGACGCCGTCGTGGCAGCGCTGCGTGACTCCGGCGCCCGGGTGGTGTTTGTGACCAACAAGCCCCTCGAAACCGCCGAGAACTACGCGGCGAAGCTGACCAAGCTCGGCATCCCGGCCGTTGCAGACGACGTGATCTCGGCCCTGGACGCGCTCACCCTGTACCTCACGGGGCGTCACCCCGGATCCCGGGTCCTCGCCGTGGGCGAACCGGTGCTCATCGAGTCCCTGCGCCGCGCCGGGTTCACTCTGACCGAAAACCCCCTGGAGACCGACGTCGTGGTCGTGTCCTTTGACCGGACCTTCGACTACGACAAACTGACCCGGGCCTACCAGGCGGTCAAGGCCGGCGCAGTCATCGTCGCCACGAACCCCGACCCGTACTGCCCCACCCCGGACGGTGGCCTGCCGGACTGCGCCGCCATGCTCGCCGCCGTCGAGGCCTGCAGCGGCGGCCGGGCCGAGGCGATTGTCGGTAAGCCCAGCGTCCACATGGCCAATGCCTTCCTGGACCGGCTCGGCGTCCCCGCCAACGAGGCTGTCATGGTCGGCGACCGGCTGCTGACGGACGTCGCCATGGGCCTGAACGCCGGCATGGCTTCAGCCCTCGTGATGTCCGGGGCGACGACGGATGAGCATCTCGCCGCTTCGACGATTCACCCCACCCACGTCCTCGACGACGTCCGCGGCCTCATCGCGGCCTGACGGGACCGGGAAACGATCCCCCACAGCCCCAAACCAACCCAAACGCACCACCCGCAAACCCCCAAAACGCACCACCCACCCACAGAAAGAACAAGAACAATGTCTGAATTCATCTTCATGCTCACCCACAACGACCGCACCGTCGACAACGCCCTCGAGGTCCTCGAGCAGGTCAAAGACACCGGCCTGCGTCACATCGGCTTCAAGGATGTCGGCGCCACCGCCGAGAAGGCCCGCGAACTGACCGCCGCGGCGCACGCCGCAGGCCTCGTGGTCTACCTGGAGATCGTCTCGGTGGACAAGGCCGACGAGATGGACTCCGTCGACGCCGCCATCGCCGCCGGCGTGGACTGGATCGTCGGCGGCAAGTTCGCCGCCGAAGCTATCGAAAAGCTCGCCGGCACGGGAATCAAGTTCGCCCCCTTCCCGGGCCGGGTCGCCGGGCACCCCAGTGCACTGCTGGGCAGCATCGAGGAGATCACCGCGCACGCCGCCGAACTCTCCAAAATGGACGGCGTCCACGGCGTGGATCTGCTCGCCTACCGCCACGCCTCCGTTGACCCGCTGGAACTGACCGCCGCCGTCGCGGAGGTTGTCGACGGTCCCACCATCGCCGCCGGCTCGGTCGTCTCCGAGGCGCAGATCCGCGGACTCGCCGAGGCCGGCGCGTGGGGCTTCACCATCGGCGCGGCCATCTTCGACGGCAAGCTGCCCGGCGAAAAGGACGTCGTGTCCCAGGTCCGCACCGCGCTGGCCTTCGCGCACGACGACGCCCGGGTCTAACCCCGGACGGATCCAACCCCCGCCCCCAACCGCCAGTACACTGGATTCATTGTCAAAGGGAGGACACCATGTCGGGTCGCCGGCCAAATCTTGCAGAACAGGTTCGCGATGAACTCACGGAGCTCATCAGCAACGGCACGTATGTGGTCGGCGACCGACTCCCCAACGAAGACGAAATGTCCATCAAGTTCGCCGTCAGCCGGGCCACAGTCCGCGAGGGCTACCGGGCACTGATCGACGCCGGGTACCTTTCCCGCCTCCACGGCAAGGGAACCTTCGTCACCCGGGTGCCGCAGCGCCACGCTCTGGACCTGAACGTCAGCTACACCGCGATGATCCAGGCCGCCGGGTTCACCCCCAGCATCCGGATCATCTCCCAGCGCGTCCAGCCCGCCGACGACGGCGACCGTGCTCGGCTCAAACTGGACCACGGGGCCGAGGTCGTCGTCGTCGAACGGGTCCGGTTCGCCGATGACCGGCCCGTCGTCTACAGCGTGGACCGCGTGCCGCTGGCCATCGTCCCGGAAGAAATCCGCGGCAACCTGGGCGCCTCGCTGTTCGACATGCTTGAAAACCTCAACTACGGCGTCCGGAACGGGCGGGCCAAACTGCTCCCCGTCCTCGCCGGACCCCCGGAGGCCGCACAGCTGCGGGTCAGCGACGGCGTCCCGCTGCTCTACTTCGACGAGGTCGACTACGACATCAACGGCACACCCGTACTCGCCTCCTACGAATGGCACACCAGCGACGTCTTCGAAATGTGGCTCAACCGGCGCGCCCAACCGCCAGCCCACAGCGTCGAGACCGCCCCGGCTCTTGCTGAGACGCGGTCCTAAATCACCTGAAGAACGGCCGGGCACGCCCAAAGCGTGCCCGGCCGACTCATTTAAAGTTGTCCGGCCGGCCGGACCCATGGCTCGCGAATCATGCAGCACGGTTGCGTGGTCGCAGCTCCCGTCTCCGGTGAGAGAACGCCTGGGCAAATCAGGAACTCTCGTCGCAGGCCGCGACCCTCCCTCAGCTGTGGCAGGTTCCTTTCTGATGCTCCCGCGGTTTTGACGGCTCCCGCACCTCCCGGCCGCCGGTCACGCCGGAAGGTGAGGGAGCGTCTCCCCCGGATGTGCACAACGTGAGGGAGCGTCCGGCCCGGATGTGCACAACGTGTGGGAGCGTCCGGCCCGGGTGGGCGCGAAGTGAGGGAGCGTGTCTGGTGCCGGGGTGTTTTCCGGGCGGCTTGTGGTGTTAAATGCGGGAGGACCCCAACCTGGTGGTTGGGGTCCTCGACCTGAATGGTGTTCCGGC
>NZ_JBHVVJ010000011.1:13932-175297 GCF_042883665.1 Arthrobacter sp. NPDC058192 | reverse complement strand
GCGGCCCGGGAACCGACCTCCCCGGCGGCGACGGCGGCTCCGAGTTCTTCGTGCACGGGCGGTTCCTGCCGCCCGGCCAGGCCCTGGCGCGGCAGGAGCCGCCCGGCGAGGACGAGCCGGCGCCGGGCCTCCGGGGCGCCGATCCGCAAACTGGCCCGCAGGAACTCCACGGTGTTCCGGTACCCGTCATCGGCCGCCGCCACGTCCGCCGCGTCCGGCCCGCCACCACTTCCGGCCGCGGCCGCAACGCCACCGCCGGCGCCGGAACCCGCCCCGCCGGCAGTCCCGGCGCCGGAACCCGCCCCGCCGGCAGTCCCGGCGCCGGCGGCGGCGTCGTCGCGCCATCCGGTGGTCCAGCCCGTGGTCCCCGAAGTGCCGGCCGCGGCCGCGGCTACCGACTGCTTCCGGGCCCGGTCGGCGGCCGCCGCGGCAATCAGCTGCCCATACTCCACCGTGCGCGAAAGCTCCTCGACCTGCCCGGCGAACTCCGCCGCGGCCCGGAAACCCCACGAGCCGGGATCCACGGCAGCCGCCGACACCGCAGCCCGCAGCGTGGTCAGGGCAGCGTCCACACCGGCGAACCGGGCGGAACCGGTGCCGCGGTCTGCCCCGTGGCCCGTGCCCTGCCCGTCGTCCCCGAACGGTATGAAATCCCTGGCGGCTTCCATAAAAACAGTCTTCCAAAGGGGTCTGACAGTTTCAGAACCGGCATCCTGAGGCGCGGCCAGGGCAGCATCGACACCGGAGAACTGGGCCGGCCCCGCACCGGGAGCTGTATCCCGGCCCGTGCCGTGCCCGTCGTCCTCGAACGGTATGAAATCCCTGGCGGCTTCCATACCCCCAGTCTTCCAAAGGGGTCTGACAGTTAATGATGGAAGTGGCTGTCTTGCGGCGGGGCTCTCCGGCTGTCCGGCGCGTGCGCCAGCCAATGCCCGAGCGCGCCCGCCGTCGGGCAACCCTCAGTGAGCGCCATCCAGGACCCGGGGCCGGCCAAACTGCGTGTGGACCCCGGGCGAGAAAAGCACAGATTCGGGCGGCCCGGCGACTTCGATGCCTGCGGCGCGTACTAATTGATCGTCGAGTCGGGTCAGTTGCGCCCGGTATAGGGGCCATGCGCTGTGCGCATTGGGAATATAGACAGTCTTGCCCCTGAACCGGGAGTGCAAACCGAAGCGGGCCGTGAGGTGAACTGAGAGGGGATCGGCCAATTCGACGTCGAACTCCGGGACGACGGCGAAATCGCTCCGGGCGCCGCCACGGAATCGGCGGACAGAAAAGCCGGCGCCCGGCAGCCCGCCCGGCGTCCGCCCTGGCCCCGCCGGTTCCCCACCACTCACGAAGCTTGCGCGCGACCAAACATAGGGAATTCCGGCAGCCCGGGCAGCGAGCACCGGCGCCAACCGCGAGGCATCCAAAGTGAGGAAAACTACTCCGCGCGTGCCGTCCGGCTCCCGGGAGTAAAGGCGAACATTGACCTCTATGAAGCTTCCGAAATACGGCACAGCAGGGCCGCGTCCCAGACCCGCGTCTCGCATCCGGAAGCCGATCAGCCCCACCCACGCGGACCCATCAAAGTTGTCCGGTGCTACACCCCAAGGCATAAACGACGCCGCCACCGGTTCCGGAATGCGCCAGTGCAGGAAGACGGCGTCCATCCACCGCTGGTCCATGATGACCGGGGCCGGAAGTTCAGGCGCTTCGGGCCACGGATGCAGTTGCATGGGCCACGCCCTCCTCGGTTCAGCCGGCCGCAGAAGAGGCCGGAGAAGTGTCAGGTGCACCTTCGCGCTGGCTCTGCCAGGGCCAGCGTCCGGTGATTTCCAGCTCGAGCGAAAAGCTCAGGAAAGTCCGGATGAGCACGATGATGGCCAGCACCCCGACACTTTCGAACGTGGGAGTTACGGCGACGGTACGGATGATGTCGGCCGCGACCAGCAGTTCGAGCCCGAGAAGGATGGAGCGGCCCAGCAATTGCCGGTAGGAGCGGTAGACGGACAGCGGCGCGGAGTCGGCCCGCCGGCGTCTCGGCTGGAAGCCGCGCAGGGCAAGGGGGATGGATATGATGGCGCCGAACACCATGACGGCCACGCCGGCGAAGTCCATGAATGCGCCGACCGTTTCAATGATGTGCTGAAGATCCATGGTTCCCTTCGGAGAAGCGGGCAGTGACATTCAAAGCAAGCCTTACGGGTGCCGGACGCCGGTTCCGGCAAGCATGGCCCGGTAACCTTCCCGGAAGCTCGGGTACTGGAACTCGAAACCGGTGCCGCGAAGCAGCGCGTTGCTGACTCGCTTATTGCCGCCCCGTGACGGCCCGCCGCCCGGCGTCGGTCCGCCGCCCGGCGTCGAAACGCTCGTCGGCTCCAACGCCGGTTGGGGGAGTCCCAACTCGGCGGCCAGGAAACCCAGCACCTGGCCGAGTTCGGCCGGCTCGTTATCCACACCCGCATACAAGGGTCCGGGAATGGCGTCCATGGTGCACAGGTGGACGATTGCGGCGGCGGCGTCGTCGCGGTGGATCCGGTTGGTGAAGCGCGACGCGGCCGGAATCACAGCCGTTCCGCCGCGCACCTGGTCGATCAGCCTCGTCCGGCCTGGACCGTAAATCCCGCCAAGCCGCAGCACGACCGGCGCGATGCCCGTGCCATTTAGACGGCTGAAGAGGAGTTCCTCCGCCTCACGGATGATGCGGCCCGAAAACCCGCCGGGTTCCGGAGTCGTGCGTTCATCGATCCAGCCCCCGGCAGCGTCACCATACACCGCGGTCGAGGAGACAAAGAGGACCCGCCGGACGGCCGCCCCGGAATCCGTTACCGCGTCCAGCACATGTGCGAGGCCGTCAATATAGGCGGTCCGGTAGGCATTTTCCGTCGCGGAGTCTGCGGCTATGGCGACGACGACGGCGGTCGTGTCGGGCGGGAGGGGCGGCAGTTCGCTGGAGCTCAGGTCCGCGGCGACGCCCTCAATTGCAGCCGGAAGCTTCCCCGGCGAGCGGCGCCACCCCACCACGCGATGGCCGGCCGCCGCGAATCGCAGCCCGGCCTCCGTGCCCAGATCGCCGCAACCGGCCAGCAGTACAGTCATGAGCCAAGTCTGCCAGCCATCAGGAGGCGCCGCGGTCAGGTTTCAGTAAATCTTGAAGTGATCTTGACGGCCCGAGGGCGTCGGCCCTGCCGACGGCGGCAGCCGCTCGCCGCCGTCGTCGTCGGACCCGGCGCCAGGGCCCGCGTCGACGACGACCTGGCTACCTCGCCGGAATCGGGAAGAAGACCCGGGGGTCCTGCAGCAGGGCGGGGTAGTCGAAGGCTGCGCGGTCCACGACCTCGTCAACCTGGAAGTTGCGCGCGAACTGCCCCTCCACGGTGATCGGGCGGCCCAGGACCTTGCCGATGGCGAAGGAAGTCCCGCCCCCGACCGGGATGGCGACCACCGAGTTGCCGGGAAGAGTGGTGAACGCCTCTTCCTGCTGCTGGCGCTTGCGGGTGGGCTTCTTGACGAGCTGCTTGGGCGGCAGCTTGCGCTCCTTACCCGGGCGGCGGGATCCCGACTCGGCGTAGACGAACTGGTAGTCGTCGTCGTCGGCTGCCGGCCTTGCCCGTCCAACGGGCGGAAGGCTGATGGTCTTCAGCTGCTCGGGCTCGGTGTCGCCAAGGGGCAGGCGCAGCACCCACATGCGGTCCCCGGCAGGATCCTCCGGCAGAAGCTCGTGCCTCGGCTCGGGCCAGACGTACTCCAGATCCGGGTCCGTGCCCGGAAAGGCCTTGGTGTAGAAACGCGGGTCCTTGGCGATCAGGCGGGACCGGTGGCTGAGGTGGAAATCCGGCTCGCCCAGCCACGGCGGCATCTGAATCTTGGCTGCGTAGTCGGGGTGAGCCGCCTGCGGGGCGAACTCCACGATCTTCTCCCGCGTGCTGTCCTCACCGCCGCGGGCGGTCCATTCATCCACCATGGCCAGGCCGTACAACGTCAGTGCGGGAACATGGCCCATCCACATCCGGACCGCGGGATGCGACCGCCACCCGTACTCCGGAATCACCAGCGCCCGGAGAATCTGCAACGCTTCAACGCGCTGCTTGCCGAGCCGCACGCGGTCCAAGGCCGCAGCGCTCTGCTGGAAATCGGGGAAGGGGAGGAAAGTCTGCATCTCTCCAGTCTGAGGCCACCAGCCAAATGCACCAATTGCGGATGCACTGGGCGGATGCGCTGGTGAGAGTGCTCACATCCCGGAACAAGGCAGACAGGGGTGTTGAAAAGCGGATAAAATAGCATGAACCACGACCTTCGCCTCGGAAGACACGCCCATGCCACAGACAGCAGAACCCCAAACAGCAGAGCCTAAATCAACGGTAGTGCCGTTCGCGCCCCGTTATGGACAAATGCTGAGCCCCGACGCCAACGGAATCGTTGTGCTCGAAGAAGTCATCCTGGACCCGGTCGCAGCCCGCAATGAACAGCACAAGTTCCGCGCGGCAATGGCCGCGTTTGCACTGACGATGCGGCGCCTGATGGCCCTTCGCCTCTTCATCGCCGCTGTGGCAATCGCCAACCTGCCGTTGTTCCTGCTCAATACCGGCTGGGAGATCTACGCAATCTCGTTGGCACTAGTCCTCGGCGTCCACGCCGCAGTGTCCTGGCTGAACCGCCACGAACCAAAGCTCCGTCAGCGCCGCCTCCTGGAGCTGCACCTGCACCGGGAGCGCAGCGCGAATTACCGCAAAGTCCGCGACGCGGTGAAGTACGTGATCGATGCCCCCGCCCGCATGAACGAGAGCCTGTACCTCGAACTGCTGGCAGCCAAGCGGGTCGGCCTGCACCTGGCCATGGGTACCGTGGCCCTGCTGGACACGACTGACGACTCCGCGTGGAAACTCCAGATTGTCCGCGAAATCCCGCAGGTCGCCCTGGCGGCTTGAGTAGTTCGGCGGCTTGACCGGTCCCAGCAGTCAGCGCCTGCCCGGCCGAAATTAGCCGGACCGGCCTTAGCCGAAGCGACGCCGGAGCCCACCCGAAAGGGTGCGCTCCGGCGTCGTTCTTCTTTAATGCGTTTTTTACCCAGGAGCCCTAGGCGGGAAGCTGCAGCACCTGGCCCGGGTAGACCCGGTCGGGGTTGCCGATGGTCGCCGTGTTCGCATCAGCCAGCGAGTGCCAGCCTCCAGCGATGTTGAGTTTTTCGGCGATCTTGCTCAGCGTTTCGCCGCTCCGGATCGTGTAAGTCTGGCCACTCACGGCAACCGGTGCAACGTGCCGGGGTGCCGGGACGGCTGCCTTCGGGGCTACCTGCCGCACCGGCACGCTGGTCTGCGTGGCAACTGCGGCCGTCCGTTGTGGTGTTGTCGCGCTCTGCGGCGCCGCGCCACCGCCGCCGCTCAGGCCAAGCTTCGCGGCACAGGCTGGCCACGCGCCCCAACCCTGGCTGGCCTGCACTTTCTGGGCGACGGCGATCTGCTGTTCGCGGCTGGCGTTCGCCGCGGACCCGGTGCCGCCATGGGCCGCCCACGTACTCGGCGTGAACTGCAGCCCGCCCGAGAAGCCGTTTCCGGTGTTGGTGCCCCAGTTGCCGCTGCTTTCGCACTGGGCGAGCGAATCCCAGACCGAAGTTGTGGTGTTCGCAGGTGCAGCAGCGCTTGCGGCGGTCGCCGACAGTGCGACGGAGGCCATCGAAACAGCCGCCAGGGTGATGCCGCGGCGCGCGGCAGTGCTGTAGGTGGATTTCTTCATGGTTCAGAATGCTCCTGAGGGCCACCAGCGCTCGGTCCGTCCCCGGACGTTGTCGCGCCACTGCCCGCCCCCGACGATTGAGGTCATAGCGGTGTCTACCGGTCGGGCAGTATCTGGTGGTGGTAGCACCGGGCATGCAATACCCGGTTGCCGGGCATGCACACTAGGCTAAAGCAGGTCGTCTACGTTATCAAGCTGTTATTTTTGCGGCTTCTGCCGTTATCATTTCAGCGGCGTCCTCGGCTCGCCTCCCTGACCTCGGCTAGTCCGGAAGTCCGGGGGGTCTATCGGCGCATCACCGGGCATATCCTTACCGGATGGAAACGAACGACGCCGACGCCCAGTTGAATGCCGAAGAACCGGAATTCGCGGAGGTCCCCGAGGAAGTACTCGAACTCCCGGTTGCTGAGCTGCACTTGCACATCGAGGGAACGCTGGAACCGGAGCTGATCTTCGCCCTCGCGGAGCGCAACGGGATCCAACTGCCTTATGCGGACCTGGACGAGCTCCATTCCCGGTACGAGTTCACTGATCTGCAGTCCTTCCTGGACCTCTACTACGCCAATATGGCGGTGCTGCAGACGGAACAGGACTTCGCGGACATGACCCGGGCCTACCTGAGCCGGGCGGCGCTCGCCGGGGTGCGGCATGCCGAAATCATGCTGGACCCCCAGGCGCACCTGTCCCGTGGAATATCGCTGGAAACGTGTGTCAACGGCGTGGCCTCGGTGTTGGCGGGATCCTTCGAAGAGTTCGGCATCTCCACCCTGTTAATCGCGGCCTTCCTGCGCGACCTCTCCGAGGATTCCGCTTTGGAGGTGCTGGAGCAGCTGCTCGCCATGGGGGCCCCGATCGCCGGGATCGGCCTGGACTCGGCCGAAGTGGGCAACCCGCCGGAGAAGTTCCAGCGGCTCTTCGCCCGGGCCAGGGACGCCGGGCTGCACCGGATCGCGCACGCCGGCGAGGAGGGCCCGCCGTCGTACATCATCGACGCACTGGACATCCTGGGCGTGGAGCGGATCGACCATGGGATCCGGTGCATGGAGGATCCGGACCTCGTCGAACGGCTCGTCGATGAGTTCATGCCGCTGACCGTCTGCCCGCTGTCCAACGTCCGGCTCCGGGCAGTGGGGATGCTCGCTGAGCACCCGCTCCCGGCCATGCTCGCCGCGGGCCTGAACGTCAGCGTCAACTCGGACGATCCCGCGTATTTCGGCGGCTACGTGGACGACAACTTCGCCCAGCTGAAGTCCGTCATCGGCCTGTCCGAATTCGACTGCGTGCGGCTGGCGGCGAACTCGATCCGTTCCTCCTTCGCCAGCGAGGAGCGCAAAACCGAACTGCTGGCCGAACTGGCCGACTCCGGGCTCTGACACCACAGTTGCCCTATCGCTAATGGCTGCCAAAAGGGTCGGATAAAACGTCGCGGATAAGAGCCATAAGTGACAGGGCAACGGCCGGCTTAGACGTCGATTGAGTCCATGTGCGGGTAGCGCGCCCCGGCGGTCGTGCCGGCTGGAGCGAGTTCATCCAGCCGGGTGAGGTCCTCGGCGGAGAGTTCGACGTCGGTAGCGCCCAGGTTCTCCTGCAGACGGTCGCGCTTCTTGGTGCCGGGGATGGGAACGATGTGCTCGCCCTGGGCCAGCAGCCAGGCCAGTGCCAGTTGCGCCGGGGTGCACCCTTTTGCATCCGCCATTTCCTTCACCCGGTCCACGAGTTGCAGGTTCCTGGTGAAGTTCTCGCCCTGGAAACGCGGGGAGTGCCGGCGGAAATCGTCCGCCGGAAAGTCATCCGGGGTGCGGAATTGGCCCGTCAGGAAGCCCCGGCCCAGCGGGCTGTACGGGACAAAGCCGATGCCCAGCTCGGCCAGGACCGGGAAGACCTTGGTCTCGGGCTCGCGTTCCCACAGCGAGTATTCGGTCTGCAAGGCGGCGATGGGATGGACCGCATGGGCCCGGCGCACGGTTTCCGCGCTGGCCTCCGACAGGCCAAGGTGCCGGACCTTGCCCGCCTGGACCAGCTCAGCCATCGCTCCGACGGTGTCCTCGATCGGGACGGTCTTGTCCACCCGGTGCTGGTAATACAGGTCGATGTGGTCCACGCCCAGCCGCTGCAGGCTCGCGTCGCAGGCTGCGCGCACGTAGTCGGGGGAGCCGTTGATACCCACCCAGGATCCGTCGGGCCGCCGTTCGTTGCCGAATTTGGTGGCCAGGACCACGTCGTCCCGCCGGCCGGCAATGGCCCGGCCCACCAGCACTTCGTTCGTGAACGGGCCGTACATGTCCGCGGTGTCGAGCAGGCTTCCGCCCGCGTCGAGAAAGGCGTGGATGGTGGCGATGGACTCGTTGTCCTCGCCGTGACCATAAAACTCGCTCATGCCCATGCAGCCCAAACCCAGTGGGGAGACAGTGAGCGAGCCGAGCGTACGGGATTCCATAGGTATCTCCTCAATGTGAATGGCGGGCGGCGGCCTCGGCACCTTTTCCTGCAGCAGGCGGCGCGCAGTGGGCAGACCGCCACTTTAGGCCCATCCAGCCGGGGGCACAACGGGTGCGAGGAGAGTTGACGCGGTTCACCCTCGCCGGAGGATGCGGCGGGCGGCGTCGGGCGGCAGAGTGCACGTATGACGAAGACCGGACAGCGGCAGAGGAACCCGCTGCGCCAGGTGATGCCTGGGCTCGACGTCGCCGCTGCGTACCGGAAGGACTGGCTGGGCAAGGACATCGTCGCCGGGGTCGTCCTGTCC
Source organism: Arthrobacter sp. NPDC058192 (assembly GCF_042883665.1). Classification (NCBI taxonomy): domain Bacteria; kingdom Bacillati; phylum Actinomycetota; class Actinomycetes; order Micrococcales; family Micrococcaceae; genus Arthrobacter; species Arthrobacter sp. NPDC058192. The sequence continues at coordinate 166,833 of NZ_JBHVVJ010000011.1, read as the reverse complement.
ACGTTGCTGGTGCCCCAGGGCATGGCGTATGCGGAGCTGGCGGGGCTTCCGACGATCACAGGGCTGTACACCACGGTCCTGTGCCTGCTCGCCTACGCGGTCTTCGGCCCGTCCCGCATCCTCGTGCTGGGGCCGGACTCCTCGCTCGGCCCGATGATCGCCGCGACGGTCCTGCCCCTGGTCGCTTCCGACGGCGACCCCCAGAAGGCGGTCGCGCTCGCCTCGATGCTCGGGCTCATGGTCGGCGTCATCATGGTCCTGGCCTCGGTCGCCAAGCTCGGCTTCATTGCGGACCTCATCTCCAAGCCCACCATGATCGGCTACATGAACGGCCTCGCGCTCACCATCCTGGTGGGGCAGCTCCCCAAGCTCTTCGGGTTCAAGGTCGATGCCGAAGGGTTCATCGGGGACCTCGTCGGCTTCGTCCAGGGCGTGGCCAGCGGCGAGACCGTGCCTGCCGCGGCCGCCGTCGGGATCAGCGGGATCGTGGTGATCCTGGTCCTGCAACGCTGGCTGCCCAAAGTCCCGGCAGTGCTCATCATGGTGGTGCTCGCGATCGCGGCGGCCTCGCTCTTCGACCTGGCCGATCGCGGCGTCTCCCTGGTCGGGGAACTCCCGCAGGGCTTCCCGCCGTTCACTATCCCTCACGTGGAGTGGTCGGACATCGCGCTGATGATGGCCGGCGCCCTGGGCATTGCCCTTGTCTCGCTGACGGACACGATTTCGACGGCGTCATCGTTCGCAGCCCGGTCCGGCCAGGAAATCAATGGCAACCAGGAGATGATCGGCATCGGCGCCGCGAACCTCGCCGCAGGCCTGTTCCAGGGCTTCCCCGTGAGCACCAGCGGTTCCCGGACCGCCGTCGCGGAACGATCCGGGTCCAAGACGCAACTGACCGGCGTCACGGGCGCGGTGCTGATCATCCTCATGCTCGTCCTCCTGCCCGGCATGTTCCGGAACCTGCCCCAGCCGGCCCTCGCCGCCGTCGTCATCACCGCCTCTGTGTCCCTCGCCGACATTCCCGGCACCGTGCGCCTCTGGCAGCAGAGCAAGACGGAATTCGGACTGTCGCTCGCGGCTTTCCTCGGCGTGGTGTTACTGGGCGTACTGCCGGGCATCGGCATTGCGGTGGGCCTGTCCATCCTCAACGTCTTCCGCCGGTCCTGGTGGCCTTACCAGACCGTGATCGGACGGGTGCCGGGCCTCGAAGGTTTTCACGACGTCAACGTGCACCCGGACGCCAAGCATCTGCCCGGCCTGGTGATCTACCGGTTTGACGCGCCGGTGTTCTTCGCCAACGCCACGACCTTCCGGGACAACATTCGGCGGCTGGCGCGGGCCGAACCGAAGCCGCGGTGGATCCTGATCGCGGCTGAGCCGATCACGGACGTGGACACCACCGCCGCGGACATGTTGCTTGACCTGGACCGCGAGTTGAACAAGCAGGGCACCTCGCTGGTGTTCGCCGAGCTCAAGCACCGGGTCCGGGCCAAAGTGGAAAAATTCGAACTGACCCGCGAAATCGAGCCGCAGCACTTCTACCGCACCATCGAAGCTGCCGTTGCCGCCTATTCCGCCCAAACCGGCGCGCAATGGAGCGCCGGGGACTGAGCGGGGACCCCACCGGGAAGCGGTCCAGGAGCGCTTTTCTACTCGCGGGTAACGTCGAGTTGGTCCCGCCCGCGCCCCTCTCGGCCCTGTCATAGTGGGTCACGACACATAGAGTTAACCGATTCCACTCGCAAAAACCGCCCATTCCTTGGCAAAATGCAGGTGGATCAATTGCTTCTAAGGAGACCCATGGGCGCGAACACCGCGGAAAAGACCAACCTTCGGCTCAAGGCCGTGCTGGATGTCCTGTCAGAGGGGGTATGGACTGGCGAGAAATTGAACGCCGGAGCCGTCCTGGGCGAGGCTATCTCGCGGGTTCCCCTCGACGATCGTGAACGCGAACTCCTGAGCGGCGGCATTCCCCGCGGCCACAAGACCCTCACCACCGCCACGGCCAAGCTGGTCAAGGCCGGCTGGCTGGTCAAGGGCCGCTCCGGCTGGTCCATCACCGACGACGGCCAGCGCGCCACGGTTGCGTTCGCTGACCCCGATGCCTTCGCCGCAGCGCTCGACGCCGGCACCCCGGTTCCGGCGGACACCCCGCTGCCTGCCGCTCCCGCGGTCAAGCCGGCTCTGATCTCTGAAAAGGCTGCGGCCGCCGGCAACGCGCCGGCCGAAAAGGCGCCGTCGAAAGCAGGGAAGGTTGCCGAAAAGGCTGCCAAGCTCGTCGAGGAAGCTGTTGCCCCGGTCGCCAAGGTGGTGCGGAAGCGCAAGGTCGCCGGCCAGGCCGCGGCCGCAGAGGCCACGCCGGCCCAGGCCACGGCGGCGGCTCCGGGAGCCGACACTCCTGCCGTCAGCACCGAAACCATCCAGCAGCCGGAGGCCGTCGCGGTTGCCGGCGATTTCAACATCCTGCTGGGCGCGCCGGCCAACTGGGCGCCGCAGTATGACGAAGCCCAGATGGAACTGGATCAGGTGGACCAGATGTGGAAGATCGCCGCGGAGATTCCGGCCGGCTTCTACGCCTTCAAGATCGCCCTGAACCGTTCCTGGGAAGAGAACTACGGTGCGTTCGGCGTCTTCGACGGGCCGAACCACGAGGTCCACCACGGCGGCGGCCTGCTGGTCATCCACTACGATCACCGCACCAAGGACATCGTCCTGCCGTAGGCGCTGACACGGCTTCGTCGACACTCCTTCGCCCTGGCGACGCGCAGATGCCCCTGCGACACCCGAACTCGGGTGTAGCAGGGGCATCTGCGCGTCACGGGCCACTTGGCGCGTCCTGACCGCGTCCCTGACCCCCTAGAAACGGGTGGGATCCGGCCGGGGCGGCACCGGCCCCGGGTCGGGAATGGGGAGCGGCCCAGGAGCAGGACCGGGACCGGGTTCAGGGCCGGGTGCCGGAACCGGCCCGGGCGGGGCGACCGGGCCGGGCTCCGGCGGGAACGGATCCCCGGGCTCGGGCTGCGGCGTCGTGGGACCGGGTTCCGGCGGAAACGGATCTGGTCCGGGCGGCGGTGGAATGGTCATGGCGGGCTTCCTTCCCTGGCAGGCGTTGCCGATGCGGCGTTGCGGGTTACGCCGTTTCGGTTCCCGCGTCCGATTATCGGCCTCTTCCGGGAAGCTGGGAAGACCCCGACGACCCGTACGGGGAGGCCCGGGGCACTTCCGCGGGGGAGCCCAGCTCAGTTCTGCGAGGCGATGGCGTTGTCACGGTCCTCGAAGACTTCCTGGCCCGGACCGGTGAAGGCCCGGGAGCGCTGGATCGCCTCGATGGAACCGGTGAACAGCTGGGAGTCGTGGGGGTCCGGGTGATGCGGGTGCTCCACCACGGCAGAATCCTTGCGCGCTCGCTGGGACCGTTTCCCGGCGTCGGACGTGGCGTCGGCCGGAACGGATCCTCCCGACGGCAGCGATTCGAGGCGCACATGGGGGAGCGCCGTGGGGTGGTTCAGCTGCAGGAACACCACCAGTTCCTCGCGGATGAGGCAGCGGAGGTCGAAGAGGGAGGCGCTGTCCGCGGCGCTGACAAGGATGCGCACCCGGACAAAGCCGGCCGTGGCGTCCGTGATCTGCAGGACACCCACCCGGTTGTCCCACAGCGGGGTCTCGGCCAGGACCTTCTTCAGTTCAGCGCGCATGGCTTCCACCGGTGCACGCCAGTCGAGGTCGAACTCCACGGTGCCCATGACCTCGGACTGGCGCCGGGTCCAGTTCTCGAAGGGCGTGGTGGTGAAGTACGTCGAGGGCAGGATCAGGCGGCGGTCGTCCCAGATGTGGACCACCACATAGGTCAAGGTGATTTCCTCGATCCGGCCCCATTCCTTCTGGACCACCACGACGTCGTCCACCCGGATTGCGTCCGTGAAGGCCAGCTGGATGCCGGCGAAGACATTGACCAGCGAGGTCTGCGCGGCCAAGCCGGCAACGATTGAGATCAGGCCGGCGGAGGCCAGCAGGCCCGCGCCGAGGGCCTGGATGGCGGGGAACGTCAGCATCATGCTGCCCAGGGCCACCACAACGATCAGGGCGACGGCGATCCGCCGGGCCAGGATCACTTGGGTGCGCAGCCGCCGGGCGCGGCGGTTGTCCGCTACGTCCACCCGATAACGCGTCAGCACCATCAACTCGACGATGAGCAGCATGGCTATCGCCAGCCAGCCCAGGGAAACGATGAGGGCCAGCAGCAGCACGTGGTCCAGCGGACCGCGCCATTCGATGTCCCCCGGAGTGGTGGCCAGGGCCGTCCGCACGGCGATCAGGCAGAGGGAGAAGCGCAAGGGCAGCCGGGCCACGCGGGAGATCTCCCGCAGTTCAGGCTTGTTGCGGTTGAGCTGAAGCACAATCCGGCGGACCAGCCAAGACAGGATGAGCCCGGCCACCACGGCGAGCGCCATGGTCAGGAACGGCATTGCATTGGTGAGGAACTCTTGCATACCTAAGCTCTAGCAAGCTTTCGTTTCCAATTGAAATCGGCGGGATGTCAACATGGGGTCGGTCACGCCGTCGTCTGGCCCACCCAACTCGGGACTTTTGGCCCTTGATCCGGCGCCGGGTCAATCGACAATGATCGAACCAGTTGAGTCCTAGGGGGAGGATGACATGCGTCGACTCGGGGCGATCGGCACGGCAGCATCAGCCGGCCTTTTGGTCGCGGCACTTCTCGGCGCCTGCGGCGCGCCTGCTGCTCCGGTTTCGCCGTCGCCGTCGATGCCCACCGTGCCCCCGCTGACGTCCGCGCCCGCGACCGGCAACGTAAGCGGTATCCCGCCGACCGACCCGTCCTCGGGTCCGGGCACGCCGGCCCCGACGGCGGCGAACTGGAAGGTCGTCAAGACCCCGGACGGGAAGTTGCAGTTCGATTACCCGGCTGAGTGGACCGTCAAGGACCGGAGCGCCGAGGCCGCAGCCGGGGCGGTGTTCCTGGAGGTCCTCAATCCCCACGGAAAGTCGCTGGCCACGCTGCGGACCAATGTGGCCACCGGCGCCGAATGCACGCAACGCATCCCGTACTCGGTGCTCGATCTTGTCCCTGTTCCCGCCTTGGCGCAGCAGGGAGCCACACCGCACTTCATCTTTGAGTTGCGGCTCTACCCTGCGGAGAAGGACCCCATGAAGGCGAACGTCATGGCGTACGGCATCAGCTCGGCCCCCAAGCCGTCCGGGCCGGACGCCTGCCCGATCTTCCACTCCTTCACATGGCCGCCCAGCGGAGCGTCGTTCGGGGGCGTCTACAACCCCTTTGACACCACGCCGGGTAACGAGCCGAATGTGGACACGCCGGAGGCGTACATGAATACCTCCGAGTACCAGAACATCAAGAAGATGGTCACCTCGCTTCGGCCGGCGGGGCAGTAAGGCTGGCCGGGCGCATGAACCCGCGCGTGAAGCGGCAGAAGCCGGCGTTGGCATTGTTCCCCGCTCCGGTTCTCACAGTGCTCCCTGTGCTGACGCTCACGGCCCTGCTGCTGGCCGGGTGCGGCCCGGTACCGGGGCCCTCTGCGACGGGCGGCAGCGCCACGACGCCGGGTGCCACCACAGGAACGACGCCGGCAACCGTTCCGCCTGGGAACTCCACGGGAGCGGGGGCGGGCGCAGAGCCCGGAACCGCGTCGCCGGGACCATCGTCGGGCACCGCGGACAACTCGCCGGGAACATCGCCGGGAACCGCGACGGCGGCAAGCTCACCGCCTGCGGCGGGACCGACGTCGTCCGGGTGGAAGACCTTTACGACGTCGGACGGGACGCTAAGTTTCGACTATCCGGCCGCCTGGACCGTCAAAGACCCCGCCGGGGAAGCGCCCTTGGGCGGCGAGTTCGTGGACGTCCTGAACGCCGCCGGGAAGCAGATGGCGGCGCTGCGCACCAATGTGGTCACGGGCTCCGAATGCGGCGATCAACAGCCCTACCTGCTCATCGATTCGGAGCCGATGCAGGCGCTCACGGAGCCCGGCGCGGCGGACCAGAGCGGACCGCGCTACGTTTTCGAGGGCCGTGGCGATGACAAAGCGGCCAAGGCTTCACCGCCCACGTACGCGTCGTACGGGATCACCATGATGCCGGAGGTGACCGGGCCAACGTCGTGTCCCTTGTTCCAGCTCTTCCTCTGGCCGCCCAGCGGCGCGCTGTTTGGCCAGGCGTACGATCCGGCTAAAAACGCGACGCCGGGGGGTCCGGGGCTGCCGTATCTGGAGAAGGCGAAACTCTACGCAACCACCGCGGAGTACCAGGACGTCCGGAAGATGATCACGTCCCTCCGGCCCGCTGGTTCGGGCAGTGAGACCAGCACGGCGACGAAACCAGCGCCGTGACGAAACCAGCGCCGTGACGAGACCAGCGCCGTAACGAAGCCAGCGAAAGTAGCCGGCTGCCCGGCGCATTACCGGTAGGGAATGGGAAACGCGCGTGGGCAGCCGGCCAGAGGTGCTCTTAGACGGCAGGCAGGTGCCGGCGGCGCTGGCTCACCGGCGACGGCGGTGCGTTCCGGGCGGCGCGCTGCCCGGTCCAGGGATTGCTGCGGACCTCACGGATCAATCCGGTGCCGGCGCACTCGCGCACGGCCATGATGGCGTTCGCGGCCTGGCGTTTGTCGTCGAACGCTGTGGAAATGGCCAACACGGTCCCGTCGGCTGCGAGCAGCCGGAACCGGACGTTTGAATTCGCGTCGGTGAAGATTTCGAATTGTCCAGCCATGGTCTTATCCTTTCGGGCAGCTGTTGCCACCTGGGGCGAGAGCACTTCTTTGTGCCGCTGCCGGGTCTCGGCAGGCTCGCGCAGTGCAGTAACCAGCCTCGCCCGGACTGGAAAGGCCAAAAAAGGGCCAAAGGTCCTATTGTGTCTCGGCGGCGAGATCATCTGAGTTGGACCGGGCCGCCGGGCAGGGCGCTACATTAGGAGCATGACTGACAAGCGCCCCGCGCAGTTTCCGGCGGATTCCGGCGATCCCGTGCGGCTGAGCGCGCGGGTGTCCGGGGTGGTTCAGGCGGTCGGCTTCCGGTACTGGACGGTGCGGAAGGCCGAGGAGCTGGGTCTGACCGGCATGGTCAGAAACAACGACGACGGCTCGGTGGGCATTGTGGCGGAAGGGCCGCAGTCTGTGGTGCTGGAGCTACGGCGCTGGTTGCGCTCGCCGGACGCGCCGGGCCGGGTGGAGGACGTTCAGGAGTCCGTCTCGGCCGCGACGGGGGAGTACGGCGAGTTCCGGGTGGGGTACTGACAGCACGCCCATCCTTCGGGCAGCCGGACTTTTGGTGACTGGGTACTGACTTTCCCGTGATCCAGGACCGGGGTTCGGGGCGAAGGACCCTCGGCATCACGATCCGAGGCGAGTAGCGTGTGCCCATGCAGAAAATTTCGATCGAGGCCTTGGCCCGGCAGCAGATCGCGGCTGCCCTGGAGGCAGAGAGCGGACGGGCTGCCGACACGGTATTCGGTGGCCACGAGAAGGTCCTGCGCCAGACGGTCATGGCGTTCAAAGCCGGGACACAACTGAGCGAGCACCAGAACCCCGGCGAAGCGACCGTTTTTGTGCTCCGCGGCTGTGTGCGCCTGCGGTCCGGCGAAGAATCCTGGCAGGGCAAGACCGGCGATCTGCTGATTGTCCCGGACCGGCTGCACAGTTTGGAGGCCGAGGAAGACTCGGCGATCCTGATGACGGTGGCGAAGCTCAGGACCTGACCCGCCGTACCGGGTCTGCGGGGCCGGCAACCAACAGCCGGACGAGTAGGCGAAGGAGATGCCGAAAGTGAAATCCAAGGATGCCAGGGAGCTCGAGCCTCTGCACCGGGTGGGCGGAGGGAAAGGCCCGGCAAGCGGAAGGAAGGTCCCGGCAGCGGAGATGACCCCCGTCGGGTCAATGCGGAACGAGGGCGGGACATGAGTGCCGCAGCTCCCCTCGAGGAGGTTCCGGAAAGCCGGCGTTGGTGGGCGAGAGCCGCTTTCGCCGCAGTCCTTTGCGCCGCGGCCGTCCCGATTGCTGCTACGAGCTCGGGAGGTGCCATTGTCCTGCTCATCACCTGTATCGGCGGCGTGTTGGTCGCTGTTGCCGCTACCTATTGGTTCCTCATTAGCCGCGGTTTTCTGCGTTGGTGTGCTCTGGGACTGGCAGTGCTGGTCCCGTTGGTTGTGCTGTTCCTGTTGATCCAGGCCGGGCTGCTCTGGGTGGTGGTGGTCTCTGTTGCGTTGATAGTGCTTGCGGTGGCCTGTGCCCGGGCTGCCCTCCGTGAGCGGCGGGCCGACTCGGCGATGATCGAGCACCCGGCCCCCACCTGGCGACACCCCTTCTTGATCATGAATCCACGTTCCGGCGGGGGCAAGGTGGTGAAGTTCGACCTCCAGCGGAAGGCCGAGGAACTTGGCGCCGAGGTGGCGCTGCTGGAGGGGCCGGGGCCCGTGGATGTGGATGCCTTGGCCCGGCATGCAGTGGAGCGCGGGGCGGATCTTCTCGGCGTCGCCGGTGGTGACGGAACCCAGGCGCTGGTAGCTGGCATCGCGGCCGAGCACGACCTCCCGTTCCTCGTGATCAGCGCCGGAACCCGCAACCATTTCGCCTTGGATCTCGGACTGGACCGAGAGGACCCGACGGGCTGCCTGGACGCCCTGCGCGACGGCGTGGAACTCCACGTGGACCTAGGGAAGATCAACGGCCGCACCTTCGTCAACAACTCATCGTTCGGCGTGTACGCCGAGGTGGTGCAGAGCCCTGCGTACCGCGAAGACAAGGCCGGTACCGTGCTGGAGATGCTTCCGGACCTGATTAAGGGCGCCAAGGGCGCGCGGCTTCGGGCGCGGGTGGACGGTGCAACCGTGGACGGCCCGCAAGCGGTGCTGGTGAGCAACGGTCCGTATGGCAGCAACGACCTCGCGGGCCTCGGCCGCCGAACCCGGCTCGACCGCGGGGCTCTCGGTGCCGTGGCGATCTCTGCCGCCAGCACGCGTGAGGCTGTGGGGCTGCTGCGCCGGGCGACGAAGCAGGGGTTGATCCAACGCAACGCAGCGGAGGTGGTGGTCGACGCGGACGTGCCCGAGATCCCCGTCGGAGTGGACGGCGAGGCCCTGCTGATGAGCACCCCGGTGCGGTGCACCATCGAACCCCGCGCGCTTCGGGTAGTGGTGCCGCGGCATCGGCCGGGCGTTCCCCCGGCCCAGCCGGCGCTGGACCTGGTCCGGCTCCGTGAACTGGCCTGGGGGCACCGGGGCGCACCGCCCGTGACGGCGTCGGCGTCTACGCCCGCCGCGGAGTGATCGATTAGAGGCCCGTTCCCGGACCCGACACCCCGCATGTGTCGCCCGGTTCGGTTTCAGCGGGTGCAGTAGGACAGACTAGTTGCCGTGAGCAACTCTCCCCGGGCGGGCCTGGCCGTCGCCGGTCTCAGCCTCGGCACCGCACTGAACCCGCTGAACTCTTCGATGATCGCCGTCGCCCTCGTGGTGCTGCGGGCGGATTTCGGGCTCGACGTCGCCACGGTCACCTGGGTGATCACGGCCTTCTACCTCACCTCCGCGGCCGGCCAGCCGCTCATGGGCCGGTTCGCGGACCGGTTCGGCCCGCGCAAGCTGTTCATGCTCGGCATGGCACTGGTGGCGGTGACGTGCGCGCTTGCCCCCTTCGCGCCGAACTTCGCCTTGCTCTGCGTGGCCCGCGCCTTCATGGCCCTCGGCACCGCCACCGCCTACCCGAGCGCCGTCGTCATGGTCGGGGAACTGGCGCGGCAGGCGAACGTGAAATCCACCCGACCGCTGGGCCGGATCCAGATGGCCAACACCTCAGCCGCCGCCGTCGGACCTGTGGTGGGCGGGCTGCTGGTGAGCCTGATCGGCTGGCAGGCGCTGTTCCTGGTCAACGTCCCGCTCTCGCTCGTTGCCATCCTGCTGGTCCGGCGCTTCGCCCCCGCCGACGAGGGCCGCGAGCGCGGCCGGGTCTCCGAGTTGCTGCGGGACTCGGACATCCCCGGGATTCTGGCCTTCCTGGGCGCCATGGTGCTGGTGATGATGGCGCTGCTGAACGTGCTTCCCGGCTACCGCTGGTGGCTGCTGGGCGCCGGGACGCTGCTCACGGTGTTGTTCGTCTGGCGCGAGCTGAGGTTCAGCCCGCCGTTCCTGGACCTGCGGCTGCTGGGCCGCAACCGGCCGTTGCTGCTGGTCTACCTGGCGTTCGCGGTGTTTAGCGCCGTCTACTACTTCGCGTTCTTCGGCCTCCCGCAGCTGCTGCAAGAAGCTGGCGGGTACAACCCCGGCGTCGTCGGGGTGCTGATGCTGCCGCTGGCCGCAATGTCGGTGGTGGTGACCCCGTTCGCGGTCCGCGCGATCGACCGTTTCAGAGTCAAGCCGGTGCTGATCGCCGGCGTCGTGCTGCTCCTTGTCGCGTCGGGGGCGATGTGGCTGCTGACGGCGTCCTTTGCCATCCCGCTGGTGCTTGCCATGACCGCCCTGCTGGGCGTGCCGTACGGGGTGGTCGGCCTCGCCTCCAGCCAGGGCATGTACCTGTCCACCCGGCCGGAGGAGCGCGGCGTGGCGGCCGGGATCTACCAGACCTGCCGGTACGTCGGCGCGATCACGGCCACCGTGCTGATCGGCATCTTCTACGGCACCGGCGTCAACCAGGCCAACTGGGGCCTCATGGTGTTCGTGATGCTGGGGCTGGGTGCTGTGGTGTTGGTCGTGTCGCTGCTGTGGCGGGAACGGCAATAGCACGACGGCGGCGGGCGGCTGGCGAGCGTACGGTCCAGCTTGCGGCCGGCGGGCGCTACAGCCAGGCCAGCACGAAGCCGCCGCGCTGTGCCGCTGGTTGGGCGGTTGGCTGGGCTGCCGGCCGGGCTGCCGGCAGCTCGGCGTCGGGAGCCAGGGAGATGCGGCGGTCGTAGCGCGAGCACAACTCCTCGACCGGATGTTCGGTGCAGCGCCAGCCCGCCTGTCCAAGGACGCGGGAAGGGTCCGGCGGGTCCGCCCGTGCCAGCAGTTCGCTCATCGGCAGCCCGGTCTGGGCGCTGAACTCGCGCAGCTTGGCTTCGAAGTCCTGAGTGCGGGGCAAAGCCACAGCGCGCTCGATGACGGCCCTCGATCCGGGCGCGGACAACGCCGCGACCTCCTGCAGCGTCAGGAGCTGCGCGTCGGCGTCGAGGTAGGGGAGCAGCCCTTCGATGACCCAGGTGGTGGGCTGGGTGCGGTCGAAGCCAACTGCCTGGAGCAGCTCACCCCAGGAGTGGGAGAGGTCGGCCGGCACGGAGACAAGCTCGCATCCGGGCTCAGCCGACAGGCCGGCCAGCACTTGCGCCTTGAACTCCAATACCGTTGCCAGATCGAGCTCCAGCACGCGCGCGCCATCGGTCCAGGGGAGCCGGTACGCGCGGGTGTCCAACCCCGCTCCCAGGATGACGGTCTGGCGGGTCTGTTCGCCGGGCCGGAGGAAGTCATCGATAAAGCGGGTGCGCATGCCGATGTAGGTCGAAGCCAGCAGTATCGGTTGCTGCAGGGGAGCAGCGTCCAAGGGGTCCGGCCACGCGAGCGGCCAGTCCTGCGACGATTGCGCCCCCTCCACCAGGGCTGCAGCGAAGGGGTCGTCAATCAGCCTGTCCGGCCGTGACGCCTCCACTGCCCGTCCAGCCGCAACCGCCAAGGCCGTCATCGGCAGCCCGTCGCCCTCAAGACCTGTCACCTCTGGACCTCCCCGTTCCTTTTGCCGACCCTTTTGCCGACATCGTTACACACTGTCTCCACACACTCCGGACCCGGAAAAACCTTCTGCTGAAAGCGGATCGGTCGCAGGTGGCTAGCGGGTCCTGCCGGGTGACTGCGTCCGGAGCCCGGCTTCCGCCGCGGCGGCGACAAGTTCGACGTCGTACGCCACCAGAGCGTCCGCCTGCAGTCGAATTGCAGTCGCGAGGTGGATGGCGTCGGCGCTACGCAGCTTCCCGGGCATGGCGGCGGCGTACATGAGATCCGAACGGGCCACATCCACGAGGTTGATTCCGTCCAATACCGCGGTGATCAAATCAACCGGAAGGCCCCGACGATGACCCGCGCAATGCAGTTCGGTGTAGAGAAGCATGGAGGCCACCAGCTGGTCGCCTGCACGGGCTGCTGCCGAGAGATACTGTGCCGCGGCGGCCGAATCGGGTTCCTCCACGATCAACTTGAGGGCAGCGGACGTGTCGACGTAGACGATCAACGGTCACCGCGCAGCTCGGAGACAATCTCGGCAGTTTCAGCGTTGCTGCTGACGCGTCGCAGGACCTGAAAATCGACAACTTCCGAGGCCGCGCACCGCACGCTTCCGGAAAGCAGCAGCCGCTCGAACGGGGAGATGGCGGGCGGGATCAGTGTGGCTGCCACTTCGCCGTTGTTGGTAACGTCGATCGTTTCGCCGTTCTTCACGCGCTCAAGGATCTTACTGCTTTGATTGCGGAGCTCGCGGTGCGGGATAGTGGTCATGACTGCCTCCGTAGCAATCGTAGCACCGACCGGGGAAGATGAGCCGGCGGGAGCGCAATCAGACGACGGCGGTCTGGGACAGCCGCTCGCCGTTGAAGTACTCGAGCTGCCAGCCGTCGACGGGGTGGTGGTGCGCCAGGTTGAGCACGGCGTTGTCGATGCTCACCAGGGTGCGGCCGATCGCGCGGCTGAGGCTCACGCGGAGGAGGGTTCCGTGGGCTACGACGAGGAGGCGGCGGCCGCGGAACTCCTCCGCCAGGGCTTCGAGCGCGGCCAGGCCGCGGTCAGCTGCCTCGTCCTCGCTTTCGGCGCCGCGGAACCCGCCGGGCGTGCGCAAGGCGTCCAGTTCGGTGCCGTCCTGCATGCCCTCGGCCGGGCCGAAGTTCCGCTCGGTGAGCTCCGGGACGCGCCGTGCCACGGTGAGCCCGAGCCCCGCGGCGATCAGGTCGGCGGTTTCCGCGGCGCGGCTCAGCGGCGAGGACACAATCGCGTCCCACTCGTAACCGGACAGGGTGGCGACGGCGTCCCGCGCCTGGCCGCGGCCGACGTCGTTGAGCGGAATGTCGCTGGATCCCTGCAGCCGGCGCTGCGCATTCCAGTCGGTCTGGCCATGGCGGATGAGCGCGAACGTCGTTAGGGTCATGGGTTCCATTCTGCCCTGACCGCGGATTGGCACGGAAAACGGGTGAGTCACCAAGCCCGCAGCAGCGGTCCCGACCGACCGTAATCGCAGCATCTTGACACGATCAGGGACCGGGAATAGCTTCTGCCTTAACGAGGCGATTCGCCCGTTTCTCACTGGTTTTTCACACCGGTTTTTCACAAAACATACTCGGCGCTCGACGCGGGCCGCGGATACCAGGCGGCTGATACTACGCCGGGGGGATCCAATGTCGGTCTCGCGCCAACAAGGAGTCGGAAATGTCTGAAGGTGTTGGATTGATTGAGAGGTTTTACAAGGAAGTCATTGAGAGTGGAAACCTAGCGCTCATTGAAGAACTGGCCGCGGACAACCTCGTAAATCACGAGGCCGGCCTCCCGGGGCAGCCCCCGGGCAAGGAAGGTGTCCGTTACTTCGTCAGCGCCATGCGGTCGGCTTTCCCGGACATCAAGGTCAAAGAGTTCGAGCCCACGCTGTCCGACGGAAATCTGGAGGCGTGCCACGTGGTTCTCACTGGTACACATCGGGGGGACCTGGGCGGCATCCCGGCATCGGGCAAGAGCGTCGAATTCGACTGCACTGACATCATCCGTGTTGAAGACGGCAAAGTGGCCGAGCACTGGGGCACCACGGACAACTTAAGCCTCATGCAGCAGATTGGCGCTGTGGCCGTGGGCTAAACGCAGGCAGGCGCAGTTGTAACAACCACCAACGGCTGTCCACGTTCCCTGCGGAAGGTTGACAGCCGTTCAACGTCGCGAGGTCGCGTCAGGCGGCCTGCGCTGGCGGCAGGTCAACGAGCTGGACTGTCACGCCGGCTTTCCTGAAGAGCGCAACCTGCTCCGGATCCGCGCGGTCGTCGGTCACGAGAATCCAAGGGGCGGGAAGCCGGACCCAGGCATGGAAGGGGCGCTTTCCGAGCTTCGTGGAGTCTGCGAGTACGTAGACAGTGTCACCGCGGCGGGCCATCAGTTCTTTGAGGCGCGTCTGTGCCTGATCGGCCTCGCACAGACCGGCATCGGCGGTGACGGCGTCCGCGCCAAGGAACACCCGGTCGAAACTCATGCGCTCCAGGGTGGCCTCCGCAATGGGGCCCACGAACGTCTGGCTGACCCCGCGGAGGCGCCCGCCGAGGCAGTCCACCTGGATGCCGGGGGAGTCGGCCAGTTCCTGGAGTGTGTTGATGCCCGGCGTGGTGACGGACAGGTTGTCCCTGTCCCGCAGGGCGTGCGCCATGGCACCAACGGTTGAGCCGCCGTCGAGCAGGATGCTTTCGCCGTCCTTGACCTCGGCGGCCGCCCAGAGCGCGATGGCATGTTTTTGTTCAAAGGCCTCGCCGGTGCGCTGCCGCAGGGACGGTTCGGGGTGCGCGCCCAGCGCGACGGCGCCCCCGTAGGTCCTGGCGAGTTTCCCCTGTTCGTTCAACTGGGCGAGGTCGCGCCGGATCGTGGAGGCGGTCACGGCGAAATGCCGTGACAGTTCTTCCACGGAGGTCAGCCCCGTGGTCACGGCAAGGTGGTAGATCTCCTCGCGCCTGGCTTTGGCGGTGGTCATCGCTGGTCCTCCTTCACCTGCTGGTCTGGCATCCGTTGCTGTGCCGGTCGGTACATCGCTGTGCCCATGCTATTCGGAGCCGGCCCGCATGCGTTCACCGCGCAACTGTTCACTGCGGGTCGGTTCATAGCGACGCGCCGCCGCAGATCACGTAGTTCTGTCCCGTGATGGATTTCCCGTGCCGGCCCAGCAGGAAGCCTGCGAGCGCCGCCACATCCTCCGGGTCCACCAGTTGGCCCAGGGCGGGCAGCTTCGGGGGCGTGGCGGCCCGGCCCGGATCGGCGAGCATCGGGGTGTCCGTGGGGCCCGGGGACAGCACATTCACGGTGATGCCGCGGGGCGCCAGCTCCTGCGCCCAGGTCCGGCCCATCCCCAGCAGCGCAGCCTTGGTGGCCGCGTACTGGCTCTTGCCGGGGGAACCGGTGGAGGTCCGGCTGCCGACCAGGAGCACCCGGCCGCCGTCGGGCATCCGCGGAACCAGGGCGTTGGCCAGGCTGCTCGCGGCCGCCACATGGACGGTGAACATGCCGGCCAGGGCGTCGGGATCCAGCTCGCCCAGGACGGCGGTCCGCTGAAAGCCCGCGGCATGGACCAATGCATTCACCGGAGGCAGGTCCTCGACGACGGCGGCCAGCGATGCCGGATCTGCGAGGTCCGCCTGCCGCCACTGGAAGCCCGCCCCGAGCGCGGGCTCGCTCCGGCTCATCCCGGTCACCTGCCAGCCGTCCGCGAGCAGCCAGACCGTGATGGCCTTGCCGATGCCCGAACTGCAGCCGGTAACGACGGCGTGCGGCTTAGCACCCGCTGTTGGCTCGGTCATCGTTGTTCCCCGTTCCCTATTCGGCTTCGCCGGGCGTGCTCGTGCCCTCGTAGGCCCACCGGGAATCCACGCGGACGAACTTGATGGCCTGGCGGAAGTAGGTGTAGGCGATGTTGAGGGCGCCGTCCGGTCCCTGATGGATCGACGGGTAGGAGTATTCGCGGTTCAGCCCGTCGCGGGAGTTGTTGGACAGGCAGTAGCCGTCGCCCACGTCGAGGTTGCGCCGGATGGGCCAGCTGCGGCCCGAGTCTTCCGAGATGGCCAGGGTCATCGGGGACCGCGGCGTGCCCCAGAAGGCGCTCCGGCGGCCTTCCGATTCGGCGGTGGAGCCGGCGTCGGACCCCGGGTCGGACCCCGTGACCACCGGTTCCGGAAGCTGGGCCTGTTCGTCGGCGAGGCCCTCGTCGTCGATCTCGTCATAGAGCGAGAGCCGCCGCTCCGTCGACGCTTCAGCCTGGCTGTGGTTGTAGACCAGGGCCAGCCTTCCGTCCGCGAGGGCGGTGAACTGGATGGAGGAGTTGTTGTTGGGCAATTCGGTGGGGACGGGCTCGCTCCAGGTGGTCCCGCCGTCGCTGGAGCGGGACTCGTAGATCCAGTCCGCCCAGCGGCTCCGGAACAGGGCCAGCAGGGAACCGTCGGCCACCGGCTGGATGTTCATGTGCACGCAGCCCAAGCTGCCCGGCAGGACGTTCTCGCTCCAGGTGGTGCCGGCGTCATCGGAAATCATGACCGCGCTGTCGTCGCTGTTGCCCACCCACTTCTCACCGGGCGTGGTGATGCAGCGGAAAATCGGAATGATCCAGCGGCCGGACGGCAGCACCACGGGCAGCTGCCGGACGAACACGCCGCCGGTCTCGTTCGCGGGGAACAGGGTCTCCACCGGACCCCAGGTGCGGCCGCTGTCGGTGGAGATGCGACGGCGGACCTCGGCGGTGTCCTGGTTCCCGGCCTTCTGCGCCGTGTACAGCAGCCACAGCCGGCTGTCCGGGGCGGCGAACAGGATGGGGTTCTGCTCCGAACGGGTGGCATCGTCGGAGAGCTGCTCGGCCGGTGACCACTGGCGGCTGCCGGGCTCCAGCGTGGAGAACCAGATCGAGATGTCCGGCACGCCTTCTTGGGTGCCGCCGAACCACACGCAGCCGAGCCGGCCGTCCGGAAGCGTGAGGAGGTTCGCCGCGTGGCTCTGCACGGTGGGGGCCGGCAGGTACGAGTACAGGCTGCCGCCGGCCTCCTTCACCGCGCCGTCGGGAGTGATGGTGCTGTAGTCAGCGCGGAGTGAGTCAACTGCAGACGCGTCGGTTGCGGCGGCGTCAGTTGCGGGCATGTCGGTTGCAGGCACGTCGGTTGAAGGCACGGTTCAGTCCTTTGCGGTTGCGGCGGCCAGGTGGGCCTTGGCGGCCAGCTCAAGGTGGGTCAGGTCGGAGGCAATCGTGGTGAACGTGTAGCCCTGGCGCAGCCGCTGCGCGGCGACTTCGCCGGCCGGGGTGTGGATGCCCGCGGCCACTCCTGCGGCGGCTGCCGCGTCCGCGATCGTCTCCAGCGCGGCGTTGAATTCCGTTTCGACCGCGGGGTCGCCCGGGAAGGCGCCGCCCACGGCGATGGCGAGGTCGGACGGGCCGACGTAGATGCCGTCCAGCCCGGGTGTCTGGCAGATTTCCTTGACGTTGGCCAGGCCTTCGGGCGTCTCGATCATGGCGAAGACGAGGGTGGCGGCATTGGCTTCGGCGGGAACCGGGCCGATGCGCAGTGCCGAGCGCATGGGTCCGTAGGAGCGGCCGCCCAGCGGCGGGTACTTGGCCGCCGCGACGGCCGCGGCGGCGTCTTCCGCGGAGTTGACGAGGGGCACGATCACGCCGACGGCGCCGGCGTCGAGGGCCTTGCCGATGGCGGTGAAGTCGTTGGCCTCCACGCGCACCATGCCGACGGCGGTGTGCCCGGCGTCGATCGCCATGAGCCCGTTCAGCACGCCCGAGTAGCCGAGCAGACCGTGCTGCGCGTCGAGCGCGACGTAGTCGTAGCCGAGCCGGCTGATGCGCTCGGTGGCGACGGGCGCGTCCAGCACGGCCCAGTAGCCGACGGCCTGTTCGCGGGCGCGGACCTTGCGGGCGAATTCGGTAGCGAGTTCAGATGTCATGTTCGTCTTCTGCCTTCAGTTTCGGGAAATCAGCGGGGAATCAGTTGTGCGTCAGCGGGGAGCCAGGGCGCGTCAGCGGTTGTAGGCGGGCATCGGGCCGCGGAGCCCGGCGCCCACGGCATCGCACGCCGCAGTGACGTCGTCGGCCAGCGGGCCCTTGGCCACGGCGGCGATGTTGGCCTGCAGCTGCTCCACCTTTGAGCCGCCCAGCAGCATGGAGCCGACGCCGTCGCGGTAGGCGAGCCAGCGCAGGGAGAGCTCGGCGAGGGCGATCCCGGCGTCCGAAGCGATATCGGCCAGGGCGTTGACCGCCTCGAACAGCTGCTTGTCCCAGTACCGCTGGGTGTACATCGCGGCGAGCTTGGAGTCGCCGAAGCGGCCTTCGGAGGGCTTGGCGTCGAAGTTGTGCTTGCCGGTCAGCAGGCCGCCGCCGAGCGGGTTGTAGACCATGGTGTGGACCTGGTGGGTGGCGGCGAACTCGAGGTATTCCTCCTCTACCCGGCGCGCCACGAGGTTGTAGAGCTGCTGCGCCACCACCGGACGCGGGGCGCCAACTTCACGGGCCGTGTGGAGCACGTCTGCGATCTGCCAGGCTGCGAAGTTGGACACGCCCAGCGCACCGATTTTCCCTTCAGCGGCCAGCTCCGCCACCGTGCCCAGTGTCTCCTGCAGGGGAGTGGCCCGGTCCGGCTGGTGGAGGTAAAACAGGTCGATGCTGTCCGTGCCGAGCCGGCGGAGGCTGCCTTCCACGCTGCGGCGCAGCCCTTCCTTGGACAGCGGGGCGTGCTGCCCGTGGTCCGGATGCGGCATGCCCGCCTTGGACGCGAGGACGACCTCGGCCCGGCGGTCCTTCAGGAGGCGGGACAGCATCTCCTCGGTGGCTCCGCCCACATAGGCGTTGGCGGTGTCGATGGTGGTGATACCGGCGGCGAGCGCCTCGTCGATCATGCGTCCCGCGGTTGCCTCATCGGCGGTGTCGCCGAACGTCATGGTGCCCAGGACGAGCCTGGAGATCGGTAGCTTCAGGCCGTCCACTGGCGTACCTTCAGGCTGGATGCTCATTAGTTGATTCCTCGCGGTTGCTTTGGTTGGTTGCATTAGCTGGTTGCTGGAAAGAGTTGTGTTGGGTGGCTGGCTGGCTGAACGGTGGGCGGCTCAGGCGCTGTTCTTCAGCGCCAGCGATGAGACCACGTGCCGCGGCTTCAGCCCGGTCATGGTGGCAGGGTCGAGGGCCGCCCGGCGGAGCTTGCGGGTGTAGTCCTCCTTCGGCGCGGTCAGCACCTGCGCCGTCGTTCCGTGTTCCACGAGCTTGCCGCGGCGCATGACCATCACGGTATCGCTGATTTCCTGCACCACGCCGAGGTTGTGGGAAATGAACACGTAGGTGATGCCGGTTTCATCCTGGATGGACTTGAGCAGGCGCAGCACCTGGGCCTGGACGGAGACGTCGAGCGCGCTCGTGGCCTCGTCGCAGACCAGCAGTTCGGGCTTGGAGGCCAGCGCGCGGGCAATGCCGATCCGCTGCCGCTGGCCGCCGGAGAACTCGGACGGGTGCTTGTCCAGGGAGTTGGCCGGCAGGCCCACCTGGTCGATCAGGCTGGCCGCCGCCTTGTGCCGCTCGTGGCGGGACCGGACACCCTGGAGCTTCAGCGGCTCGGCCACGATCTCCTGCGCCGTGAGATGCGGATCCAGGGAACCGTACGGATCCTGGAAGACCATCTGGAACTTGGAGCGCAGGGGCCGCAGTTGGGCCTCGCTGAGCCGCGCCAGGTCCGTGCCGTCCAGATCGATCCGGCCGCTGCTGGGCGTCACCAGGCGCATGAGAGCCTTGGCGATGGTCGACTTGCCGCAGCCGGATTCACCGACGACGGCGATCGTCTTGCCCTTCTCGACCGAGAACGAGACGTCGTCCACCGCCCGGAAGGTTCCCTTCGAGACGTGGTAGTCCACCACGAGGTTTTCGACGGAAAGGAACGGCTTAGTCATTGCTGGCTCCAGTTCTGGTCAGGGAGGGTGCATCCGGCGTTTCGTCCCACGCGCCCAGGACGGGCACGGCGGCGAGCAGCTTCTGGGTGTATTCCGTGGCGGGGTTCTCCACGATCTGCTGGACCTCGCCGGACTCGACGAATGCGCCGTCCTTCATGACGTGGATCCGGTCCGAGATGAGCCGTGCCACCCCGAGGTCGTGCGTGATCATCAGGATGCCGATGCCGCGCTGTTCCTGCAGTTCGAGCAGCAGGTCCAGGATGCCCGCCTGGACGGTGACGTCCAGGGCGGAGGTGGGCTCATCGGCCACCAGCAGTTGCGGTTCGCTGGCGAGTGCGATGGCGATCAGGACGCGCTGGAGCATGCCGCCGGAGAGCTGGTGCGGGTATTTCTTCAGCTGCGCATCCGGGGTGGGGATGTGGACCTGTTCGAGCAGCCGGATGGCACGGGCACGGACGGCGCCCGGCTCCTTCGAGGCCGCCCCGGCGATCCTGATGGCTTCGGAGAGCTGGTTGCCGATCGAGTGCACCGGGCTCAGCGCCGTCATGGGGTCCTGCGGGATCAGCGCGAGCGTCTTGCCGCGGACCTTGTCGATGGCCCTGGGATCGGCGGTGACGTCGACGCCGTCGATCCTTACCGTGCCCGAGAGCACGGCGAGGTCCTCTGGCAGGAGCCTGAGGATGCCCATCGCCGTCGTCGATTTCCCGGAACCGGACTCACCGATGATGGTGACGGTTTCACCCCGGTGGATTGAGAAGCTGACGGCGTCGACGGCGCGGACGATGCCGGCGTCGGTGATCAGCTCCACCTGAAAGTCGCGGACCTCCAGCAGCGGCTGCTCGGCGTGTGCTGCGGGGTTTGCTGTGGCTGCAGTTTGTGCGCTCATTCTCAGGCACCCTTCTTCTTGCGGCGGGGACGGTCGCGGAGGCCGTCGCCCAGCAGGTTCACGCCCACTACCATGATCGCGATCACCAGGCCGGGCACAGTCACCAGCCACCAGGCGGTGGTGAGGTAGCCCTGGCCGTCGGAAATGATGCGTCCCCACGTGGCGAACGGCCGCTGCGGGCCGGCGCCGAGGAAGGCGAGCGCGCTTTCCAGCAGCACGGCCTGGGCCAGGAGGAGCAGCACCACCAGCGTGGCCTGCTTGATGACGTTCGGAATGACGTGCTGGATCAGGATCTGCACGCGGTGCAGGCCCAGGATCCGCGCGGCGGAGACGTAGGGCTTTTCGCGTTCCACGAGCACCATGGACCGGGTCAGGCGTGCCACCTCGGGCCATTGGGCGATGGCGATCACGAACGTGATGACCGGAATGGACGGGCCGAAGAGCGCCACCACCAGCAGCAGCATCATCAGCAGCGGGAGGGACATCTGCGCCTCGATCAGGCGGGAGACCACGGTGTCCAGCTTGCCGCCGAAGTAGCCGGCTGCCGCTCCTGCGATGATGCCGATGGTGCCGGAGACCACCACGGCCAGGACACCGATGGTGAGCGATACCTGGCCGCCGTGCAGCACCCGGGAAAGCAGGTCGCGGCCCAGCTGGTCGGTGCCGAACAGGTGTCCCTCGCTCAGCGGGGGAAGCAGGCGGTGGGCAAGGTCCTGGTGGTTGGGGTCCGCCAGCGGCAGGAGCCCGGCCAGCACGATGGGAACGACCACCAGCAGCGTGCAGATGACGCCGGTGCGGATCTTGAACTTCGCGCCAGCCCGGCGGCGGGTGGCGCCGGCCTTGGCGATCAGCTCCTTGGTGACGGCGCTGGGGGAGGACTTCCTGGCCGGGGCCTCGGTGGGTACGCTCGATGGATTTCCTGCCGGAGGGACTGCGGTGTCGCTGATGCTCATGCTGTGGCCGCCTTTCCAAGACGAATGCGGGGATCAAGTAGCGGGTAGGCGAGGTCGACGAGCAGCTGGACTCCAACCGCCAGCAGAGCCGTGATCAGGACCGTGGCCTGGATCAGCGGGTAGTCGCGGGTTTCGAGCGCCCGGACAATCAGGGAGCCGACGCCGGGCCACGCGAACACCACTTCCACCACCACCACGCCGTTGAGCATGGCCGCGAAGCGGGTGCCGAGGGCCGTGAAGACGGGGATGGCGGAGTTGCCCATGGCGTAGCGCCAGGTGAGCAGGGAATTCCGGACGCCACGGGAGCGGGCGACGGTCAGGTAGGGTGCGGCGAAGTTCGCCGTCATTTCCCGCCGGACCATCCGGGAGATCAGGGCGATCTGCAGGATGGCGATGGTGACGGTCGGCAGGACCAGGCTGCCCCAGGTGGCGAAACCGGAGGCCGGGAAAATCGGGATGAGGACGGCGAAGAAGGTGAGCAGCATGATGCCGGTCCAGAAGTCCGGCATGGACTGCCCGGCGATGGTCAGGACGTTGACGCCGAATTCCTTCTTGGTGTCCGGCCGGCGGGACATCCAGACGCCCAGCGGGATGGCGACCACTGTGGTGAGCAGGATCGCGGACGTGGCCAGGGTCAGCGTGTACGGCAACCGCTCCATGACCACCTGCACGGCCGGGGCCTGGAAGGAGTACGAGGTGCCGAGGTTGCCGGTGAACAGCTCCTGCAGGAAGATCCAGTACTGCTGGATCAAGGGCAGGTTGAGACCGAACTGCTCCCGGACCTTGGCGAGCTCTTCGGTGGTGGCCAGCGGTCCGGCGTAGGCAACTGCCGGATCGCCCGGAGCCAGACGGATCAGGATGAACACCGTGGAAACCGTGAGGAACACGGTCAGCAGGCCCTGGCCTATCCTCTTGAGGACGTACTTCGTCATGGTCAGGCCTCCAGGCGGACGTCAGCGAGCGGGTAGGAGTTGGTGGGTGCCAGCGAAAGGCCGCCCACCCGGTTGCGGTGGGCCAGCACGGACTTGGGCACGAACGCCCAGGCACAGGGCCAGGTCTCCCAGATGGCCTGCTGCGCCACTGCGAGCAGCTGCTGCCGCCGTACGGGATCAACTTCGGTGGCGGCGGCCTGGATCTTGGCGTGAACGGCGGGATTCACGTATCCCTGGTAGGTGTCGCGGGTCTTTTCCTTCTCCGCGGTGCCGGCGTACATGCCCTGCATCATGGTGATGGCGAGGCCGGTGGGGCTGCTGAAGCCATTGCCCAGCAGGTCCCAGTCGCCTTGCTTGCCCTGGCGCCAGGCCGAGATGTTGCCGCCGGCTTCGAACTGCTGGAGCTGGGCCTGGACGCCAATGTTGCCGAACATCTCCACCAGGGCTTCCATGACAGAGGTGTCGGAAGCGAATTCGCCGGTTTCCCAGATGATCTTCAGGCTGAGGTCGTTTACGCCGAGGCTCTTCAGGGTGGCCTTGGCCTTCTCGGGATCGTAGACGTAGGCGCCGGTCTTGGCGAAGCCGGTCAGGCTGGACGGGGTGACGCCCTCGGCCTGGCTGACGGAGTTCACCAGCACGTCCTTGACCAGCGCTTCGCCGTTGATGGCCCAGCTGAGGGCCTCTCGGACCCGGACGTCGGCCAGCGGATGGCCGGCGGGCTTGCGGAAGTTGTAGAAGATCTGGTTCAGCCGGAGGCTGGATGCCTCACTCAGTACGACGCCGGGAAGCCCGGCCAGCTGTTCGCGTGAGTCGGGCGTGATGGAGTCAATGACGTCCACCTCGCCGCTGCGCAGGGCAATGACGCGGCTGGATTCCTCGGGAAGGAACCGGACCTCGACGTTGTCCACCTTGGGAGCGGGACCCCAGTAGTTCTCGTTGCGCTTGAGGCTGTAGGTGCCGGCGCCGCGGTTGAACTTGGTCACAACGTATGGGCCGGTGCCCACGCCTTCCTGCAGCTCTTCGGGCTTGTTCTTGGCCGCGGGGCTGATCAGGATCATGCTCATGAGCGAATCCAGGATGGGGATGGGCTTCTTGGATTCCATCCGGAAGGTCCGGTCATCCACGGGCACCACGGTGGGGAACTCGGGGAAGAACCCGGCAACAAAGGAGCCCTGGACCTTCTGGTACATCTTCAGTGCCGTGGCGACGTCCTCGATCTGCAGCGGCGTGCCGTCGGAGTACTTGACGCCTTCGCGGAGCCGGACGGTCCATACGGTGGGGGAGGTCATCTTGAAGCTTTCGGCCAGGACCAGGACGGGCTTGGTTTCGGGGCCGATGGCGGTGAGGCCCTGGCGGACGGCACGCTGGACCGTGACGGCGGCGTCGAACTGGTTGAGCTTGTTGTCCAGGCTTACCAGGGACCGGTTGAGCGCCAGGGTCAAGGTGCTGGGTCCCGGCAGGCCCGTGGGGCCGGCGCATCCGGCCACTGTGCCTGTGCCAAAGAGAAGCCCGGCGGCTGCGCCGAACTGCAGCAGGCGACGCCGGGAAAACTCGGTTCCTTGAGGAAGAACGGTCATCGTTGACCTCTCGGTTAGAACGGGATGGCATGGGACCGGATGGCCGATGCCGTTGTTATGTGCATCACTCTGCCACCATTGCGCGTTTCGCGCAACCTCTCTAGCGCGATTCGCGCAGTTGTGTCATGATTGGTCCATCACCGGTCCAATTCATCGCTCAACGCAGGGAGGAGGAATGATGGCAGCAGTCCTCATACAGGCCGACGACTTTTCCGGCGCCGCCGAGGTGGCGCAGTGCTTCGCCCAGCATGGGTTCAGTACGCAGATCCTGCTCGAACCTTCTTCCGAAGAGTCCGAGGGGCCCGCGGTGACCGTGGTTGACACGCACTCCCGGCAGTCCTCTCCGCAGGATTCCGCAGCCGCCGTGGCCCGGGCCTTTTCGGGCCCGGAGGCGGCAGACTCGCAGGTGCTTTTCAAGAAGATCGACTCGCTCTGGCGGGGCAATGTCGGCGCGGAAGTAGGCGCCCTGACAGGCATTGGCTTCCACGTCCTCCTTGCCGGCGCGCTGCCCCAACTGCGTCGGACCGTCGTGGACGGGCGTCCCTACGCTGACGGCGTCCCGCTGGCCGAAACGGCACTCTGGCGGGCGGAGGCCACCGCTCCGCCGGCACATTTGTCGGACGTCCTGTCGCAGTCAGGGCAGTCAGGGCAGTCAGGGCAGTCGGCGCAGTCCGTGCAGATGCTGGAGCTTGCGGAGGTTCGCTCCCCAGACCTCGCGGCCAGGCTCGGCTCCCTGTTCTCCGACGATGCCCCCACCATGGTGATCGCGGACGGGGAAACCGGGGTGGACCTGGAAGCCGTGGTCGAAGCGCTCGCGCGGCTGGAATTTTCCGCCCACGGCCGGCGGATTGTCTTGGTTGGTACCGGCGGCATTGCCGATGTCGTCGCACGGGCATTGAGTTCTGCGCGAAACGCGCAGACTGCTACTGCAGAATCCAAAGCAGACTCCGCAACGAGCGCCAGCACCCCAGACTTTTCGGGACGTGGTGCCGGGCGGCCGGTGCTCGCCGTCGTCGGCTCCGCCTCCGAAGCCGCACGCAGGCAACTCGCCGAGCTCCAGCCGGGAGGCTTCCTCCTCGTCGGGGTGACTCCCGAGCAACTGCAAGAGGACGCCGCGGAGCCGCCCCTACAAGCCGTGCGCGAAGCCTTGGCCGCCGGTGAACCGGTGGCGCTGACGGTAACGGCCGACCACGTGGATCCGAGCGAGGCGGGCGCGATCGTCCGGAACCTGGCCCGCTTCGTTTCCAGCGCCTTGCACCCCCGGCAGCCGGCGCCCGACGGTGCTGGCACGGCCGGCGAGGGCTCCGCCGTCGTTCTTCCCGACCTCATCCTGACCGGCGGCGAGACGGCCCGCGAGGTGCTGGACATCCTCGGCATCCGCATGCTCGAGCCGCTGGACGCCGTCCAGCATGGGGCGGTGGTCAGTCTTGCCGATGACGGCAGGCTGGTCGGCACCAAACCTGGCAGTTTCGGCGATGACCAGGCGCTGCTGCAGCTCTTTTCCGCAATCCGCGGCCGCCGGACCAATGCTCCGGCCGGCCTGACCAAGCAAGAACCACTCGACCCTTCCGATCCATCTGGAGAAGCAATGAATTCAGCGTTGAATGCAACTGATTTGAATGCAACGGCACAGGACACCCGCCCCTTCATCGCCGTCACCATGGGCGACGGCGCCGGCGTCGGACCCGAGGTGACGGTGGGCGCGCTGCTCGCCGAGGACGCCTACCGGGACTGCCGTCCCGTGGTGATCGGGGATGTGTACCGGCTGGGCCTCGGCGCGAAGGCCCTGGGGCTGACGGCGGACATCGTGGAGATCCAGGACGTAGCCGAGGCCGTCTTTGAACCGGGCCGCATCAACGTGATCGATCCGAAGCTGCTTTCGCAGGACCTGCCGTTCGGCCAGGAGTCCGCCGAGGCCGGCAACGCCGCGTACCACTACATCCGGATCGCCTGCGAGCTCGGGATGAAAGGCGACGTGCAGGGGATCTGCACCGCGCCGCTGAACAAGGCCGCGCTGCACAAGGCCGGGCACGTCTACCCGGGCCACACCGAACTGCTGGCGCACTTCATGGGGATCGAGGAAGTGTCCATGATGCTCTCCACACCCAAGGTCAAGGTCATCCACGTCACCACGCACATCGGCCTGATCGACGCGGTCAACAAGATCGAACCCGGCCTGGTGGAACGGACGGTTCGGCGCGGGCACAGCGCCATGCAGCGCGCCGGCGTCGAGAATCCCAAGATCGGCGTCTGCGCCATCAACCCGCACGCGGGGGAGAACGGCCTGTTCGGCTACGGCGAGGAAGCCGAAAAGATCACCCCGGCCATCGAGAAGCTGCAAGCCGACGGCATCGACGCCCGCGGCCCGCTCCCGGCAGACACCGCCTTCTTCCTGGCCGGCCGCGGCGACTACGACCTCATCGTCGCGATGTACCACGACCAGGGCCACGGCCCCGTGAAGGTCCTGGGCATCGAGGCCGGCGTCAACATCACCGTGGGCCTGCCCGTGATCCGTACCTCCGTGGACCACGGCACCGCCTTCGACATTGCGGGCAAGGGCATCGTGGACGTCCGCAGCATGATCGAGGCCCTGCGCCAGGCCGCGGAAATGTCCCCGAGTCCGGCGCTGCAGAAGTAAAACCTGCACAGCGTCGCGGTGTCGCATCCGGCCCAATCAAACCGCATGATTGGGCCGAGGTGACGCCGCGTTGTTCCAGTCAAGCTGAAACGGCCGCAGGACGTCGGACCGGGACGGATGCCTGAGCTTTTTCATGGCCGTGAGTTCGAGCTGGCGCACTCGGTGGCGGCTCGTCCCGAACGCTGTCGCGACTTCGTCCAACGATTTCCCAGTGCCGTCTGTCATGCCGAAGCGCATCGCTATGACCTGGGCCTCCTGCTCCTCAAGCGTGTCGAGTACGACTTGCACCTGTGCCTTCAACTGCTGTCGGAAGATCAAATCGGCAGACTCGAGACTGGAAGGATCCAGCAACTGTTCGGTCAACGCTTCGGTTCCGCCCCTGCCGTCAGGCACGTGAACGTCCAGCGAACAGATCGGTTTGTCCACGGACAACAGACATTCGAGCTTCTCCACTGAATTGTTAGTCAGCTGTCCCAGGTCTTTCCTGCTGCAAACCGTGCCCGTCATTTCGGCCGCCTGTTGCACTGTTCGGACTCTCTGCACCTGGTCGAGGACGTTAACCGGCAGGCGGATAAGTCGTGCCTGATCAGCCAGCGCCCGGGTGATGGTGTTGCGGATGCACCACGATGCGTAGGTGGAGAATCGGCAACCCTTGGTGAAGTCGAACTTGCACACGGCCTTGTGCAGTCCTAGGTTGCCTTCCTGGATCAGGTCCAGAAAGTCGAGGCCCCGGTGGGTGTAGTGCTTGGCGATTGAAATCACTAGCCGGAGGTTGGCGTGGAGCAGGGCCTCGGTGGCGTGCTTGCCCAGGAGGGCGATAGCCCGAAGTTCCGTTAGGTCCTGATCGGGCCGGAGTGTCTTGTCGGCCAGGAGGTGTTCCGCGAAAAGCCCTGCCTCGATGTCTTGCGCCAGCTCCAATTCCTGCTCGGCAGTGAGTAACGCGTATTGGCTC
Organism: Arthrobacter sp. NPDC058192; assembly: GCF_042883665.1. Lineage (NCBI taxonomy): Bacteria > Bacillati > Actinomycetota > Actinomycetes > Micrococcales > Micrococcaceae > Arthrobacter > Arthrobacter sp. NPDC058192. Next base: position 139,257 of record NZ_JBHVVJ010000011.1, on the reverse strand, counting down.
AGCCGGTGCATGTAGTCCGCTGCTGCATCATCGGTAAGCAGATCCCCGGCCGCCATTGATTCCGGCCAGCCAGGGTCATCCAGCTCGGATGCTTCAGGGAGCGGGGCATCTGCGGCAGGCGGGGAAGGCGTCCTGCCTGCACCCGCGTGGATCCGGTCAGCCATGTCAGCCCCTGTCGGACGGTTCAAGCTTGTGACGGCAGACTACGGCGCCGGTGTGACAATTTTCGTTTCCGGTCTCCGGAAGGGAATACAGCAACGCGGGGTAGATATGGCCCATTCCGAGTGCATCTGGGCGATACCTGACCCCGCGTTGCGGTGTTCTTAGACCGTCGGCGTCCTGTTAGCTCTTGGCCGCGTAGGCTTTCGGGAGCTTCATGCCGCGGGCGTCCATGACCGAGCGCAGGCGGGTGGGGTAGTCACTGATGATGCCGTCGACGCCGAGGTCCATCAGCCGCTGCATGTCCGCCGTGGTGTTGACGGTCCAGGGGATGACGGGCAGGCCGGCCGTGTGGGCGTCGGCGATCATTCCCGGGGTTACCGAACTGAACGTGGGGGAGATCGCGTTGTAGCCCAGGGCCGCGGCGGCCTTGGCGAGGGAGCCGCCGTAGGTGTCGATGTCGATGCCGCCGAGGTTCGGGCTGGCACCCGGCTTGCCGACCTCGAGCCAGGCGTCGCCGCTGGACAGGGCGACGAGCGGCAGCTGCGGGGCGATCTTCTTGGCCAGGTTCAGCGAGGCCCAGTCGAAGGACTGCAGGGTGCTGCGCCCGGCCATGCCGGCCTTGTAGATCTCCGTGACGACGGCCTTGGTCAGGGCCACCATGCCCTCGCCGCCGGACTTGCCGTCCTCCACCTTGGTTTCGATGTTGAAGCGGACCTTCCGGGCGTCGGCGTCGCGCACCAGCTGGAAGACGTCCTTGAGCTCGGCGATCCGGTTGCCCTCGATGACGTCCTGTTCGGGGTACCCCTTGAGCTGGGTGAAGCCGCAGTCCAGGGTCTTGATCTGCGCCAGGGACAGGTCGGCGACCCGGTCGCCGACGTACGGGAAGTCCGGGTCGCCGGGGGTAACCGGTGCGGTGTCGCGGCACTTGTCGGCCTGGATGGTGTCGTCGTGCCAGACGATGATCTTGCTGTCGGAGGTCAGGTGCGTGTCCAGCTCCAGCGTGCTCACCCCCAGCTTGAGTGAGTTGCCGAACGCGGCCAGGGATTCCTCGGTCCACTGGCCGCGGCCTCCGCGGTGGGCCTGCAGGTCGAAGGAGCCGTTGCTTTCGTTCGTCTTGACGACAGTTGTTGTCTTTGCGGCGGCCGTTCCGGCAGCGTTCGACGACGGCGTCCCGGCTTCGGGCGTTGAAGCGGCGACGGCGGGGCTGGCCAACGAGGCGAGAAGCGCGGCGGCGGCCGCGGCAAGCAGGGGTGTGCGCATGGGAATGGTTCCTCCTGGAGTGACGTTCACCGGCGCTGCGCCGGCGACCCGACCAACCTAGGAAGGCCAGATGGACAGTTAGGTGCGGGCGGTTGGACCGCCGGTTAACACTCGGCTGGCTGGAAGCGTGGGCTTGTACTAGGACGGCACTTTCCGGAGCCAGTCCCGCAGCAGGGGCAGCACGACGCTGCTGTTCATGGCGCCGATATGGTCCAGGCCGGGAAGGCCCCGGACGTCCCAGCCGGCGGCCGTGAGCTCGCGTTCGTGAGCGGCGAGGGGCTCGCCGATTCTCACCTGCACGTTGTCCCAGGCCGGACCGTAGTCGATCGTGTCTTCCGCGCCGGCGAAAGCCAGCCGCGCAAGGCTCGGCGGCAGCGCCACCCGGGAGTCGTCAAAGTCCTGCAGTGCCTCATACAGGGTGACGAATTGCCGGGTCTGGGCCTCGGACGTTTGGACCGGAAAGGCGTCCCAGTCGCCTGGTTCAATGTCGCTGAAGTCAATCGTGGCAGCGCCAGTCCCGGCCGGGTCGGTCCCGGAAACCTCATCCCCGGCAGGCGCCACGTCGACGGCGGCCAGACCGCTTTGGGCCGCCGCTTCAATCGACATCCTGTGCGCCGAGCGCGTGACTGAGAGCATGCTCTGGTACGGGCCCTCGAGGGGCGGATACCCGCCCATGGCCAGCGCCCAGAGCCGGTCGGTGCGGATAGCAAGCTGCAGCCCGGCCAGCGCCAGCCACGAGTATCCGTAATAGGCGAAGGTATCGGCCCCGGCCGCGTCCGCGACGGCCAGCAGGTCGGCCGCGACATTGTCCGGGGTCAGGGTGTCCGGCGCGGGGTGCGCCATCCGGTGCCCCTCGTAATCGGCCGAGATGACGCGGTAGGAGCCGGAGAGTCCGCCGATCAGGTTTGGCCCGAGCTCCGGGTCCGCACCCCACCGCCGCATGGTCTCCGCTTCCGACGGCGGATAAGGCTCGATCCGAATGGGCAGCAGAACGGATCGCCCGGTCCCTTGGACTGAGACAGGAATGGCGGTGCCGTCGTGCAGGACAGCTTCAAGCGCAGGGGGCACGTTTCCTCCCGGATTCTCAGTCGCGGCTGCCCAGAACCGCCTGCAATTTCTCGAATGATTCCGTCCATCCGGCGCGGTGCAGGGCCAGCCGTTCTTCCGTTAGGAACGGTCCCTGCGAGAGGACCAAGCGCGCGGCTTCACCCGTACTCCCGAGTGAGAGGTCGACGACGGTTTCCCGGTCGTCTGGCGTCGGTTCCTCCCAGCGGAAGGTGTAGACGAGGCGCCAGGGAGGATCGATCTCCAGGAACTCGCCGGAGAGGTGGAACGGTTCGCCGTCCGGCGGCGTCATCCGCAAACGGTACCGGCCGCCTTCCGTGAGGTTCAGGTCGGCCGCAGGGATTGTGAAACCATGCGGACCCCACCACTTCACCAGCTCGCGCGATTCAGTCAGCATTCGAAAGATTTCTTCCGGGGGAGCATCGAGAGTGCACTCCAGGTTCAGGACCAGCCCGCCAGTTTCCTCATTCATCTTTCAACTCTGGCACCGTGCGCACGCTGACGGAAGCGGAAAAATGCCGCAGCCGCGGTCTCCACAGCACGGCTCACCCAGTCGGTACAGGACACTCGTGGAGCCGCGGCGTGAGCTCACCCGGCCCGGATGAGGCGCTGCACCTCACCGGGGGCACAGGATGGAACTGCGGCGGTCCGTCGGATCGCCATGAACCCAATGAGAAACGGAGGTCCTCAGCATGGCTGAGTCATTGGATGATCTAGGGCCGGTTGACTGGCTCGTGGTGGAGTTCCCCGGGCCAGACTTCGGCAAAGGTCAGATCGCCCCGTATTTGGAGGACCTGGTCAATCGTGACCTTGTCAGGGTGCTCGACATGGTGTTCCTGAGGAAGACCAAGGACGGCGAGCTCGAGATGGCGGAGATTTCCGACCTCGAGGAGAGCGAGCTCGGCCAGGTGCGCATGGCCGAGGCCGACCTGGCCATGGTGCTCTCTGAGCAGGACGTCATGGATTTGGCCGAGACGATCGAGCCCGGTCACTCGGCCGCGGTACTCGTCTGGGAGAACCAGTGGGCTGCCCCGTTCGGCGCGGCTGTCCGCAAGGCCGGCGGCCAGCTCGTGGCCAGCGGCCGGATCCCGACCCAGGCTGTCATCGCTGCCTTCCAGGCCGACGAAGAAGCCGAAGCCAACGCGTCCGAAGCAATGAAGGAAGGAGCCTGACATGCCACTGGCAGCACGACGCAGGCGCCGGACCGCAGCCGCCGTCGGCGGGGCCGTGGTTGTCGCCCACGGGATCAACCGCCGCCACGACCGGCGTGACGACCGGCGGGACGACCGGCGGGACGACCGGCAGGACGACCGCGGCGACCGTCGCGACGACCGCCGCGACTGACACCACCGAGCCGGCTCCCGGCTCCCGCAGGTGCGCATGACCCTTCTCGGGTCATGCGCACCCCACCGCGTTGCTGTTGCAGCCGGTCACGTCGCCAGCGTCAGCAGCTTGCCCTCCGTGACGGCCTGGCGGGACAGGGTCTTGTAGCCCTCCTGCTCGAACAGCACCGTGATCACGTCCTCCTCGTGCCGCATGACCACGCCCGGACCCCATTCCTTGTGGACGACGGCGGCCTGGAGCGGGAAAGGTTCCCCGCCCGCGGAGGCCGCGGCGCCGTCGTCGTAATTCTCCTCGTAGGCCGAACCGTCGGCGCAGGTATCGCAGTTGCCGCAGGGCTCGGGGAGGTCCTCGCCGAAGTAGCCCAGCAGGAACTGGCGCCGGCAGCCGTCGGTCTCGGCGTAGCCGCGCATCATCTCGATGCGGGAGCGGTCCACCCGCTGGCGTGCCTCGGCATGTTCGACGGCGCGTTCCACCACCGTTGGCAGCTTGGCTCCCGCTTCCAGCCGGACGCCGCGCTTGCCGGTCCGGACGGCCCGGGTTTCCTGCAGCTGGTTCAGCAGGCCGGTGAGCTTCCGCGGGGAGAAGCCGGTCTGCTCGGCGAGGGCCTTCTGCGTCACGGGCCCGTCGGCGGCGCGGAGCACCTGCAGGACGGCCAGGAGCGATTCCTCGTCCGGCATGTGCGTGCCGAAAAATTTCCGCAGACCCAGGTCCTCGGGCCGGTAGTGCAGGACGGCGGAGGCCGGTCCGCCGTCGCGCCCGGCGCGGCCGATCTCCTGGTAGTAGCTGTCGAGCGAGTCGGGGATGTCGGCGTGGACCACGAAGCGGACGTTGGGTTTGTCGATGCCCATGCCGAAGGCCGTGGTGGCCACCACCACGTCGAGGCCGTCGTCGAGGAACTGTTCGTGGACGCGGTCCCGCTCGCTCTGCTTCCGGCCGGCGTGGTAGGCCTCCGCGCGCAGGCCGCGTTCGGTGAGCTCGGCGGCGTAGGCCTCGGTGTCCTTGCGGGTGGCGGCGTACAGCAGGCCCGGGCCCCTGAGCTCGGCCGCCAGCTCCGTCACCTGCTCGGTCACGGCGCGGCGCTTGTCCCTGTCCTCGAGGTGGCGGACCACGTCCAGGCTGATGTTGGTCCGGTCGAAGCCGTGCACCAGCACCAGCGGGTCCGTCATGCGCAGGCGCTGCTGGATTTCGTCGCGGACCGGGGGAGAGGCGGTGGCGGTGAGCCCGACGGCGGGCGGGTTGCCCAGCTGCTCACGGACCTCGCCGAGGCGCAGATAGTCGGGCCGGAAATCGTGGCCCCAGGAAGAGACGCAGTGTGCCTCGTCCACCACGAACAGCGAGACGCCCAGGGCCGCGAGCCGTTCGACGGTTTCGGTCTTCGCGAGCTGCTCGGGGGCGAGGAAGATCAGGGCCGCGTCGCCGCGTTCGGCGGCGTCCCAGGCCTCGTTCACCTCGGAATCGCTGCGGCCGGAGTTGATGGCGACGGCGGCGTCCCCGCCCAGCGTCTCCAGGAGCCGGTCCAGCTGGTCCTCCTGGAGGGCGATCAGCGGGGAGACCACGACGGCGGGGCCGCGCCGTGCGCTGTTGGTTTCGTTGGGGGTTCCGTCCGCTTTATCAAGGCCCGGCTTCCCGTGCCGGTGCAGCGCGGCGACCTGGTAAATGGCCGACTTGCCGTAGCCGGTGGGCATCACGGCCAGCACGTCCCGGCCTGTGACGAGGGCCTTCATCCCCGCGAGCTGGCCGGCGCGGAGGTGGGGGAGCCCGAAGGTGCCGGCCGCGAGCTCGCGGAGGGCTGCGTCTGGATCGGGGCTGGTGTCGGTGCCAGCCGGGACTTCGTTTTTGGTGACTGTGGGGGAAATTAACTCGGTCATGATGGCAGCTCCGAAGGGGGTGCGATCCGATGGCCGGGTGGCTTCAGCCAAGTTTCCAGCATAGCCCTTGCCGTTCAGCCGGTTAGGGTTCAGCGGATCTCCACGGCTCCGCCGCTCACGACAATCCCGCCGGACGGCGGAATATCGACGGTGAGCACGCTCGGGCGGCCCACATGGCTGCCCTGGTGCACCAGCACGCGGCTTGGCGGCTCCACGAGGGAAAGCGAGCGGAGGTAGCCGCCCAAAGAGGCTGCGGCCGAGCCGGTCGCCGGATCTTCCGTGATGGTGCCCACCGGGAAGAGGTTGCGCGAGTCGAATTCGCCCGGTCCCATCTCATAGAGCGTCGTGACGGTTCCGGCCCAGTTCTGGGCATCCATCAGTGTGCGCATGGCGTCAGGGTCGAAAACGAACGAGTCAAAGGTGTTTCGTTCGGCGAAGACGAGGATGGGGTGCCAGTTTCCGGCAAAAGCGATCATCGGCGGGTACTTGGGGTTCAGCTCGTCCCGGCCGACGCCGAGCTGCCCGAGCAGGGTGCTCAGGACGCCGTCGGGGAACTCGGCCACTTGCGGTTCCACGCTGGTGAAAGATGCCGTCACCGCTGCGCCCTGGCCCGCAGTCTCGATCACCACAGGGCCCACCGGGGTATCGAAGATGAAGGTTCCCGCACCATCACGCCCGGACAACGCGACGGCCAAAGCAATCGTGGCATGGCCGCAAAACGGCACCTCGGCGATCGGGGAGAAGTACCGCACCCGGTTCCGGCGGGAGTCTCCGTCAACCCGCGCCTCGGTGACAAAGACCGATTCCGCATAGCCGACGTCGGCAGCGATGGCCTGCATCCGGGCATCGTCGAGTCGGGAGGCGTCCAGGACTACTCCCGCCGGATTTCCGCCGTCGGGCGTGGTGGTGAAGGCGGCATAGCGCAGTACTTCCGCGGTCTGTTCCATCCCGACATCCTCGCACAGCCACCGGCGCCCGTTCCTGCTGCTAGTAGCCGGCGCCGCCCTGGGGCTAGTGGCCGTGCCAGCCCGGTGACCTGCTGGAATTTGTCGAGGACTGACAAGTTCACAGGTAATTTTTCTAGTCGTCACCCTTCCAAATGCGTAGAATCCACAATGTCCCTACTGGATCCACTTGCGCTGGGCGTTGCTGGGACGCGATGGCCAGGATGATAGAGCGGTCAGCGAAAGCACTGACGAGCCTGATCGCAGAATCAGGAGCACGTGATGAAAACAGCTCGAAGCGTCGCAGCGGGTGCAGCAGTAACTGCCGCCCTCGTCGGCGGCGGCATGTATCTGGCAATGGCGGCTCCGGACGCAGCGACCTTCACAACACAGTCTGGTTCCCAGCAGAAGGGCAGCCACCAGGCCAACGGCATCACCGAGCAACTGCTGACAGGCGACAAGGCCGCCCGTGTAGAGGCGGCAGCGAAGGCGGCCAACCCCGGGGCGACCGTCGTCCGCGTCGAAACCGATGCGGAGGGGGCCGCCTACGAAGCACATATCCGGAAGGCCGACGGGACAGCAGCGACGGTGAAATTGGACGCCTCGTTCAACGTCACGGGCACCGAAGCGGGCAAGCACCGCTAAGTGCAGAGAAGAACTGCGGCGGATCGCGCTAAGCCCATAAAGAAGGGCGCCGTCCGGGTCTACTTTCGACCCGGACGGCGCCCGTCTTACTTCAGGGATGATCAGTTAGCGCTGACGCGCTCCTGCGCAATCGCCGCGTTTTTGTCGTCCAGCTCCTGGGCGGCGGTGAGGCGCCGGTCCAGCTTCGCGAGCGTTTCCGGTGCGAGGATGGTCGCCACAACCGTGATGACGCCGATGATGCTGAAGTACAGGATCACCCAGCCCGGCTTGCCGTTGCCTGCGGTAAGCAGTGCCACGGCGACGAGGGGTGCGATGCCGCCGGCCAGGACCGAGCCGAACTGGTAGCCCATGGACGCGCCGCTGTAGCGCAGCTTGGTGGAGAACAGTTCCGCAAAGAAGGCAGCCTGGGGGCCGTACATCGAGTTGTGGAAGACAGCGAGCCCGATGATGATGGCGAGCGTTGCCAGCAGTGCGCTGCCGGTGTCCGTCATGACGAAGTACAGCGGGAAGAACAGGAGCCCGCCGATGGAACCGAAGAGGTACAGCGGCTTGCGGCCGATCTTGTCGGAGAGGATTGCCCACAGCGGGACGGCGAAGACGCCGATGGCGGAGGCAATCAGAACCGACACGGTGCCCTGGTTGGCGCGTTCGGCGCCGAAGGTCTTCATGATGTAGACCACGGAGAAGGTGGTGTACAGGTAGAACGCGGAGTTCTCCGCCAGGCGCATGCCGACAACAAGCCAGATGCCCTTGGTTTCCTTCTTCATGGCCTCGCCCAGCGGCTTCTTGGCGGTCTCGTTTGCCGCCAGGAGTTCCTTGAAGTCGCTGGAGTCTTCGAGCTTGTTGCGGACGATCATGCCGGTCACGATCAGGATCACGCTGAGCAGGAACGGGAGGCGCCAGGCCCAGGCGTCGAACTCTGCTGCCGGGACGGCAGCCTTGACGGCAAGGACGCTGGAGTTGGCCAGCAGCATGCCGGCCGGCACGCCCATCTGGGTGAAGCTGCCGAAGAATCCGCTGCGTCCGGCAGGCGCGTGTTCGATGGAAATGACGGCCGCGCCGGCCCACTCGGCTCCGGCGCCGAAGCCCTGCAGCAGGCGCAGGACCGTCAGCAGGATGGGAGCCCAGACGCCGATCTGCGCGTAGGTGGGAAGCATTCCCATGGCCAGGGTGGCAAAGCCCATGATGAGCAGGGAGAGCACCAGCATGGGCTTGCGGCCGATCTTGTCCCCGTAGTGGCCGGCGAACATGCCGCCGAAGGGACGGGCCACGAAACCTACCGCGTAGGTGACAAATGCCATCAGCAGGCCGGTGGCCGGGTCCTGTTCCGGGAAGTACAGGCGGCTGAAGACGCCCGTGGCGGCGAGCAGGCCGAAGATGTAGTAGTCGTACCACTCGATGGTGGTACCGATGAAGCTTGCAGCCGGAACGCGCCAGGGCGCCTTCGACTTGGCTTTGGTGTTGGAGATCGTCATTGGTCTTTTCTTTCGGATGGAAACGAAGGGAGCGTCAGCGCTACCAGTCGAGGGCGATGTACTTGGTTTCGGTGAAGTCCAGCAGGCCCTGGTGGGCACCTTCGCGGCCGAGGCCGCTCTGCTTGACGCCGCCGAACGGCGCTGCCGGGTCGGACACCAGTCCACGGTTGAGGGCCACCATGCCGCTTTCGATGCGTTCGGAGACCCGGAGTCCGCGGCGCAGGTCCTCGGTAAACACGTAGGCGGCGAGGCCGTACTCGGAGTCGTTGGCGGCGGCGATGACTTCCTCTTCGGTGTCGAAGGGGATGACCGAGGCCACCGGCCCGAAGATTTCCTCACTGACCATGCGGGCCTGCAGCGGCACGTTGGTCACGACGGTGGGCGGGTAGTAGTACCCGTCGCCGTCGATGGCCTTGCCACCGGCGAGGAGCCTGGCGCCCTGGCTGACGGCGTCGCGGACCAGCGAGTCGACCTTACGGACACTGGCCTCATCCACGAGCGGGCCGACCTCGGTGCTGGCGTCGGTGCCGGGGCCCACGCGCATGGCACCCATTCGTTCGGCCAGCCGGCGCGCGAACTCGTCGTGGATGCCGCGCTGGACGTAGATCCGGTTGGCTGCGGTGCAGGCCTGGCCGCCGTTGCGCATCTTGGCGATCATGGCGCCGTCGAGGGCCAGATCGAGGTCCGCGTCATCGAAGACGAGGAACGGGGCGTTGCCGCCGAGTTCCATGGAGCACTTGAGCACGTTGTCGGCCGCCTGGCGCAGCAGGTGGCGTCCGACTCCGGTGGAACCGGTGAACGACAGCTTGCGGACGCGGGGGTCGGCAAGGATCGGGGTCATGACCTCGTTGGTCTTGCTGGTGGTGATGATGTTGACCACGCCGGCCGGGACCCCGGCGTCGATCATCAGCTGGGCGATCGCCAGGGTGGTCAGCGGCGTGAGGGTGGCGGGCTTCAGCACAGCGGTGCAGCCGGCGGCCAGCGCCGGGGCCAGCTTCCGGGTGGCCATGGCCGCCGGGAAGTTCCACGGGGTGATCAGGACGCAGACGCCGATGGGCATGTGCTGGACAAGGATCCGGTTGGAGCCCGACGGCGAGACGGACACATCGCCGATGATCCGGACCGCTTCTTCGGCGTACCAGCGGAAGAACTCGGCGGCGTACGCCACTTCTCCGCGGGCGTCGGCCAGGGCCTTGCCGTTTTCGAGGGAGATGAGGTGGGCGATTTCCTCGCTGCGCTCGGTCATCAGGTCGAAGCAGCGGCGCAGGATTTCGGCGCGGCGGCGCGGCGGCGTGGCGGCCCATTCCGGGAAGGCTGCGGCGGCGGCGTCGACGGCGGCGAGGCCGTCCTCGACGTCGGCGTCGGCGATGCCGGTGATGACGGTAGCGTCGGAGGGGTTGATCACGTCGACGGTGTTGCCGCCGCTGGCGTCCTGCCAGTTCCCGGCGATGAGGAGCTGGCGGGGCACCGCCAGCCCGTCGACGTCGAGCGGTTCAGAGGTTGAAAGAAGGGTCATCATTGGTCCTTATTGCTGATCAGCGGATGGTGCGGTCGCCGGCGTAGGCGGCGTTCACGATGGAGGTGACGGCGTCGAGATCAAGCGGCACGGGGTTGTTGTCGATGAGCCGCTTGGAGTTCAGCGACAGCTTGGCGATCTGGGCGAGGTCGCCTTCCTGGACGCCAAGGTCCTTCAGCGTCGGGGGCAGCTCGATGGCCGCGATGACCTCGTCGATGGCCTCGACGCCGGCGACGGCGGCGGCGCGCTCGTCCAGTCCGCTGATGTCGCGGCCCAAGGCTTCGGCGATCTGCGCCAGCTGCGGCTGGATGACGGGGAAGTTGTGGCGGACGACGTAGGGCAGCAGGAGGCCGACGCCCACACCGTGCGGGGTGTGGGTCAGGGCACCTACCGGGTACTGGATGGCGTGGGCAGCGGCGGTTCCGGCGTTGCTGAGGACCACGCCGCCGTAAAGTGCAGCGAGCATCATCCCGCCGCGGGCCTCGGTGTTTTCCGGGTCCTTGTAGGCGGTCACCAGGCTGCGGCCCACCAGCCCGATGCCGTTCAGGGCAATCGAGTCGGTCAGGATGTTCTTGCCGACGAAGACCCGCTCCGTGGCCAGGGTGGACGTGGGTTCCCGGGTGATGGCCGTGAAGGACTCGATCAGGTGCACGAACGTGTCCGCACCCGTGGCCGCCGTCAGGGGCGCGGGGCAGGAGTAGGTGAGCTCGGGATCGCACACCGCGGCGAACGGGATGATGTGGGGGCTCGAGATGCCCATCTTCATGCCCAGGTCAGGATCGGAGACGACGGCGATTGCGGTCGCCTCGGAGCCGGTGCCCGCTGTGGTGGGCAGTGCGATGACCGGCTTGGTGGGGCCGGGAACGGCGAACTCGCCGTAGTAGTCGCTGGGCTTGCCGCCGTGGGTGAGCAGTACGGAGACGACTTTCGCCATGTCCATGCAGCTGCCGCCGCCGAAACCGATGATGACGTCGATCTCCTGGCCCTTGAGCTCCTCGACGCAGGCCACGATCCCGGGAACCGGCAGCTCTGCCTGGGTGTCACCGTAAACCCGTACGGTCAGGTTCTTGTCCTCGAGGCTCCGGACCAGTGCCTGAAGTTCCTCTGAAGCGGCCAGCCGCGGATCGGTGCAAATGAGGATGTTGGTTCCGAATTCGGCTGCGATATTGGCGACGGCGAAGCGCTGCTGGGCGCCGACGACGACGCTCCGCGGCAGGCGGAGGACGCCGAAAGTTGCGGGGCGGATGCCCGTTGCGTGCGCACACGACATTGTGAATAACTCCTAGAGATGGGGTGGGCGGCTACCCGAAAAGTGCCGCAGATCTCAGCATTCCAGAAGCGCGTGACCTCGAACATGTGGTTTCGTGCCACATAAAGGTCCTGCAGGTGTGGTCTTTCGCCATGTGCCTTTTTCGGTTGGCGCGAGGCAGGTCCGTTGGTCAGGCGCCGCCGGGGGTGACGCCCGCCGTCTTCATCCGCCACAGGCGCAGGGCGACCTGGACGTCCAGGGAACGGCTTCCCCGGCGCCACGAGCCGCCGATCAGGGCGTCGATCCGGTCCAGCCGTTGCCTCAGGGTGTTGGCGTGGATGTGCAGGGCGTCGGCCGTTTCCTGGGCGGCGCCGCCGTTTTCGTGGAACGTCCACGCCGTGAGGACCAGCTGTGTTCCCCGCCGCTCGTCGTAGTCCAGCAGTGGTCCCAGCTGAGCGGTCAGCAGCTGTCCGGCGAAGGGGCTGTCCATCGCTCCCAGCAACATTCCTGCGGTGCCCAGGGCGGCCCGGTCCGCTGCCTCGCCGCTGCGCGAGAGGGCCTGCAGCGCTCGGAGGACGGCGTCGGCCTCGGTGTGGGCGGCGGACAGCCGGGCAAAGCCGGTGACGGGTTCTGATGTCCCGACGGTGGCCGTGATGCGGCGTCGTTTCAGCTCGTCAATGATGGGCTGGCCGGTGCGGCCGGCACCGCTGGCTTCACCCGGGTGGCTGTCGTGCCGTTCCACGGGTTCAATGATGCACAGGTGCGATTCGTGCAGGGCGATGATTCCCGGGCTCCCTTCGGACCGATGCCTCAGCACGGAGAGTGCCCGTTGCCGCTGGTCATCGGCGACCCCCACCACCCGCACCACGCACCGGAGGTGGTTGGCCAGCCCGAACTGCCCGGCCCGGCGGGCAAGCGCCGCCGCGTTTTCGGCGCGGGGGCTGAGCAGGTCATCGATGAGTTCGAGCTGCAGCCGGTACTGGGCGTCCTGGAAGGTGCGTTCTAACAGCAAGGACACGCTGAGCACCAGGGCGCTGCGTTCCAGGACGGCGAGCCGGGCCGGGCTGAGTTGCTTGGCGACGATGAGGGAGGCAAGGTGTTGGTCGCCCGCGACGGCGGACATGACGGTGTACTTCTTGTCCTTGAGTTCAAAGGGCACAGCCGTCCTTTTGGCGGCAGATTCCTCCGCGGCGCTCAGGGCCGGGAAGCTCCCGAAGTCTGCGCCCGAGGTGAGCTCCGACAGCGGCTCGCCCATGGGGGAGACCAGAAAGACGGGGGTGTCCAGGGACTCGGCCAGCAGGTTAAGCAGGTGGGGAAGGCTGCCGGTAGAGGCCAGGGTTTCCATCAGCCGCCGGTCCAGCGTGGAGAGCTCCTCCAGGGCCCGGACGTGGGCCAGGTTCTGCTGCTGCGCCTGGTCCAGTCGGCTGAGGGCGCTGGCCATTTCGCTGAAGTAGCGGGCGTTCTCCAGCGCGACGGCGGCGTGCGTGCCGATGGATTCCATCAGGGCCACGTCGTCACTGCTGAACTGGTGGGCATGCCTGTCGGCGACCAGCAGCGCGCCGATCACTTTTCCTTCCGCGCGGAGGGGGATACCCATGATCGCCCGGACGCCCTCCGCTGCTACGGCGGCGTCGCTGGACTCCAGATGCGACTTGGACTCGTCCGACAGATAGTCGGCGCTCTGGGCGGGTGCCTCGCCGGTCGCGACGGCGCCGAGCACGCCTTCGCCGAGGGGCATCCGGATGTTGCGGAAGAGGGCCGTGGTGGCGCCGTCCGTCACCCGGACGTAGGACTCGCCGCTGTCGTAGTCGTTCAGGCTCAGGTAGGCGACGTCGCTGCCGATCAGTGACCGGGTGCGCCGCACGATGGCCTTGAGCACGGCCTCCACGTCCCGTATGCCGGTCAGGTCGGTGGCGGTGTCGTAAAGGACGCGCAGCAGTCCCTCCCGGCGGCTCGCCTCCCACAACCGGGCGTTCAGCCGGCGTGCCGCCGCCGCTGTGGGCTGGTCAATGGCCCCGGTCTCGAGCCAGGCGGACAGCGTGGTCTCCAGATCGGCGGCGGAAACACCCTGGTCCAGCATCGCCATGAGCTGGCCGGCGGCCTCGGGGCCGGCGCCTTCGGTGCCGCCGGACGGGCCTCCACCGCTGCGGACGGCAGAACTGTCAGTCATGTGTCCATTCTGCCCTGACCAGCCCGGCCCGCTGTGGGTCGGCCGCCGTGGGGGCCAATACCAGGACAGGCCAGGCGATGTCCGCCTGGCCTGTCCTATGCACTTGCACCCTTACGCGGGCAGTTCCAGCTCCCAGTCCTTGACGTCAGCGACCGGAGCGAAAACACTGCCGTCGAGCTCGTCGAACGCCTGGTTGTTCCGGACGCGGTGCGGCCAGTCCCGGGTGGCCAAGGCGGCCTTGCCTAGGGCGACGACGTCGGCGGCGCCGTCCTGAAGCAGGGACACGGCCGTTTCCGGGTCGTCGAGGTTGCCGTTGGCGATGACGGTTACTCCGGAGTGCCGCTTGGCCAGAGTTGCCAGGGACTCCGGGCCGTCCTCGAACGCCGGAGCGGCGGCCTTGTATTCGGTGGTGTGGATGAAGTCGATGCCGGTGGCCCCGAGGGCGGCAAAGATGACCTTTGCTTCCTCCGCGCCGCCGCTCCACCGGTGGTCGTTGTCGCTGACCTTGCCCTGGGAGATACGGATCCCCACGGTCATCTCAGGGCCAACGGCCTCGCGGACCGCCTGGCAAATCTCCGCGGCGAAACGCACCCTGTTTTCGGGGGAGCCACCATAGTTGTCGGTCCTCTTGTTCAGGTAGTCCGTGAGGAACTGGTCGAGGAGGTAGCCGTTGGCGCCGTGAATCTCGACGCCGTCGAATCCCGCGTCCTTGGCGTGGAGGGCCGCGGTGACGAACCCCTGCCGGACCTCGTCCATTTGGGCAGCAGTGATTTCCAAAGGAACCGGGAAAGGCCCTTCTCCACGGTAGAAAGCTAGCTGCTCACCCTTGGGGGCGATCGCCGACGGACCCACCGAGGACTCCACAAATCGGTTGCCCTGGGCTTGTGCCCCGGCATGCATGAGCTGGGCGAATATCCGCGCGTCGGCGGCATGGACGCGCTCGACCACCTTGGCCCAGGACTGTGCCTGCTCCTTAGTGGCGATGCCCGGCTGGAACAGGTAGCCCTGGCTGTAGCTGGTGTCCGGATAGATGCCCTCGGTGATCAGCAGGCCGAAGCCTCCCCGGGCAAACCTCTCGTAGTAGGAGGCCATTCTCTCCGTTGCATGTCCGTCCTCGCTTGCACTGACTCGCGTCATGGGCGCCAAAGCGACTCGGTTGGCCAGTGTGGTGGATCCGATCTGAACAGTTGACCAGAGCGGGGTGAAATCGGGCATGGATAGCTCCTTCAAGTTTGTCTAATGCAGGGGAGCCAGTCCGGACCGGGACCAGCTCCCGTGGGTGCCAACGACACACGGCCGCGGGATATTTCTCCCTGCATGCGCCGGCGGAAGCGGGGCGCCATCCGGCGCTGCCACGGCTCGCCCGCGGGCTCAGCGAGCGCAGCCATGCCGAAACGTGAGCCTTCCCACCTTATTATGAGTGAGTCAGGATAAGCCGGTAAAGTTGGATACAGGCCACCGCAGCCCTTGAGTGCCGCACCGGTGAAGATACCCGGGCCAGCGGGGCAAGCGACACAATGCGCAACGCCCTTCTGCTTGAGCGGCACAAGAAACTATGTGGCCCTCATCTCGAAAGTTCACGGAGAACCATGACTATTCTGACCGAACGTTCCCAAGCCTCCTCATCCAGCACCGAAGCGACCCTCAGCGCCACCCCCGCTGATACCGCGCCGCGCGGCGGCAGCTACGTGACTCTTCCCGCCGGCCGCGTCCCCGCCGGCGTCGAGGGCAGCTATGTCACCGTCGCAGGTGCTCGAAACCTGCCTCCCGTCACCCGTGGCAGCTATGTCACAGTAGGCGGCACTCCCCTCGTTGCCGCCAGCGCCATCGAGGGCAGCTACGTAACGCTTCCAACCGCGGCCTAGGGTCCAGCCCCCTGCGGGGATAGCGCCACCTGGCATAAAAGGAGGCCGACGGCGACACACCCGTGTCGTCGTCGGCCTCCTTTTTCGTGCCATCGGACGTTAGGACAGGGTGCGGCGGGCTCAACCACGGAGTCTCAGCGTAAACATGCACAGCAGAACGTCCTCGCCCGGCACGAACCAGTCCCGTTCGGCGCGCGGCCGAAGCCCAAAGACCGGAACAGATTGAGGGCCTAGGGGCGAACGGGTGAGGCGGCTTCGTTTCCGAGCACCGTCGTCCAGGGGCTGGCGGTCCACTCCGTCACGACGCCGTTGATGACGTAGGGATCGGCGGCTGCAAAAGCTTTCGCGGCCTCGAGCGCGTTTTCGCCGGTGAAGATCAGCAAGCCTTTGAAGGGGACTTCTCCAACGGCGCCGCCCAGCAGAAGCTCGCCGCGTTCGACTGATTCCCACCCCGCCCGTAGGTGGTCTGCACGGTATTGTTCGCGGCTTTCAAGGTAGTTGTCTGCGTAGGTGTATTCGAGGACGGCGTGCATGCCTGTCTCCATATCGTTCAGGGATTTCGTTCGTTGTAGAAGTAGCCTACCCACCGGGACTTAGCCAGAAACGGAAGCCACCCCAACTTGTACCCGGCGGGTGCCGGCGAAGTCGCCTGCTTAATGGTCCGCCTTCCGGCGTCCGTTCGTCAGGTGGTGCCGCCGCCCTCTGCCAGGCCCATGAACATCGTGCGGTGCAGGATGTCCACGTGCTTGCGCGAGACCTCCACGGCTTCCTGGATGTCGCCGTCGCGCAGGGCTGCCACCAGCGCGACGTGATCGCAGTTGGACTTGTGCAGCAGCTCGATCGGGTAGGGGATGAAGTAGGCATAGAGCTCCGCCAGCGTCTCGTGGTAAGCCTCGACGGCGGTGCCCAGCCCCGAGGCGGTGCCCACCAATCGGTGGAACTGTTCGTCGGCCTGGTGGTAGCCGGACCAGTCCGCGGACTCGGCCATGCTTTGCGTCAGGCGGTCGAGCTCATCCAGTTGCTCCGCTGTGGCATTGAGGGCCGCGTAGTGGGTGACGGCGCATTCGAACAGCAGCCGCCGGTCCACCAGCCGGTTCACCGCCTGCGACTCGGCCGGCGATGCCGTCAGTTCCGCCAGGACGTTCCGCGGGGGTGCATCGGCAACGAACGTGCCGCCAGCCCGGCCGCGGCGGCGGACCACCACGCCCTGGTCCGCCAGGCTCGCCAGCGCCCGGCGCGCGGTAATCGGGCTGACCGACAGGCCCAGCGCCACATCCTCCTGGTCCGGCAGGCGCTCGCCGGGCTTCAGCAGCCCAAGGGAAATGGCCATGCCGATCCGCAGCCGGACGGCGTCGATGGCGCTGCGCCGGTCGATGCCGGCCAGCCTGCCCGCGCCGATGGGTGAGGTCTCGGCGGGGTCCTCCAGCTGACGCGTCATATCCGCTACTTTACGGCCCATCTTCGCCTCTTCCCATAAATGGATCATTCTGATCTAATATAGTGCAGATCACATTCCCGACATGGAGACAACCATGGAACGCACCCTTCCCCTCATCGCCGCCCAGGCCCGGCCGCGGCTCATCGGCGAACCCGTCTCGGCCTTCGCGGACGAGGTCACTGCCGCGCTCGCGGCCCAGCCGCACAGCAGGCTGGTGGTCTTCCCGGAGCTCCACCTCTTCGGCGACGGAAGCCCGGACCGGCAGCGCACCGAGGCCCTGCAGGACGCCGCCGAGCCGCTGGACGGTCCTCGCGTCAAGGAGCTCCGGGAGCTCGCCGCGGACCTGGGCGTCTGGCTGGTCCCGGGTAGCGTGTGTGAGCGCGGTCCGGAGGGGCAGCTGTTCAACACGCAGCTGGTCCTGTCCCCGGAGGGGGAGCTGGCCGGCTACTACCGGAAGGTCTTCCCGTGGCGGCCGTTCGAGCCCTACGATCCCGGCGACCGGTTCACCACCGTGGACCTGGCCGGCGTCGGCAGGGTGGGCCTGAACATCTGCTACGACGCGTGGTTCCCGGAGGTCTCCCGCCAGCTCGCGTGGATGGGCGCCGAGGTGATCCTCAACGTCGTCAAGACCACGACGCCGGACCGCCGGCAGGAACTGGTCCTCGCCAAGGCCAACGCCATCGTGAACCAGGTTTTCATGGTCAGCGTCAACTGCGCTGGCCCCACCGGCAGGGGCCTGAGCATCATCGTCGACCCCGAGGGCAACACCATCGCAGCGGCCGACGGCGACGCCCCCGTGCTGCTCACCGCCGAACTTGACCTTGCCGCCGTCGAACACGTCCGAACGCATGGCACCGAAAACCTCAACCGCCCCTGGTCCCAGTTCCGCGACGGCGAAGACGCCATCGAACTGCCGGTGTACCAGGGCAGGATCAGCCCGGCCACCTGGGCTCCCCAGTCCTTCAACGCTTAAGGAAAACCGTGACAACACCCACCCTGACCCGCACGCTGAAGCTGCCGTCCCTGGTTCTGTTCGGCCTGGCATACCTGACCCCGCTGATCGTCCTGGGGATCTTCGGCATCATCGCCGAGACCACCGGCGGGGCATCGCCGTCCGCCTATTTGGTGGCCATGGTCGCCATGCTGTTCACGGCCCACAGCTACGGCCGGATGGCCGTCGCCTACCCGGTGGCCGGCTCCGCCTACACCTACGTCCGCCGGTCCATCGATCCCCGGGTGGGGTTCCTGGTGGGCTGGGCGATCCTGCTGGACTACCTGTTCCTGCCGATGGTCATCTGGCTCATCGGCGGCTCCTACCTGACCGCGCAGTTCCCCGGGATTCCGATCGGGGTCTGGATCGTGGGCTTCATCCTCATCACCACCGTGCTAAACATCCTGGGCATCAAGGTGGCGGACAAGGCCAACTACGTGCTGATGGCCTTCCAGATGCTGGTCATCGTGTTCTTCGTGGCGCTGTCCATCGGCAACGTGGTGTCCACCCAGGGCGCCGGCGGCCTCGCCAGCACCCAGCCGTTCTTCAATGACACCTCCAGCTTCGCCACCATCTCGGCCGGTGCCGCGATCGCCGCGTACTCGTTCCTCGGGTTCGACGCCGTCACCACCCTCACCGAGGAGACCGTCAACCCACGCAAGAACATGCCCCGCGCCATCATGCTCATCGCCCTGATCGGTGGCGGCATCTTCGTGGCCGTGTCCTACGTGACCCAGCTGGTGCATCCCGGCGGCGTGTTCGAGGATTCGGCCTCGGCCGCCAGCGCCATCGCGCTGCAGATCGGCGGGCAGCTGTTCGGGGCGGTCTTCCTGGCCGGCCTGGTGGCGGCGCAGTTCGCGTCCGGCCTGGCCGCGCAGGCCAGCGCCTCCCGCCTGATGTACGCCATGGGCCGCGACTCCGTCCTGCCCAAGGCGGTCTTCGGCCGGCTCAGCGCGAAGTTCCACACGCCCATCGTCAACCTCGTCATCACCGGCGTCGTCGGCCTGATCGCGCTCTTCCTGGACGTGGCCACCTCGACGTCGTTCATCAACTTCGGCGCCTTCACCGCCTTCACGCTGGTCAACGTCTCCGTGGTCTTCCACTACGTGCGCCGGCGCCGGGCCGGGGAGCAGCTGAACGCGGTCTCCTACGTGGTGGTCCCGGCCGTGGGTGCCATGATCTGTGCCTACCTGCTGTCCCAGCTGGACAGCAACGCCATTACGCTAGGAGTGTCGTGGCTGGTGCTCGGTGTAGTGGTCCTGGCGCTGATCACCCGAGGTTTCCGTGCGGCGCCGCCGGAAATGACGACGACGGAAAAGGCCACCGTCGAGGCCGCCGCCTAAGCGCGGAGGTGCCTCGGGCGACGTCCGCGGCCTGGCTGGAAGCTTAACGATGGAAGGAACCGGTGTGAGGATAGCCCTCGGGCAGCTGGAGTCCGGCGCCGACATCGCGGCGAACCTGGCCGCGATTGACCGGTTCGCCGCGTCTGCCGCCGCCGACGGCGCCACCCTGGTGGCCTTCCCGGAGTACGCCACGTATGAAAAGAAGATCGTGGACGCCTCGTTCCCGGCGCTGGCCGAGCCGCTGGACGGGCCCATCTGCGCTGAGCTCGCGGCCACCGCGGCCCGCCACGGCATAGCGCTCGTGGCGGGCGTGGTGGAAGCCTCCGAGGAACCGGGCCGCGCCTACAACACCCTGGTGGCGTTCGGAGCTTCCGGGGCACGGCTGGCCGTGTACCGGAAGATCCACCTGTTCGACGCGCAGGGGTTCGGGGAGTCGACGTTCATCAAGCCGGGCCCGTCCACCGACCCCGTGGTGTTTGAGGCCGGGGGAGTGCGGTTCGGGCTCCAGACCTGCTACGACCTGCGGTTCCCCGAGCTGGCCCGGTCCCTGGCCGACGCCGGCGCCGAAGTGCTGCTGGTTTGCTCGTCCTGGGTGCCGGGCACGCATAAGACGGAGCAGTGGCTGGCGCTGAACGCTGCCCGCGCCATTGAGAACGGCGTCTACGTGGCCGGCGTGTGCCAGGCGCCGCCGGTCTCCGTCGGCCGGAGCGTGCTGGTGGATCCGATGGGAGTGGTTGAGGCTGACCTGGGCCTGGAGCCGGGCGTGCGGGCGGTGGAGATTTCGCTCTCGACGGTGGCGCGGGTCAGGGAGCAGTTCCCGGTGTTCCGGCAGCGGCGGCTGGGGTAGGGCTACTTCTTCCGACTTTTCCGGACGAACTCTGCTGCCTGCCGGTAGGCCTGTTTGGCCTCGGGGCTCCTTGCTGTCTCGTATAACTCTTTGGCGCCTTTGTACAGCTCCGTAATTCGCGCTTGAACTTCTGGGTCCTTTGCGAGGGCGTACAGCTTCAACGCGCCGTCTTTCAACCCGGCGGGGGCCTTGTTCCCTATTACAGCCATACTTTCCTCCACGCGGTCGGCGGCTTGGCGTAGGGGCAGACGCTGCCCCCCTGCAGCCGCGTCTTTGGTTAGCGGGCCGACGTTGGGGTGCGTCATGTCAAGATGTCTGTCATGACCAGTGAAGATAAACAACGCCTGCTCGAACGAGAACGACTTGAGGATGTCCTGCGAGAATTTGACACCGAGGGGCCGGATCGAAAAAACGGGAAGATCAAGGGGCAGTTGTTGGCTGACAAAGTTGCGGCCAAGATTGCCGCTCAGGATCGCCTTGCCGAGATGGCAAAGGAAGATCAGGTGTAATCGCTGGCAGGTGCGAGGCAGATGGCTGCCGGCACAACGCTCACCTCACTTGGCACCTAGCCGCAGTGGCAGCTCGCCTGCGGGAAGAAACCTGATTCAGACCCCGTCAGGCAAGGATGGTTCCTGGCGAACATCATCTAGGGACGCAAGAATGTCGTGGATAATGTTGTCTCTAACTATCTGGTTGAATTTTTTTTCATCTTCGTTGATCACGTTTGAGATTAATGTGCTCAACTCGTCGGCAATCAGCCAGAGTGGTCGCGTGTGCTTTTTTGCATCAGGACTAAGGTCGACTTCGACATCAAACGGCTCGTCACCAGTCCCGCTAATACCGAACCTATATGACGTGGAGCCAAGGGTTCTCCGGGGCGTCTGGCTCGGATGGAGACGAACGCAGAGGAGGTCGCCGATTTCAGCCCGAAAATACTGACCTTCCTCGCCGCGATCTTCGCCGTCCTCAAGGCTCCAAGTGATGGAGCCCGCAGCAGTCATGTCCCTTACCGCTGCGAGAATTTTCTCATCGTGCGAATAGAGGAAGTAGCCGTAGTCGCCCAAGGCTCCCCATTGATCTCGGAGTTCGTCTTGCTTCTCGGGATCCTCCACTGCCCCTGGGTCAGCCAAGTACTCCATGACGGCCGCGAAGGCGCGGTCACGGGTTAGGGCCTTGATTTGGAGTTGGGCAGCCTCGAATAGGCCGCTGAAATTCACACCATCTGCATTCTTCTTGGTGGTGGCTCTTTTCCGCTCCTCAAAGGGTTCGCCAGTGGTTTCCTTGATCAAGCACAATTCATACGAATAATTCGCTTCATATCCCCAGATGTTCAAGGTGGTGCTGTCATCGATTGATGTTCCGAAGCTGAGTGTTTTCGCCGGTCCTTCACTGGTCTCGGACCAAATTAGGTCTCGTGTCTTTGTCCGCAAAACTGCTTTGTCCACAAGAAGCTTCCAGAGGTCCGCGTCCATGCCCAAGTCCTTTCAGGGTGGTAAAAACTAAACTCATCGTACTGTGTGTGGGGCTTCGGAGACGTCGGGTGGACCACGGTTAGCCTAGAACCGACAGAAGTTCAAACGAAAACGTCGTGGGCCGAAGCGGGCAAAAGGATTCGCCGAAATCACGGTATCGGGTATGCGTCCAGAGATCCGACGACTGCGCAGGGAGCTAGGCGCGCTCTGCGCGAGCCGCATCCTGGGTATGTTCCGCCTGCTTATGGTTGTATCAAGTCCTGCTCAAATTCACTGCCGCGTCCCCACCATCGTGGAATCTCCCCGAAAGACTAACCAATGAACAGCAACCGTTACCCCGCGTCCCACCATAAGGACAGGAAGGCAGACCGCGAAGCCTCACGGAAATCCCGGGCAGCCGAAATGGCAGCGTACGCGCTGGAAAGGTCCTTGACGCGCCCGGATGGAAGCCAAACGCCCGCCCCGTCGGCAGTGATCGGATCCGTATTTGGAGTCCATCTTCGTCTATACGGTGACGCGGTCGTCGTCGCGCACGGCTTCGCGAAAAGTAACGAACCTCGCGAGCGTCCACACTACTTGTCCGAGCTGAGGGAGCTGCAGTGGGCGATCTCGAGAAACAACCGCTGCTTCATCCGCACGCCACCAGCCGGACCTGAAATCCAACTCGACATCGCTCGTGATCCGTTTGCCATTCAATGCACTCGGGCCGAACTGGACGAGGGTCTCATAGCGATACGTAAGCTCTACCCGTCGCTGCCGCTGCGGCAGACGGCCGTTTTCGGAGAACTCGTCAGCTACATGGCCCTTGGAACTACAAGGGCAGCAGACGACAGTAAAGTTCAAAAGGCTTTGGGCTTCGTCCCGGGATTCACGCCCTCCAACCACATCACCGGCATCAACCGCGTTGCCCTTGGACTGGACTCCGTCCAACACAAGTTCTGCGTCATCGACGTTCTTAGCTGGACGTGTCGGATTTACGAAGCGGCAGACCTGATGTCTGTCGAAGTTTTCGAAGACGGACAGTCGATTGCCCGCAGCCATCGGCACGGAAAAACAGGCAGACGGATGGTCGCCGCCGGACTACTGGTCGGGGACTTTGGAACATTGGCCGCCGGCCTGGCAGCCGGCAACACCGCGAAGCCGCGCGACCTGGTTCATGAAGTGACCATCCGTCTGGGGATCAACGACCCAGTGCACCCCATCCGTGACGTACCGCTGTTCGTCTCCCGCTCATCCCCGATCAAGAGGGGGAGCTCGTGGTACCGGTCATTGTCGACCGAGGCACGGTCCTGGGCTTCCTTGCTCACCGCGATGACGAAAGCAGCCGACCTCGCGGCATCTGAAACCGAAAAGCTCGCGGGCCCGTCTGATCAGGCGCCAGGGTCCGTCGCTGCTGAACTCCGACAACTCGCCAAACTGTACGCAGACGGTCACCTGACAGACTCCGAGTTCGCCGAACTGAAGGACCGGGTCATCAACGGTTAGGTCATCATTTTCGCTTCACCGAAGGTGGTGCGGCGCGTCCGGCTTGGCACCGCAACCGGGGCGCGGTGTCGGTTTTCCATTCTTCTTGGAAGGCGTTTTCGACTTGTCGGAGCAAAGCTGGCTGGGCCTTCTATCGCAGTCCGCTGAGACGAGAGGAATGGTGTTGCCGGTGCCAGGCAAAATATTGGCGCGACTCGTCGCCATGGGCCGGGCATCTCCGCCCGACAATGTCCACTAACCGGTCCTCAACCTTCGCGGAACCGCGGCTTCCACGTTTAATGATTCCGTGCTCGCCGATGACAACATATCCGAGCTCAAAGAGTGCATCGCAGCCGAACAGGCAAGCCAGCATGGACACGTTTCGCGTATCCATGCGCTCGTTCTCCGAACAGGCCCAGCGGGGCTTGATATGGGCCGCGACAACCAGTTCTTTCGGGAGCGAGCGTCCGCAGAGAGCACACGAGCTGCCCCAGCGCCGCAGCAGCTGATCCCGCAGAAAACGCTGTTCCGCTCGGATGGCCACGGCCGCCAACTTGTCAGTGGGGCCGCCCAGATAGCTCTCCAACGGTTCGTCGTTTTCTCGGCTTTCATCGACTGCTGTGCCGGAAGTCTCGATGCCTGCCCGCCGCAGTATCTCCAGGGCTCGGTCAGCAGCTAGGGAAAAGAAGTAACCGTTCCGTAAGGTCCCACCTGTGGTAACCGGGCCCGGGCCGCGATCGAGCACGCCCAGAGCTTGATCCCGTGGAACTCTGATCTCCTTGACGGGTTCAGTGAGTACCAATGTGCCCTTCGTATCGGCAGGGACATCGTCATAGCCGCGGGGCGGAAATGCAGGTTGCGGCATCGTCGCCACCCGGCTGAGGCCGCGAATTTCTGGGCTGGCATAGTGAATAACAAGATCGCCCGGGACGACAGTGTCCAGTGTGAGCCAGTGATCCACTTGATGGCCCCGACGGTTCTTCAGAGGCGCCCAGAGTGTCCCGTCGTCGTAGACGGGTTCGAAGTTCACTGACTGGTTTACCCACCAGAACTTCGTGCTTGGGCCGACGGCAATCTTGGGACGCTGTGCTGCTTCTTGGAGACCTTCATCGTGGAGGTCTGTCAGCTTGTATCCCAGCCGATCCAAAATGGCGCGCGTCTGTTCTCCCCCGGATAGCCGGGGAGGCCCGTCCTCGCCACAGCCGAATTGCAGTTGGAAGGCCATAGCGACCAAGGGCTTGCTGGCAATCTGCTGCCCTCGATCAATCACCACGTACCGGTGAGACTCCTTGAACCTCGTCCGGGCAATGAACTCCTCGCTCCCGAGTTCATGCCACAGCCTGATTGCCCTGTCGATACTTTGCGGCTCCAAGTCGGCCCAGGATCTCTTCATATGTCCATTCATACCTGACTAGAACAGCATCAGCCCCTCAACACCCAGGCCGCGTTGTTCGGCTGCAGCCAGCCTTCCTGTGCCAGCGGCTCAGTGCTGAGCAGTAGAGTGCCAGCCGGGAGCTTGACAGGTTCGGTGCCCATTGCGACGGCGATGAGGAAGTGCTCGTTGCGTTCGCAGATGAGGAGGTTTCCGGGTTCGACCCGCCAGGTGCCGCCGTCGTTTGCGGTGAAGACCTCGTTCTTCCACAACTGCCGGCGGAGTTCCAGCGCCGTTTTGGTGAGGTTGTGGGCGGAGACCGGGTCCTGCTCCTGAAGCTCGATCGCGTGGGTTCCCCAGCCCTCGGGCTCCGGGAGCCAGGGTTCGGCGGTGAACGCGGCGGCGGTGCCAGACAGCGAGAACCCGTGGTTCAGCGCCGGGTCCTCGGTCCAGGGCAGCGGGACGCGGGCGCCGTCGCGGCACACGCCACCGCGGGCCCACATAGGATCCACCCGGGCCTCCGCCGGGACGTCGACCTCGGGCAACCCGAGCTCCTGGCCCTGGTAGATGTAGGCGGCGCCGGGAAGCCCCAGCAACGCCACCAGCGCGGCCCGCGCCCGGAGGGAGCCGAGCTCGCCGCCGCCGAACCGGGTGACGGAGCGGACGATGTCGTGGTTCTCCAGCGCCCACGTCGGCGCGGCGCCGTGTTCCAGACGCGCCGCCTCGAGCTCGTTCCCGACGGCGGCCCACGCCTGCGGATCCCAGCCGAGCTTCACGAACGCGAACGCGAAGGCCTGCTGCATCTCGTCCGCGCGGGTGTAGCGGGCGGCGCGGGCGGGTTCGAGGTTGACCTCGCCCACCAGCAACCGGTGCGGCTCATACTTCTCCGCGATGGCGCGCCAGCGGCGGTAGACCTCGTGGACGTCCTCCTGGTCCGAGACCTGAGGGTTGGACCGCAGCCCGTCCACTACGCCTCCCGTGGAGGGCGAGTCCGGCAGGCCTTCGGCCTTGAACAGGGCGTGCGCGACGTCGATGCGGAGCCCGTCCACGCCCTTGTCGAACCAGAAGCGCAGCACGTTATCGAAGTAGTCGCCGACGGCGGGGTTGCGCCAGTTCCAGTCCGGCTGAGCGGGGGAGAAGAGGTGCAGGTACCAGTCGGTGTCCGTTTCGGAGTTCGGGTTGGCGCGGCTCCAGGCCCGGCCGCCGAACACGCTCTGCCAGTTGTTCGGCGGAGTATCGCTATCGCCGTCGCGTCCTTCAACAAAGTGGAACATGTCCCGCTCCGGCGAGCCCGGGCCGGCCGCGAGGGCAGCCCGGAACAGCGGGTGCTCCGAGGAACAGTGGTTGGGGACGACGTCGAGCAGGACCCGCAGGCCCAGCGCGTGCGCCTCGGAAAGCAGCAGATCGCACTGTTCCATGGTGCCGAACAGCGGATCCACGCCGCAGTAGTCGGTGACGTCGTAGCCCTGGTCCACCTGCGGGGAGGGCTGGAACGGGGTCATCCAGATGCCGTCGACACCGAGGCCGGCGATGTACGGCAGCCGGGCGATCAGGCCGGCGAGGTCGCCCACGCCGTCACCGTCGCCGTCCGCGAAGGAGCGCGGGTAGACCTCGTAGATCACGGCGGACTGCCACCAGTCCGGGGCCGGCGCGAGGGCGGTCTCCTCGACGGGGCCCGTCTGGTGGCCTGGAACAGCGCTCATTTGCTTGCCCCCGCGGTGAGGCCTTCGACGATCCGGCGCTGGAAGATCAGCACCATAATCACCAACGGTACGGTGACGATCACGCCGGCGGCCATCTGTTCGCCGAAGGGCGCCTGGAATTCGGTGGCGCCGGTGAACTTGGAGATCGCGACCGTGGCGGTCTGGATCTTGGGGTCGTTGATCATGGACAGCGCGATGATGAATTCGTTCCAGCTGTGGATGAAGGTCAGGATCGCGGTGGTGAACACGCCCGGCGCGGCGAGCGGCAGCAGGACCCGGCGGAACGCCTGCCACTTGGTGCAGCCGTCGATCATGGCGGCCTCCTCGAGGTCGAACGGCAGGGCCTTCATGAACGTGGTGAGGTTCCAGACCGCCAGCGGGATCGCGAAGGACAGGCTGGGAACGATCATGGCCTGGTAGGTGTTGATCCAGCCGAGGTCGGTGAAGAGCTTCAGCAGCGGCACGACAACGGAGATGCCGGGGAACATCGACGTCGCGATGATGACGCCGAGGATCAGCGACTTGAAGCGGAAGTTCAGCCGGGAGATCGCGTAGGCGGCGAACACGCCCAGGAGCAGGGCGAACACGGTGGTGGTGCCGGCCACGATGAGGGAGTTGAGCAGGGCCTGGCCGAACATGGTGGAGCCGTCGAACACCTTGACGTAGTTCTCGATCGAGAACGGCGCCGGCAGCAGGGTGTTGTCGAAAATGTCGGCGGTGCGGCGGAGGCTGGAGACGAGCATCCAGTAGAACGGCGCGAGGCAGTAGGCGAAGATCAGCGCCAGGCCGACGTACACGCTGTAGGAGCGCCAGGTCCGTTGGGTTTTGGGCTTGCCTGCTTTCGATTTGCCGGGGCGTCCGACGACGGCGGATGCCGCCTTGGGCGCGCCGGAATCGGTGCCGGCGTTGCGCAGGTCTGAGATGGTCATCGGGTGGCCTCGGCCTTCTGGATGCTGGCGGACTTGGTGATCTTGGCGCGCTTCTTGGAGCCCAGACGCAGTTCCTTGGCGCCGGTGACGTCGGCGCCGAGCACCTTGACGAAGACGATCGCGACGAGGGCGACGTAGAGGAACAGCATCACGGCGAACGCGGACGCGGAGCCGTAGCGGAGCTGGTTGGATTCGTCCCAGGCCAGCATGGACAGGGTCTCCACGGACTCCTTGCCCGGGCCCACCAGGACGAAGGGCAGGTCGAACATGCGCAGTGCGTCGAGCATCCTGAACAGCACGGCGACCAGGAGGGTGGGCTTGACCAGGGGCAGGGTGATGGAGCCGAGCTGGCGCCACCAGCCGGCGCCGTCGATCCGGGCGGCTTCGTAGACTTCGCCGGGGATGACCTGCATGCCGGCGAGGACCAGCAGGCCGATGAACGGTGCGGTCTTCCAGACTTCGGCGATGATGACGGCCATCCGGGAGGCGGTGCCTTCGGCGGTCCAGAGGATCTCGCTGCCCAGCAGGGTGTTGGCGATGCCGTCGGACTGGAAGATCCAGCGCCAGAGCAGGCCGGAGACGGCGGTGGGCACGGCCCAGGGGACCAGGATGCTGGCGCGCAGGAAGGACCGGCCGCGGAAGGCGCGGTTCATGGCCAAGGCCAGGCAGAGGCCCAGGACCGTCTCGAGGAACACGGTGGTGACGGTGAAGAAGGTGGTGTTGCCGAGGGCATTGAGGAAGCGCCGGCCGGATTCGCCGACGAACAGGTCGGCGTAGTTGGCCAGGCCCACGAAGGCGTCGACGTCGGTGACGAAGCCGTCCGCGTCCAGCCCCGATTCGGCGCGGTACAGGGACTGGTGCACCGCGGAGAGCAGCGGGTACAGGATCACCAAGGCCAGGACCAGCAGGGTGGGGGAGAGCAGGAGGGCGGCCATGCGGCCTTCGCCGGCGGTGCGCCGGGCGCGCCTGCGGGGCTTGGGGGTTTCCGGCGCGGGCTGCACGCCGGCGGGCGGGGCGGTCGTCGTCGTCATTTTCGGAACCTAACTGGGGACCTAAGAGGGGATCCTGCGGTGCTAAAGAAAGCTAAGGAAAGCTGAGGAAACTAAAGAAAAAGCGTGGCGGCTGCCGGGCCGGCCGGAAGAATCCGGCCGGCCCGGTGCTGCTGGGTGCTGTGGTGCGGGGTGTTGCTGGAAGGTGCGGACTACATGGGCCGGACTATGCGGGCCTGATTACTTCGAGGCGAGCTCGGTGAGCTTGGCCTGCATGTCGTTCAGCGCCGTGTCCGTGTCCTTCTTGCCGGTGATCGCGGCGTAGGCCTCTTCCTGGATCGCCTTGGTGGTGGCGCCGTACTGGACCACCTTGGGGCGCGGCTGGGCGTTGCTGAGCGACTTCAGCAGGGTGGGGAAGAACGGGCGCTTGGCGACGACGGCGGGGTCCTCGAAGAGGGACGCGTACACCGGGGCGCGGGAGCTCAGCGCCAGGCGCTTCTGGGCCTGCTGTTCGCTGGTGAAGAACTTGATGAACTCCAGGGCCGTGGCCTTGTTCTTGGTGAACGGGGAGACGGCGAGGTTGCGGCCGCCGAGGGTGGAGACGCCGGGGCCGTTGGTGCCCGGGATGGAGGTGACGTCGAACTTGCCGGCCACCTTGCTGGAGCCGTCGGTGGCGCTCAGCGAGGAGTAGAGGAAGGGCCAGTTGCGCAGGAAGACGAGCTTGCCGTCCTGGAACGCGCGGCGTCCCTGCTCCTCGAGGTAGGTGATGGCGTCGGACGGGAAGAGGCCTTCCTTGAAGCCGTCCACCAGCAGGTTCAGGCCCTTCTTGGCCTCGGGGGTGTTGACGGCGGGCTTGCCGTCGGCATCGACGATCGCGCCGCCGGCGGAGGCCACCGCCTCGGAGAAGTTGACGGTGAGGGCCTCGTTCTTGTCGAACTGGCCGGCGTAGCAGGACATGCCCTTGGCTTCGGGGAGGGCCAGGACGGCCTTGCAGGCGGTCTTCATCTCGTCCCAGGTCTTGGGCGGGGCGGCGATGCCGGCGGCCTTGAGCAGGTCGGAGCGGAAGTAGAACAGGGCGCCGTCGGTGTAGTACGGGGCGGCGTAGAGGGTGTCGCGGTACTTGGCGGCGTTGACCGGGCCGGGGATCATCTTGTCGGTCGGGACGGCGTCGGCCGGCAGCGGCAGGATCCACTTGTTGGCGGCGAACTCGGAGTTCCAGACGACGTCGAGGTTCAGCACGCTGAAGGTGTCCGACTTGATCTGGGCGTTCTGGACGAGCTGCTGGCGCTGCTGGTCCGCGGAGTCCGGCAGTTCGATGAACGTGACCTTCTCCTCCGGGTGGGCGGCGTTCCACTCCTCGATGCTCTTGTTCGCGGCCTTCGAGGCGTCGCGGGAGGAGACGTAGTTGATGGGCCCCTTCCCTTCGAACGCGGCGGCGGCGTTCGGGGCGCTCTTGGCCTCGGGGGCGGTCCCGCCGCAGCCGGTGAGGGCGACGGCGGCCACGGTGAGCGTGGCGGTGGTGGTGAGAAGAGTCTGCCAGGTGTGGCGGCGCTGCCTCATGTTGCTCCTTGTTGTTTTGGGGTGGTGCGGGTGGTTTGGTGCGTGAAGTCCGGCTCCGGGCATGCGGATGCCGCGGGGCCGTTGATGGGTAAATCTGTGGTGGTTGGTCGACCGGGTTAGCCGACCGGTTCCAGGGTGCCGGTGTCGTTGCGGGCGGGTGCTTGGGTGGTCTGTGGTGGGGCTGCCGGCGGGGCCGGCGGTGGCTCGGCACGGGGCCCGGTGGAGCCGCGTTCGATGAGCCGGTGCGGCATGATCTTGGGCCCGAGGTCGCGGGAGCGGAGCAGTTTCTTGACCGCCATCCGTCCCATTTCCTCGAGCGGCTGCGCCATGGTGCTCAGCGGCGGGTTCACGTGCCGGGAGGTGGAGGTGTTGTCGAAGCCCAGGACCGAGACGTCCTCCGGCACCCGGAGCCCGCGCCGCTGGAGTTCGTTGACGACGGCGGCGCCCATCTCGTCGCTCACCGCGAAGATCGCGGTGAGGCCGGGTTCCTGCTGCAGCAGTGCGTCGACGCCGGGCGCGCCGCTTTCGTAGAAGAAGGTCCCGGTGGCCGTGACCGGCGGGCACTTGGCCTCGGCCATGGCGCGGAGGTAGCCGCGCTCGCGGGGCCGGGCCACGTGGACCGACGCCGGGTCCCCGGTGAGCAGGCCGATCCGCCGGTGGCCGAGCCGCAGCAGGTGTCGGGTCGCGTCGTAGGCTGCCTGCTCGTCGTCGATCGCCACGCTGGGCGAGCCCGACTTGTCGCTGATGGCGACGGAGATGATCGGGACGCTGGGTCCCAGCAGCTGCCGGGTCTCCGGCGTGATCACCGCGGAGATGAGGATGACGCCGGCGGCCCGGTAGGTGCGCAGGGTCCGGAGGTAGCCGGCGATGTACGCGGACTTGGCGCCGGTGCGGCCGAGCATCACGGCGTAGCCGCGCTCCTGGGCTTCCTCCTCCACGCCCTGCATCACTTGGGAGGCGAGCGCGTCCGAGACCATGGGGGCGAGGAGCCCGATCACCGAGGTCTGCCGGGTTTTCAGGCCGCGGGCCAGGGAATCCGTTTCGTAATTGAGGCTCTTGATCGCGTTCTCGACGCGCTCCCTGGTTTCGTCGGAGTAGCCGACCAGGCCGTTGACCACGCGGGAAACAGTGGCAGGGGAGACGCCGGCCTGCTTGGCGACATCGCGGATGGTTGCCACTGTTCCTCCTCCCTGAGGTGCATGGTTGGTCCTGGTTCGTTGCGAGACCGTCGTGAGGACGGTCACGCAAACGGTTTACGTAAACGGTTTCGTTGGGCGCAGGTTCAACAGTAAGGGGTGGTCGCGGGATCGCGTTGCGTTTCGTAAACGGGGTGTTCAGAGGAGGGCGGGTAAGCGCAGGCATCCTTCACAGAGCTGGACAGTGCTTCGAATCTGGCTGTCGACGAAGAGCTCGGTTCCGCCGCAGCATCCCTTCCAGGTTCTCTAAATTGTTTAGGGCTGTCGCGTTGGTATTTCATCACGTGTTCCAGTGGCGCGAGAGCAATCCTGATCGTCGTGTACCGCCCAAGCGTCACGCGCAGGATGCTGTCTGGTCTCGTTCTTCAACACAATCAGCTGTTTCGCTATGTCCTCCGTCGCAAGAGGACGACACCGGCTCAAGCACTTCAAATAGTCGCAGGAGACTCATCTTGGGTTAGTGAAGGAGGTCTCGCTGGGAACGGTGGTGCGGACGACTGCGATGCCGGATTTGGGTGGGGCTATGCTCGGTCCTTAAAGCGCTGTTGTAAGTTGGCATGCTCAACACAGGCAGGATTTGCGGCCGACCGTGAAGGGAATCCGTAGGTAATCACCTCTGAAATCCGCAGCCCTCATGGTCGGTGGGCCACTGGTTGACGTGCACTGCAGACATGCTTCACCAATTTCCTGAGTTCACGGCTACATACACCAAACGCCTAACTTTTAGCGGATCTGGAAGGATACGTCTTAGTCCGGTCATTCAGCCGATGAGTTCGGCGTCGATGATCTCGACCTCTTCGGTCCGGTGTCCTGGTTTGGTCAGCTCCAGGCTGGCAAGGTGCTTTTGTAGCCGCTTGGACATGGGGAGAAAAGTGCCCAAGGTTAGGCCGCCAGAGAGTGCTGCGCCGACAATGGGGATGGCTTTTGCGATTCCGCTGGCGAAGAGCTTCTTGGTCATATTGACACCGAGATAGCCCGCGACCTTTTTCACGATCGGGAAGATGACACCCTTGGTGAGTGCCTTCTGCGGTAGCTTCTTCGCCACATTGGCGGCGATCATGCCCGCGACTCTCGCCACTCCGCCCTGGGCGATCTGCACGCCGAACATCACGCCCACGAATAGGATCAGCATGCTCTCGGTAGCCTCGTCGATTTCTTCGTCATCGTCGGCGAAGAGGTCGGGCCAGCTATAGACGTAAGCCAACTTCTGGGCAATACGAAGCATGTGGCCCATGTATTGCACAAGGTCGGCTGGCACGGTGCCGATCATTGCCAGACCACCGGGAATACCTGCGAGGGTTGAAAGGCCAGTAACCTTGCTCGTCTCATAAGCGATAGAGGTGTTTGCGACGTCAGCAATGACCTTGAGCGGGATACCCGCCGCCGCTGGACTGTCGGCGATTGCCCTCGCGATCTGTTCCTCGGTGCAGTGGCGCTTGAGCGCTGTTCGCAGGTAGGTGGCCCTGTTGATCCTCACCCCCGGCAGTTTCGCCGCAGCGTCCAACACCTGGGTGAAATTCGATCCGGCATTTTCAATCTCTTGGGTTTCGGTCATGCGTAGATCGTAACCGTGGGCTCCGACCCAAACCCGTATTTGTGAAGAACTGCTTGGGTGATTCCAAAGCAGTCCAGTTCAAACGAAATGTAACACTATGAAGCGCACTGGCAGTGGCGAGCCATTCTCGCGCGGGGTTTGGGTCCGTTGCTTGTCGGCGCAATGTTTGTGCGCGGATTGCCGCCTCTGCTGAGGTGCGACCACATGGGACGCGGCAAGTCTAAAGGTCAGGTCGGCAGTATAGTGCGATCACAGAATGCCATCGCGAATCTCTGAACTCATCAGAGCTCGCCATTTGCCTCCGCTCCTCCCATGAACGAGGTAGTTGCAGGAAGTCCCTCGTCCACAGCTGGTCCGCAGCGGGGGCATTCTCGCGGTGCTCAACCATGCGACCGGGAACGACCTGATGTAAGCGTTCTGTCTCATAGCGAGGTTGGCCCTCGCGGTGGCCGCCGTTGCCAGGAGGCCTCCTAGGCGCCCTTCAAGGTGATCCGCGAGGCCTACGACGCGAGCAGAACGTTAGGGGCGGTGGAGCCGCGTTGATTGCTGTGGTTCGGTGCGCATCGGCTCGCAGTCCCATGTTAAAAGTAGGCGTGGCGCGCCATAATCGGCAGGCTCTTGCTGACGTATATGGTTCGAGGGGACTTGACGCGGCGATTTGCCGTGAACGGTCCACACCGCGGAATTCCGAGGGTGTCTCGACGTCGAATGAAACTGGAGACTGAATCGTCGTGATCTTTTTCAAGGCAGTCATGAAACTTTTCAAAGCACGGGTCCTGCTTTGGCCTGTCCTGCTGCTCATTGTGCTGCTGGTCGGGGGAGCGGTCGCCGCATTCGCATCCGGTGGACTCAACGCCCTCGCACTCAAGGCCCTGTTCAGCAGCAGCTCTAGCGAACGTGATTCCCAAGTGGTTCAGGCCGTCACACGCGTGCAACAGGTCGCCTTGCTTAGCCTTCACATCGAGGGCATCGATAGATACGACAGCAATAGGGAAATTTTCGGAGTGGCCATACCCGCGAGCGAGAAAACCACTCTGATTCAGTACAAGGTGGACGCGAAATTGGGCGTCGATGGGTCACGCGTAAAGATCGAACGCACCGGCCCAAAGTCGTTTCGTGTGACCATGCCACAGTTCATTGGCATCGGCTTTGACAATCCCCACTTCGAAGACCCCCTTGAGAGCAACAACCCGCTTGGCTGGCTGGCTGAGCCGGCCGTCCAAACGCGGATGGTCAACAACATTCTCAGCGACGAAAACAAGCAAAAGTACATCTCGCAATATGCGGCGGCGCTTAAAGAGCAGGCCAAGGTGTTTTACTCCGGAATTATTGCAAGCGTGGATCCTGAAATCACCGTCGACTTTGAGTTCGCAGAGTAGGTGTCCGCAGCGCCTCATGCCCGCGGCACGAACCCGAGGCGCCCAAGGCTGCTGCTTCCAGGGAGGGGACTATCAGGCAGGAGTGACCCGGTGCACCAGTTTGAAGGGCACCCACCGCCCGCGCCATCGTGTAATCCGCGACAGGGAGCGCAAGCGGTGCTGGGCGCCACAAGCACTGGTGCTCTCCCGCACGACCGCGGAGTGCCCGACCACCCGATCCGATAGTGTCTAAAGCCTCAAACCTCACCGAACAGTAGACGACGACTCCTAGCGATCACGTGACCCCCCTTGGGAACGATCCAACCCACGCTTGGGCAGCATTTGGAGCAAGTTACAACTTTTTATCCGGGAGGGCATTTGGAGCCTCAAGATCCCTCTTTCTGTCAGACCGTCGGACTACAGTGCTTCCATGGTTTCCGATGGAACAATCCCCGAACCGAAGACGAAACGCACAGCCACGCGCAGGTGCCCGGTGTGCGGCCACGAGTCATGGCGGATTGCCTATGGGATGATCCTGCCATCGACGCGCCAGGCGATGCCAAAGACTGAGTTTGCCGGCTGTGTCGTCATGGATGAGATGAGGGTTTACCCTGCCAGCGGCAAAGTCGAATTCGGCCTACCCAAATGGGCTTGCCAGAACCCGGAGTGCCGCCACCGGTGGTGGTAGTGCTGGCCGACTGACCAAGAGCTGCAGTGCGTCTCGTACACGTTCTTTTGCAGGATGGCGTCTCTATACGTTTAAAGCCGGACTGGCGCAACCTTTGCCTCGGTCAGGCAGCTGCACGGGTCAAAAAGCAAGGGACTGGAAGGCGGTGCGGGTCCTCGGAGGGCTTCTGCGGTTTAGGCTTAGCTCGATGTAGCTCGTGCATAAATTCGAATTCTTTGGCCATATGACAAGGGGAAGGGAAAGATTGATGACAACGCAGGGTGACGGCTCAGGGATAACTTCGGCATTGGCTGCTATTTCCGACGACGCGGCGCTCAACTACCTGAATCAGTATTTTGGGCAAGGTGAATGGACCGGCCAGGAGTTCACCGGCGCGCACTTCGATAGCTTTGGAAATACTGAGACGGACAAAGTGACCGCAGGCGACATAGTCGCGGTGGCCTGTTTATCTATACATGTTCCCGCGCGCGCGGCGATTGCTGTCCTCGGGGAACAAAGGAACCCGATCTCGTGCCATCTTCATGGAATATCCAAAGACGATGCCATCGAGGACATACCATTCGACGAGCACGATCAGCACTTCGGCGAGGATTCGCCGGCCGACCGACTATGGCAACTGTTGCGAGCGCACCACCGCGTGGGCGCGACGACAGCAAGCAAGATCATGGCTCGCAAGCGGCCAGCGCTCATCCCGATCTTTGATTCCGTGGTCGGGAATATGACCGGCTTTCCAGACGCGGCTGGTACTTGGCGCGCATGGCACCACGCATTCTCGACAGACGTTGCTTTCACCAGCAGATTGCGCTCGCTGCGGGCTGCCGCACGACTTGATCACCTCTCATTACTACGCGTCCTCGACGTTGTGCTGTGGATGCACGGTACGCACGGAGTCGGAGAGCCGGAGCGGGTAGACGGTGCGGAGGAAGTGTAAGCAATGCCAGTTGGAGCCGCCCAAGCCGCATTTTCTGCGGCTGCAGCCCGTGACGGAATCTACCTGGAGACTGCCAAGGTTCCTTGGATCAACCAGCGAGGTCACTTTGGACTCCCGCAGACGGCCCTAGATGTGGCTGGAGCTGCGTTATCGGCGATTTTTCTAGCGCTCAAGGGGGAGAGCGGAGTGCAGTCAGGCAAACCAGTCACTCCCTTGCCTGGCGACTTTTATCATGCGCCAAGCGGCACTTTTATCGAGACCGACGAGTCGCAGCACTTTACAAGCTTTAGGCTTCAGTCGCTTGAGCTATATCCGCTGGGCGTTCCTCTCGGTTTCGAAAAGGATGAGTATGCGAATCTTTGCCGGCAACTAGCGCCGCGTGCCGATAGGTACCGGGCCGCCAAGGCCGCGACAGGCTTTGGGCCGGGCGGCAGGCGGCGGCAACGCGCATACTACGACGCATTGCGCGATTTGGTTACCCCAGCGATGTGCCCCCCGCCCCTCATCCGCATCCCGATTCTCGATGACGACGGTGAGACGACCTACTCACGCCATCGGGAAATGCTCATGTCCAAGCTGTCACGCTGAATCCCAACCACCTGCCCGCCCAATGTGATGGCAAGGCGCCTTGGGGGACAGATGTGTGGCAGCGTTCCATGAGGCGAGGCGTTTCCCAACCGCGTTGCGTCACAGCTGCCGGGGAGGGACCGCGGATGATGCGTGCTGAGAGACCACAGTAGATGTCCGGCAGCCTCCAGCTGCATTGGCCCCTAGCCCGCAGTCCCGATCGGCAGCGGCTTAACCTCGTAGACACGGCCCAGCGCCGGGAAGTGAATCAGCGTCTTTAGCACCGGCTTGCCCGTGGCAGCGAGAACCGCATCCCGGTAGGCCGCCATCTGGCCCAGATACTTTTCGCGCACGTGGCCCTCAGGGTCATTTCCCGGATACGTCTTGTGGTCCACAAGGACGAAACCATCGGTTCCTTCCAGTAACAGGTCGATCCAGCCTTCCATGACCTGGTTGTCCGGGCGCCATCCGATGGCAGCTTCCCGGTGCCGCGCCCAGCCGGGGAACTCTGCGTCCAGATAGGCCTCGAACCTTTCTCCGGCGGTGAGCAACAGTGACGCATCGATCCTGGCCTCTACCTGCCAGCGTGTGACTATCCGCTCGGCGAGATTCTTGCGTTCGGTCTGGTCGAGCGCCGAGAACTGCGTGCCCAGATAGGCGTGGACGGCACTGCCGACTGCACCCCAGTCGTCGGCTCCATGCTCCGCGAGCCGGAGGCCAAGTTCCGCCACGGCGCTGATCGATGCTTTGTGCCCGGCGGAACCCAGTGAGGACGCCGCGAAGCGTGCCGGGGGCCGCACATTCCCGGGCAGCTCGACGGGCACATCAGTGAATCGCGGGGTCCAGTGCGTGGGAGCCGGCGGCGCGTCCACTGGGTTCAGTTCGTTTACCCGTGCCGGAAGGACGGCGCCGTCCGCCACGTGAATGGCCCCGGCCAAGGGGTCGTCGGCTCCCGGCTTCCACGTCACGAGGGAGGAAATGCCGAGGTTGTTGAGAAGCTCCGGCGCCGGCTTCTTGCCGGTCAGCACCGTGGTGTCGACCGCACGGGTCATGCCGACATACATGAGTCGGGCCATGTTGCGGCGCTCGCGTTCCTCTGCCCGGAGTGCCACGTCGCTCGTTTTTCCCCGCCCGTCCAGCGGAGACCCGCCGTAGGGGAAGGGGCTCGGCCAGAAGCGGATCCAGCGGCCGGACAGAGGCTGCTCCAAGTCGAAGCTGCCGTCCTGCTCGACCGCTGCGCCGAAGGCAGCGAAGCGCAGATCCTTGTCAAGCCCCTCCAAAATGACCACGGGCCATTCGAGCCCTTTGGCCTGGTGATACGTGAGGACGTTGATTACTTCGCTGCCGGCGTTGTCCGCGGACCTCTGCTCCTCGGAACCGAAGAATGTGAGAAACCCGCGCAGGGTAGCGGGCGAACGCAGTGCGACGCACCGCTCGTAGTAGGTGCTGATGACACCGCGGACGGCATCTAGGTTCCGCAGCCGGGTGGCAGGAGATGACCATCCTGCAATGAGCCGGGGCAGCCCGAGCGCGCTGACTACTGCTTCGAAGACCTCAGCAGGCGTAGCCGCCGATGCTTGCTTTCGGACGTCATCTAGGGCTTTGAGAATTGGGTCCGTGCTCCACTTTTCGAGCACGGGGTCAGGATCGGCGGCTGACAGCAGTTCCTGCTGCCACGTTGGGTTGGAGGAGTGGTCTGGGTGCATGGATACGATCTCGGCAAGGGCGACCGTGTCGTACCGGTCGGCCACGAACGCCACACCGGCGCGGGCCAGCTGTACCTCGCGGGAGTCCGAGAGCTTTCGCGGATTACGGCTCGCCCTGATCCCCAAGGCGTGGAGGGCGGCAGCCAGCGACTCGGTATCGGCATTTGACCGGGCGAGCACAGCCACGTCGCCGGGAGCGAGCTCGGGCCGACGCTGCAACAGGTCCGCGACGCCGGCTGCTGTAGCCTTCAGCCGCTCGCCGTCGTTGGATTGTGGCCGGGTCCAGGCTTCGAGCGTGCCCCGGGACCAGTCCGAATGTGCCTCCGGGAGCTCGAGATGGACCGTTTCGGCCGGCATTCCGTGCTGTTCGAACACCAGCTCAAACACGGCATTGCTCAGGTCGACTACGGCTTGGCGGGAACGCCACGTATGGGAGAGCTGCTCCCGGTGGCTCACCTCCCTAACCACAGACTCCATCAGCTCGGGGTCAGTGCCCCGGAACTCATAGATTGCCTGCTTGGGGTCGCCGACCCACACAGCCTCGGCGACGAGCCGGCTGAGCTGCATGAAAAGTTCAAGCTGAAGAGGGCTCGTGTCTTGGAACTCGTCCACGACGAGGTATCGAATTCGCCCCGGAAAGGAGCGGCGGAACGCCTCGTTATTCCGGGCCAAGTCCAAGACCAGCGTCTCCTGGTCCACGAAGTCCATGAGGCCGGACAGGCGCTTGAACTCTGCGTAGGCGGTGAGGCACTCCTTCGCACAGGCAAACAGGAACCGGATGTACTTCTCGAGATCGTCCTGGAAGGCGGGATTGGAGAGGAGTCCTTCCTTGATGGCGCTGGTCGTCGGTGCGAAGAGCGCCTTGACGGCGGATGGAGCGGCTGAGCCCACCACGCCGCGCCAGGTCTCCCACGGGACGTCCTCGACCGCACCCATGCTGTCGATCTTGTGGAGGATCTTCGGCACATGTTCGGTAAACGCCGCGGATCCCGTGTCTACCTTTTTGCCGGCCTGAGTCTTGCCGTCCCGGGTCATCGCCTCCAGATCGGGCACTGTCTTTCGAAGGGACCGCAGCCACTCGTCCCGTTCATCCGCGGCCGGTGCGTCGAGCAGCGCACGCAAACCGGCCCATGACCTATTAGCGCATGCTTCCAGGTCCTCCGCTCCAAGCAAGTTCGTGCGGGCGGCGTCGACGATGGCCCGCACGGTCTCCTGCCACGTCTTGACGTCCCGGGCCCCGCTGCCATCGGTTCCCATGCGCCGCGCGATGGGAAGGATTCGCGGAGCGTGTTCGGCCAGGACCTCATCCGTGGCGAGGTGGAAGATGCTGGCGAGCTGCTCCTCGCCGATCACTTCTAGGGCAGGCGAGAGCCCTGCGTCGATGGCGTGGTCCTGAAGCAGCTGGCCGCACACGCTGTTCACCGTGCCGATGAGGCTGGCGGGCAATTGCTGCGACGCGAGCCGCAGCTCGGCGGCAGCTTCGGCGTCGTCGGTCAGGTCCGCCTGCTCAAGGAGGCGGGCTGCGATCCGTTCACGCAGTTCGCCTGCGGCCTTCTTGGTAAAGGTAGTTGCCATGACGGCTCCCGCTGGCACACCGGCGGAAATCTGGTTGACAATCTTGCTTGTAAGCGTAAAGGTCTTTCCGGTGCCGGCACTTGCCGAGACCATGGTGACATTCTCCAGCAGGTTCATGAGTAGTCTCCCTTGAGTCCGCAAAGCGTGCCGAAATCGCAGTACTTGCAGTTCGGCTTCACGTGCAGGCGGCCGTTTTCAGCAGCAATCACCTCTGGGCTCGGTTCATCCCCGGCTAGGGAGGTTGCCGCGGGCTCCGTTGCCGTTATCCGTCCGGCGAGCACTTGATCGACGGTGAATTCAGTTGCCCGAACCGCTTGCTGCCACAGCTGTGAGAGGTTTTGGCTGGGTTGCACGCTGGCACCGAATTCCGGGTGGGCCGAGGCGAAACTACCCTGCTTCAGCATGAAGTAGGCAGCGGGTGCGTCCGGCGGCACCTCGCTAGGACTCAACGCCCACTGGTACAGCGCGAGCTGAAGCGACTCGCCCCGCTGGACTTCCTCGCGGCGGTACTTGTCGTTGTTAGTCCACTTGAGGTCCACGACAGCTGTGCGACCGGCAGCGTCGATGCCGACAGCGTCAGCACGTCCCCTGACCGGGACGTTATAGGTGCGTACGCCGGCCGTAAGACGGAGGTCCTTCGCGAACTCCTTCTCCATCTCCTGCAGCACAATGCCGCCGCGCTGCAGCTGCGCGAAGAAAGCCATCACGGTTGTTTCGATAGTGGCCTTAACGCCCGCGAGGCGGCTTTTCTGGCCGGGCAGGAGCAGCTCGGAAGCGAGCTGAGGCAGAAGACGGTCGACGGCGGCACGCACCTCGTCCTGCTCAGGAACCGCCCGGTGTTCTGCCCGAAGCTGGTCCTGCAGCACCTCGACCACCTTGTGGGCAAAGATACCAAGCATTTGATTCTCGGAGGGGACACTGGCGGCAGCGGGGACGCTGAGCTGCGACTTGTGCTTCAGCACCCAGGCGAGGGAGCAGCCGAGCAGCGTGGACAACTGGGTGAAGGAAAGACTTTCCGGCACAAGAGAAGGGTTCGGGCCTACCTGGTGAACGGCCGGCGGAGCGATGGGGCGGTGCTGAGGGACGGCAGCAAGTTGCTTCTCGCGGCCCGCAAATGACCAACGGCCGGCGGCGTCAGTCAGATCCTCCGGCCTGCGGGTGAGCAGGGCGACGCGACCGGGCAGCGGCTCCGCGGTACCGCCGGGCTGGGCGGCGGCCAAAGCCTCCAACAGCGGATTGCCTTCAACCCGCTCGCCGTGGCGCTGTGCGACCTGAACCAGGATCAAGTCCTTCGTCCGGCTGGCCGCGACAAGAGTCTGGTGGGCTTCGAGCGCGCTGAGCGCTTCCGGCGCAGCTAGGTGAACGCCAACCTCGGCCAACGTCTGGACGTCGTGAGCGTCCCACCGACGCACTGAAGCCATGCCGTTGCTCTGAAAACCCCACCAGAGCACTTGTTCCACCTCGTCGGTTAGCTCCGTCAGGTGACCGAGCCGCAACCAAGGCGCCGCCTCCGCAGGAAGGAGCGAAGCCTGAGAAGGGGTGATGACGGCAGCGATGATGCGGCGCAAATCCCGGCGCGAGACGCGGGGGAGAGGTGCCACGAGAGCCAGAATCCGCTGCAGCAGGGACGCAGTGGCTTTGGCCGCGTCGTCCTGAGAGGAGCGGGCACGCAAACGGCGGGCGAGCCATTCTGCTCTTTCGGACAGCTCGGTGCCGCTCACGCCGTCCTCTTCAACGAGCAGACCAGCAGAAAAGATACTGTCCAGCTCGGCCGCCAGGGCAGGCCCGAGCTGTTCGTCGGCGGCGATCTGGGAGATTGCAGCCGTCCACGCTCCGCCCCCCGTTCCTGGCTCGGCCCTCAACGCATTCAGGAGGTGGCGCGCCGCAGCGCGCCGCACGGGGGAGCCCGAAAGAGTAAGAAGCTCGGCGAGTAACTGGATGTTGGGTGGCCCCCAAATGACCTCGAAAAAGAGCGGAATCAGCTGGTCCTGCGGGCGCCACACGGACGAAGCCCCGACGCCGACGGGTGGCAGGCCGTGGCCAGCCAGGTAGAGATCCAGAAGGGCAGTGCTGTCTGAGGCGACCACGGCGGTGTTGCGATTGTTTCCCGCTGCAAGCCACCGGGCGCTGATCTCCCCCGCTTCCCATTCCGTTTCGGCGGCGAGAATCGTCAGTCGCGGCTGGCGGCTGGCGGGCACAGCTTCGCTGACTTGAACTCCGCGGCCCCGGAGCTTTTCGATGATGAGCTGCCAGACCTTCGGAAAGCTGCCCTCCGGGTGCTGGAGTACCAGCTCCTCGATGCCCAGTGGCAGGGGCGAGTCAAGCGCTGTGACCAGTTCGGCGATGTCGTCAGCCAAGGAGGGAGCAAGCGGGTCCGTTGCCTTTTCCGCTGCTGCCAGGGTCTGCAGCAGCGGAGAGGGTTCTGGCATTTTCGTCTGACGCTCGGGCAGTGTTCCGTTCCAGCCATTGGCTACGGCATCGTCACGCGCAGCCAGCAGTTCGTGGGCGGTGGACCACGGGTCCACCTGGAAGGACTCGTGGAACCACGCATCCGGGAAGTCGATGGACCCGAGGCGGTCCAGATACTGGCTCACGCGCTCGGCATGCCCAGTGTCCGGGCGAGTGATGCCCAAGCGCGTCTGCAA
This sequence comes from Arthrobacter sp. NPDC058192, assembly GCF_042883665.1. NCBI lineage: Bacteria > Bacillati > Actinomycetota > Actinomycetes > Micrococcales > Micrococcaceae > Arthrobacter > Arthrobacter sp. NPDC058192. The sequence continues at coordinate 97,365 of NZ_JBHVVJ010000011.1, read as the reverse complement.
CAGCGCCGTGAAGTTCTTCCTGCCCACGCGGATGCGGTTGAGACCGGGATGAGTGTAGGCCCATGGCGCGCGATCCAGATGCCACCCGAACTCGATCTTCATTAATCCCCCCATACGTTGACTGGTGGTCGTTTTTATCACGCTAGCGGCGGTGACTGACAATCGGTCTCACGGCCGGGGTTCGGGACGTCTGGTCATTTCCCGACCGCATCAGCCGCTCCATGGAGCTCTGTGTCCTCGCCGTCGAAGTGGAAGCTGCGCAGCGGGCCTGACACGGACGGGTCCTTGAGCAGGTCCATGGTCTTCTTCTCAATCTGGCGAATGCGCTCGCGGGTGACTCCGTAAATCTTCCCGATTTCGTCCAGCGTCTTCTGCTCGCCATCGGTGAGCCCGAAGCGCATGGCGATCACGGCCGCCTCGCGTTCGGGGAACGTGTCGAGGATGGTGTAAATCTGTGCAGTGAGCTGATCGGCAGCGATCCGTTCAATGACGTCCACGTCGGAAGGATCGACCATCTGGTCGCCCAACGCCTCCATTCCGCCCTTGCCGTCAGGTACCAAGAAGTCCAGCGAATACACCGGCTTTTCAAGCTCCAGAAGATACTCCACTTTAGAAGCCGTGGTACCAGCGCGTCGGCCGATTTCCTCGCTGGTGCAGGCTACGCCTTCCGTGCTGGCGGTGCGCAGCGCGGACAGGACCTTCTGGACCTGCTCCACTACGTGGACGGGAAGCCGAATGAGGCGTCCTTGATCCGCCAACGCCCGGGTGACGGCCTGCCGGATCCACCACGTCGCGTAAGTCGAAAACTTGAAACCCTTGGTGTAGTCGAACTTGCAGACCGCTCGATGGAGTCCGATGTTCCCTTCCTGAATGAGGTCCAGAAAGTCCAAGCCATGGTTTATGTAGCGCTTGGTGATGGACACTACGAGCCGTAGGTTGGCTTCTAGCAGGGCATCGGCGGCACGCTCACCGAGCAGTGCGATTGCTCGAAGCTCGCGGGTTTCCCTGCGGCCCCGGGGTTTGCCGTCTTCCAGGAGATTCGCGGCGAAAAGCCCTGCCTCGATCTCCTGCGCCAGCTCCACTTCCTGCTCCGCAGTTAGCAGCTCTGCGCGGCCGGCGCGCCGGAGGTAGTCCTGGACTGTGTCGCCGCTGAAGCCGACGAGACCCTCGAGCTGCTCCGGCCATTCGGTGTCCCCGAGATCGAACGACGTCGGCGCGGAATCCTCTTCGTCGTTGTAGCCGGGCTCGGGGGCGTCGACCTCCGTTTCTGGGTCACCAGAAACGTCATCCCCGTGCTCAAACATCCGGTCGTCATTTGGATCATCTACCCGGGACGCGGCCCCCGTGTCTTCGGACGGCGCTTCACGCGAAGCATTTGGCTCTGACTCAGGGCCAGGCGTCTCCTCTGGCTCGTCCTGCTGCAGGAACTCCTGCAGGCTCGCGCGATCGGACTTCATGTCGAAGAACTCGACGTTGCGGGCGAAGGGAAGTACCTTGCCCAAGAATTCCTCGCCCTGCACGTCCGGGTCTTCGACCGTTCCCTTTGAGTAGAGAACAACGAGCCGGCCCACGCGCCCGTCGGCCTTCTTGCGGATTACTCGTCCCAGACGTTGGACCATCTGGCGCTGGCTTCGGTTGGCCGCGACTATGATGCCGAGGTCCGCTTCCGGCACGTCGATGCCTTCGTCGAGCAGCCGGGGTGCTGCGAGGATCTGCGAGGCACCGCTGCGGAAGTCCTCCATGCCTTGTCTCCGGTCGTCCTTCGCCATGCCGCTGAACAGCGCGGATGCCTTGGAACCCATCGCCGTGTAGACCTGTTGCGCGCGGCGCGCGGATTCCTGAGTCTGGGTGAAGACAAGAGTGCCGTGGGACTGGTCCACGCACTCCTTCAGTGCGGCCAAGGCAAAATACTTAGTCCTTGCCTCAGCCAGCAGTGTCAACCTCGAGGCCATTGCCCGCATGTACTTCCGGGCCAAGGTTGCTTCCCGGCTTGGTGACTCCGACGCCGCAAGCGTTCCGACCGCGGCGATGAACTGGTGGAAGGGCCGGCGGGGGATGCCGGCATAGGATTCCAGGTGGCGTGCTGTGTCCGTCATCGTGCTGGTGAACTCGTCGTAGTCGACTTGTTCCGAGGCAGTCAGATCCACGCCGACAAGGGCAATATCGAAGGGCGCTATCACTTCGTCCTGCAACGCCCTGTCGTACCAGAGGTTGTAAACCACTCCGCCGAAGTAGGGCGTCAGGAGATTCTCATGCTCTCCGTCAGATCGCTCGTACGTGGCTGTCAGCCCCAAGCGCCAGGCGTATCCCTCCTGCAGCGCGCCGGTGAACATCGGTGCTGCATAGCGATGGCACTCATCGGCGATGATCAGTCCGGCCTTGTGACTGCGCAAAGTCTCGCGGTTGGATGCCGAGTGAACAATGGCCACGAGGATGTCGACCTGGTCCAGAGAGTCTGAGCGGCCGTTGCCGAGTGCGCCGCGCCTGGCTTTCGGCAGGTCTCGCTGGAGGGAAGACAGCCACTGGCTTTGGAGTTCAGCAGTCGGCACGAGAATAAGCACCTTGATGCCCTGCCGGACGGCTTCGAATGCAGCCGCGATTCCGACGCGGGTCTTGCCGGCACCAGTGACAGCCTCGATTACGCCGCGCCGTGCGTTTGAATGCCACGCCTTCAGAGCCTCTTGCTGCCATGTGTAGAGGAAAGCGTAGTCGTACTCGGTCGGAATAGACGCGGCCGCTGCCACCTCGGGCAGCCGGGTCAGCGTGCTGAGGCTCGACGCGTCGTCGGCAAGTTCTGGCATTTCATCCCCCAACGGACGTTTGGAACTTAGTGAAAGAAGGCTATGTGGCAGGTCTGACAAAAAACGTGACGTACAAAACACCGAACATGTGCGCCAGTGGGCGCCAAATGGCCAATATCACTCTGTGGGTGGTACCCACGCCTCCGTCTTCTTCAGCGCCAGCTCCAGCTCTCGTCCGCCGGCTTCCTCCAGGAGCGCGCTGTCGCCGACCACTACCAGCAGGCTCCGCGCCCGGGATAAGCCAACGTACAGCTGCTCTGCCGCGCGTTCCATGTCCTTGAAGCCGTTGACGCACAGCACCACGACAGAGCGCTCCAGGCCCTTGAACCCCAACACGTGGCCATAGAACACGTCGTTGTTGGCGTGGAAGTCGAGCCAATACTCGGCAATGGAGCCGTTGTCGAAGCGCTCCTGGTGCACAGGGTGGCGAGACTTGGTGGTCAGCAGGGCGATCTGGTTGTTCGCCCAACCCTCATCCATGAGCGCGTCGATACAGTCATCGGCGGCACTAAGGGCGTCATCCGTTAGGCATTCAACCCGCCGGACGGGCAGACCGGTGCCGCCCCGCAGATTGAAGTGCTCACCGGCGAAGGACTTGAATGTCTCGGCGATCTTCCGGGTGTTGCGCAGGTTCTCATCGATGTGGATGGGAACAAAGGTGGCCGTCGGGCCGGAAGTGAGGTCCGCCGTCGTGCCGCTCCATCTCTTGTAGACGTCCTGGCGGTCGTCCATGAAAGCGTAGACCTCACTGTTCGCGGGGTCTGTGGTGCAGGCCAGCAGGGCCTCCCACCACAGCGGAGCAAAGTCCTGCGCTTCATCAATGACGACGGCTTCCAGCCGCTCGTGCGGTTCAGGACCGGTGCCCAGCTCTATAAGCATGCGGGGCATCTCGACGTCGAAGTAGTCCTGCCCGGAACCGTCCGGGACGCCCAGCCCGCGAACATACTCGTGGAATTCGCCGGTGAAAACAGGTTTGTTCTGCCGCCATCCAGATACCTGCCGCTGCAGGTACTGTCCGAGGCCCTTGTTGTAGCAGAATAGCCCCACGCGTTTGCCTTCGCGGCACAGACGCTTGGCCTTTTCCAAGGCGAGCCACGTCTTACCGCTTCCCGCACCGCCGGTGAACCGCACCCGATTGAGCGACCTCGTGGCCTGCAGGAGTACGGCCTGGCGTTCGGTGAGGTGGTCCTGCGCGTCCTCGGCCTCCTTGGGGTCCAACGAATCGGGATGGTGGTTCAGGTCCCCGCTGAGGTGAGGCAGAATGCGGTCGAGGAATGCCAGCGCCAGGGTGGCGGCTCCGCTGCCCTCGTTTTCAATGGCGCGCCGGATCAGTTCCGCGGGTGACTTCATGTCCGTCTGGTCCAGGATCAGTGAACGGGGGCACCCGGCCATCTCCCAGTCCTGGGGGACGTCGGTGTAGGGGAGGCTCACCATGTAGGCGAAGCGGCTGCTCAGTTTGGAGCCCATCCGGCTCTCGAGCCAGTTCCTGAAAGCATGCTGCGAGTTCTGGGACTGCGCCACCGGGCTCTGGATCCTGTGCCTGCCGTCCTTGTCGGACTGATACCACTGGCCGTTGTCGACGCCGATCTTCCCGCCTTTGACTTCGATGGCGGCCAGACCGACGCCGGGCCACAGCACGAGCAGGTCGATCTCGTGCTCCGCCCGACCGTCCCGCACTTGGACGGAATGGGCCAACACGCAGTCATCCGGCAGGCTGTTCCGCAGAGCTTCCCACACCGCCCGTTCGGCCGACTGGCCGTCGCCGAAGTCCGGCTTCTCCGGAATACATCTCACCGCTGCCCCCAAGCCCCAGTACAGCGAATGATGCCGCAAGTCACGTTGATCATCTTATGGTGCGCATCACTTGTTATCAGACAACAGGTAGGAATGTTGCGCGCGCGTCGGCGTCTCGTAGTAGCTCCAGGAACAAACCATTCGGCCTCGCCTCAGGTAGCACCCGTCGCACATCCTCCAATGCCTCCATCGCGGTGACCCCAGCGACACGTGCCCCGTACAGCGCCGCCGCAGTCGGCGTCCGGGACTCGGCCCGGACGCAGTGCAGCAGTACCGTCTTGCCCTCGGCGCGGAAGCGTTCGACGGCGGCCGCCGCCTCACGCACAACATACGCGGCGTGGGCGTTGTCCTCCTCAGCGGGGGAGTCGATAACCCAGAACGTCGCGTGGTCTTCGGGCAACACACCGGGTACATCCGAGGTCCCCAACCGGCACAAGGACACCACGGCGTCGATCCCCAACTCAGCCGTTCGTCGGAGCGAACCGACGCCGCCCAGCCAGACGCCGTCGTCGTGCGGATGCTGGACCAGCGCGTTGGTACGGCTCCACATGCTGTAGTCGTGGCGCTCGGCGCGCGGCCACGTGTCGGGCCGGTGCCCTTCGCCGCGGCCCAGTTCCATGCCGAGCATCATGAGGTCGCGGGTCCGGAGTCCGGGCCAACCGTGCAGGCGTCGCCGCCATTCGAACGGCACAGCCGTGTAGCCGTAGGTGGCACCCAGCAGGCCGCCCGCGATGGCGGCAACGGTGTCCGTGTCCCGGCCGCCGCGGACCGCCTCTTCCAGCGCCGCCCGGAGGTGCGCGGGGCCGGCGGCGGAAGAGGAAGCGAAGTGGATGGCGCTCCACGCACCCTGGAACGCCTCGACCACCCAGCCGTTGCGGCTGAAGTCCCGCGGCCGGGACCGCTCGGCAACCTCGATCCGCTCGAGCCACAGGGCGGCGCGTTCAGGAGCCAGCAGCGGCAGGCCAGCACGCACATCGAGAATGCCGGTCAGGACCGCGTTCCGGATGGCCACGCACCAGAGGCCGCAGGCTTCCTGCGCGTCCGGGTCCGTGTGGGTCAGGGCACTGAGTTCACCGGCGGCGGCCATCAGAGGGGCCGGGTCCCGGTCCAGGTACGCAAGGGCGAGCGGTGCGGTGCGCATCAGCGAGCCGTTGCCGGCGCTGCGGCCGGTGCGGGCGTGGAAGTCCTCCGCCGCGGCGCTGAAGTCGGCGGCCCGGACCTTGCTCCTGCCGGCCTCGGAGGCGAGGCGTCGGGCGGCGGCGATGACGGAGCTCGTCTGGGCACCCACGTCCTTGGCCTCGGCGGCCCACGCGGTCCAGGCGCGGACGATCATGGTGAGCGCCGCGGGGGAGGAGGAACCGGCGTCGGACGCTGCCTCCAGCAAAGCCTGGGCGATCGGGATTGCCATGGACGTATCGTCGGTCCATTCGGCCGGCGCGAACCCGAACGGGCCGCCGCCCTTCATGGTGACGTCGGCGCCGTCGGGTAGCGGAGCGCCGAACTCGTAGCCGGCGCCGAGGGCGTCGCCGGCAGCTAAGGCAACGAGGACGCCGGCCGCGCGGTCATTCTGCAAGGGGGTCAGTTCCATGCCATCTCCATCAGGGGGTGCTTGGTGTTCCAGCCGGTCAGGTGGGCCAGCTGCGGGCGGCGGGCGGGAAGTTCGACGGCGATGCCGGCGGCGGACACCGTGCCGGCGGCCCGGGAGACGTTGCGGCTCCGGAGCGGGCCGTGGCTCCGGACTTCGACAGCCGCGGCGCCGCTGTCGAACGTGCCGAAGTCCATGGTCTGGACGTGGGCGGCAAAGTCGCGGGCCCGCTGGCCCGGCATGGGACCGGAGGCCAGCGCCTGGGGTGAGAGGAGCTCCAGGTCCAGCAGCGCCGAATCGATCAGCTGGCAGTAGTGCCGCCGGAACAGCGTACTGGTGCCGAACACCTCCAGAAGCAGCGGCTGCTGGCCCAAGCCGATCACGACCCCGCGCTGGCCTTCCAGCTGTTCGGGAGCATCCGCGGCGTTGAAGCGGTTGCGCCCGTCGTCCTTGAACAGATCCAGGTGGTCCAGGAGGGAGCTGGTCGCCGACGCGCCGCGGGCTGCATCGAAGCGGCTGACCCGCTCCCAGATCCGCCCCTGCCGGTCGCCGCCGCGCCGGCCGTCGAGGCCGTTGGCCAGCTCGGACCAGACATTGAGCGGAGCGCGCCGTGCCTGCCGGCGGTGGCTGGACTTGCCGGCTTCCCAACGGCCGGCCTCGACGCAGAAGGTGTCAATGTCGCGCGTTTCGCCGGGGCCCAGGACGACGTCGCGGGCGCAGGTCCGATGCTGCTGTCCGCCCTCGAGCAGCTCTCCTTCGAGCAGCAGGGCCGGGAGCGGGCCGTTGTTGGTGACGGTGAGCCGGGCGACCTGGGCGCCGCTGGCGAGTTCGGTGACGGCGACGTCGGCGTGGGTGCCGGTGCTGATGCCGAGGTCACCGGCGTCGGAGGTCCAGACGGGGAAGATGCTCAGGGGGCCGAGCCTGGTGCCGGCGCCGACGTGGAGCTGGGGAACTTTCATGGTGGACCTCCGGTTGATTTAGATCACTTCTGCGCTAATTGGCTCCAGTATGCACCGCTTGCATCTTTAGCGCAAGATCGCGTTAAATAATCGTGTGAAGGATCCCAAGAACAGCCCCGGCGCGTCCCTGCTCGACTACCCGCGCCCCTCGGTGGCGGTGGACACGGCGGTGCTGACGGTGGCGGACGGTTCCGTCTGCGTGCTGCTGGTGCGGCGCGCGGAGGACCATCAGCACGGACGCTGGGCGCTGCCCGGCACTTTTCTGCGGGAGCGCGAGACTCTCGCGGACGCGGTGCTGCGCTGCCTGCGGGAGAAGGCCGGCATGTCTGGCCGAGTGCCTCGCCAGCTCCACGTGTTCGACGAGCCGGGTCGTGACGACCGGGGCTGGGTGCTGTCCGTGGCGCATGTTGATGTGGTACCGCTGGCGGCGCTGGAGGGCGCGTTGAAGAACGACGGCGTCCGGCTGGCTTCCGTAACAGCTGAACCGGAGCTGGTCGCCGGGCTGCCCTACGGCCACGCGGACCTTGTGGCGAAGGCGGTGGAGTGGCTACAGGCCGCCTACCGTGAGGCGCCGGATCCGGGTGGGCTGCTGGCCGAACCGTTCACGCTTCGGGATCTTCGGGAGCTCCACGAGACGGTGGCGGGCGCGACTCTGATGCGGGATACGTTCCGCCGGTTCATGGAGCCGAAGCTGGAGGGGACCGGGCAGATGTCCGACGGGACACGGGGCAGGCCGTCGCGGTTGTGGGTGCGGGGCGGCGAATAACAATTGCCCCGCGAGGCGCTCGGGCCGAGTCGGTTCTCAGCATAAATAATGGTGTCAACGACGTGACTAAGGTAGCCGCCGTCTCAAGGGAGCAAGATGATCTACCCACAACACGGCACTCTGGGGTACCGGCACATCAATGCATTGTCTTGGCGCGTAGCGAGCGAACTGAGCCGACGGGACTCAGGGCTCTACATAGGGCTGACAGGCGACGGGGGATCGGCGGCTCATGCCGATGCGTTGATGATGACCAACGCCAGCGGTCCGCAATACCAAGCACGACGCTCGGGGCTGGGAATTACCGCTGGTTCCGGCGGTGAGTTCCAGATTCCATGGGACAGAGCCTTCGGAATGCCGGGTGCCCGGTCGATTGCGATTGCGATGGAGAAGTCCCAGGCCATCCACCGCCCTGAGAAGTCGCCGGTGACAACGCCGAGAGCGCTCGGCTATCGCGTGATGGCGTCGATGTTGGAGCTTACCCTAGGTGATCACCAGCAATGGTCGACGAGCGAATTTAGCGGAGGACCGCTGGATCCAGAGTCGTCCGCCACACGCGGCCGCCTGCAGTCGTGGGAAGACACCCGCTGGGCGCTTGCTCGTGACGGCGAAACAGTCGCCCGTCTTGACAATTTTGGTTGGTTGGAGTTTGACGGCCGACTTATCAACCTCCTTTCCAAATACCGGGAGCTCAACGGCCGGCTGTATCCCCTGGTGCTGGAGATATTCGGCAGCACGCTGCCGTAGAGGGACCGGTGTTTGATGCTGACGTCCGCGTCCGGAACAGCCAAGCCAGCCCTAGGCTAGGACGGGTCGCCTAGGCCCAGCTCTCGGAGGGCCTTGTCGAGCACGGCCCACACTTCGGCGGTATCGGCTGAACGCTTTTGGCCGGCGAGGGCGAGGAGCTGCCGCCGCAAGTCGAGTTCGTCATCGGCGAGCCCTTGGTTGTAGGCGGGGGCCAGCAGATAGGAGTGATTGTCGGTCGCGTAGGCGGCCATCATGTCCAGGAAGATCTCGAGCTCCCGTCCGGCAGTCGCTAGGGCTGTGTGCACCTCAACGGGGGCGGCATCCGACGCCGGGGCGGCGGACATTGGCAGGATGTCCAGTTTCCCTGCCCAGACCAGTTTCTGCAGCGGCTCATGGAAGAGCGAGAGCACCGTGCCCATCTGATGGTTCTTGGAAGCATTGTTCGGGAGCGCGCGCCTGACGTCGTGAACGATCTCATGGAAGTGGTCGTCCGCGAGCCCAAACCCGACGAATAGCAAGTGATGGGTCAGCAGGTGCGCCTTCACCAGCGCGGACAGCGCGTCACGGTTGCTGTTGTAGCCAAGGTAGTCGTCACGGGTCAGCACGATGCTTTCAGGCTGGCTCACCGACCCGTGGAGTTTCAGCAGCCAGTCATTGCCGACGGCGGGAATGTTCTCCGGGACGACAGACCGTGGCCGCTGGGCATCCCTGCAAGCAGTTTCGAAAAGCCGGTCGTAGTTCAGTGTGATCGCCCCAGTGGAGGGGATGACGGCAAGGAGCGCCGGCGCCAGACCGTATCTCGGCAAATCAACAGCGTCGGCCACCGCCTGACCGAACGCCTCCGGGCCGTCATGCTGGTCGGCATAGAGCTGCCCCAGTACCCCGGCCTGATCTAGCGGGCCCAGCCTGTGGAAGGCATCTGATTCGCCTTCCTCGAGGTGGACACCCCTCCTTAGCCTGTCAAGAAGCTGGCCCCAGCTTGGAGCTCCGGCGCTGACGCTGATCCCGGCGCCGAGAAAGGGCACCAGGTGTCCGGCACGTGCGATCTGGCCAAGCGACTCGGCTTTCTCCTGCAGATGGGCGCCGAGGGAAGGCCACGACGAGCAGTTGCCTTCTTCGCGCCTCAGCTTCTGGGCTAGTGAAAACGCTGCTCTGTCCCGCAAGACCAGGACGAGGTCGACGCGGTAGCGGGCCGCCAGTTCGGTGGCGGCGTCAAGGATGGCACGCAGGGCAGCGCCAAGGTGGTTCCCGGCACCACCCCCGGCGGTCCCAAAAAATGGCAACGCCAGGAGTCGGTAAGGCCGGTCGTCCGGATCCGGAAGAGCGGACACGGCGCTGCGGACGAACGCTTCAAGACGTTCGGCGACGACGGCGGGACCCCAGATGCCGTCGTCGGGGACGGCAGTCATGATGGGCAACGGTGCCGCCGGGTCCCATGGATGGATGGCCTCGGCCAGCGCGTTGCCGTTACGGAATTCCGCCGATGCCGACGCCGCCGCTGTAGTTCGAAGGTCCGGATGGGCCTGCAGCCAATGCCGCTGGATCGTGACCATGGAGTCCGTCGGCAGCAGCCACGCGTCACACCGGAGGTTCAAAATGTCGGCCATGGCTACGAAAACATGCGGCTGCGTCATGGACTCTGTCTATCAGAGTAGGAACGCGGACACCGGCAGCTGGGCGTTGTTGCGCCCAGACCCGGCCGGCGCCTACTGGCCCCATTCATCGTCATCGATCGGCTCGCCCTCAGTCGCTCGAAGTGCAGCCTGAAGGTCGATGGCGTGTTTTCCTACGAATCGTACTGTCGTTGCCTCGCCTGCGAGTTGCACGCCAACGGTGATGCTGCCCCGGTGGCCGACGCCCTGGGTGAGTAAGTCATCGCGCAGTTCTTCAGGCGGAGTGTCTCTTGCGTGACGGTATTTTGCGGCGCAGGTCGGGCAGAGGGCAAGCCGGTTCTCGGGGAGGTCTCGCTTGGCGTCATTCACGAACTGTACGGCCTCAAAGTAATATCCACCCCGAATTTTGAAGGGCATTGAAGATGAACAAACCTGACAAATCATGACTTGATGATCATTTGTGTAGTGCTGACTCAGATACTCACGGGCGGCACTGAGGTGGCCCGGTACTTGCACATAGACCGATCTTGTTCGCATTTCATGCCTGCGTGCGGGAGCGACGGCTGCGAGTTCGCCAGCTCGCTCGGCCCTCGCATCAGGCTGCGACGTAGGGGCACATGGAAGCGACTCAAGTTTTTTGGCTTGCTGCCACTCACGAAACTCCCGAAAGGCGTCCGGGTCATCACGATAAACTTCAGCAGCCTCAAGCAGTGCATCCAGCGAGCTGAACCCATATGCCTTCGCCCTAGCTTCATCTCCTTTTCGGCGCATCGCTTCGAGAGCAGCATTTCGCCCAAAGCCCGCTCTCTCCAGAAGCGGCGAGTGTGCTGGCGCGACCAGACCTTCTGCCAGCTCCGCCGCCGTGAGATCTTGTGGGCGGCAGAGGTTCCCATCGCGATCCAAAACCCAAGCCTGAGAAGTCAGTTTGAGGAGAAGTTGAGACTGCATCACGTGCTTCCGGCTTGACCCGTTGGACCGGTAAGTAGCGTCGGCATACGGATGCGGAGCATTAGTCACCAGCTTCCACAACTCCCGCAGGAGTGTTTCGTCGCCGTTTGAAACTATTAAGTTAAAGTGAGGGATCTGCCAATCGATCGAGATTTTGTTGTGATTTTCCCTTTCGACCCACTCCGAGCTGAACTCCGGGTTGCTATTCACGGCGGCACGGGTTATCCGAAGACCGTCAAGAACCCCCAAAGTCTCCGTAAGCACAGCAATTTCCGGTAGCACCCCAATGTATCCTGGGTCCAGACGTCCCGGCCTTATACCAAAAAATCTATCTGACTCGTAGAGTGATGTCAGGCCTGTCGAAGCAAAAGGCTCATCCAGAAAAACCTTGTTCGGACTCGCCCAGTACCGGGTTCCGTCAGGCTTAATTGCGACAAAGATGCTGGAGCTTGAATATGTTGAGGGTGACACAGCATTGTCCTCGATGAGCCTCGCTAGGGTCTCGAGGTCATTCACGTGCTCTTCCGTAATTGCGGCACTCGTATCACCGTAGTTCTTGAATTTTGCATTCAGCTCCGCAGCTGCATCCCACAGCTTAGCTCCGGTACGTCTGTAGAAGGCCCGAAGTGATTCCAAGCGCTCGGAATCGTCGCTTCCTTCGAACGGGGCAAGTCCGTCGGCAAGCAGCCCGTCGATTCGTAGGCCGGGTGCGATGGGAAGGTACGATTCCGGACCGGGAACGTACCCGACGCCGTCGCCGTCCTGAACGCGTAGCAGCGGCGCCCTGCGAAGGGCGTAGAGGTAGTCGGCATCGTCGTCGTCAAAGTAGGGGCTGGACGAAATTGCCCTTGGAGCCAGTTCTTCTAGCATGATGTAAAAGGTCCGCAGCCAGGCGTCATCCTTCTCCGAAAGCCAATTGCTCCAGGAACCAAGGTCGTCTCGGTCCTCATCGTACAAATCATCCAAAGCGAGGGCCACATCGTCATAAATGGCTGCAACGCGTTCAAGTGCCTCAGCTAGTTCGTCACGAGAGAAGTCCACCGCATCCAGGGAATTGAGGAACGCGCCGGGCCGCCCGTCGCGGGCGGCCAGCCATCCCTCGCCTAGTTGGTCGCCAACATACTCATACAGTCCTCGAAGGGTGTTTACATCATTGATGGAGAGCACCGAGCGCAGGCTCCGCTCAGATCTCAGGAGCGACCTCGCCGGTGCGTGGCCGCCGCCGTGAATGGGCGTGAGGGGCTGGGTGCTGAAGGCTTTGGTTATCCGGTCTCGCAGCACAGCGTACCTTTTTGAGAGGCCGTCATTCTTGTTCGGCAATGCATTCAGAAGGCCGTCAGTAATAAGTCCGTTATCCCTCATGCGAGGAAGGGCCTCTGTAATAAGCTCAGCAATCCCCTCGATAAGCTTGTCATTCTCGGGAACGTCACGAACGCTGTCTCTTGCTACGGTCGAGGCAAATGGTGCGTGCACGTGGAACTTCAGCCCGGATGTCTCCTTAAGCGCCGGGAAATAGATAAAGACCTGACCGTCCACAGGTTTGACCGAATAACCTTTTGGTCCGTGCGGCTCCTTGTGCTTCGACCCATGTGCTTCGAGCGCGAACGCTGCCGCCGCGCGGTAGCCTTTGCCCTCGATCATGACTTCCTGGGCGATTCGATACCAGTACGACAACCCTTCCTCGTGCAGGCTCTCAATGGCGATGACGTGTTCGTCGAGCGAATGGCGTTCAAGCAGCCTGTCATCCCCGCTGGGCATTGAACATGCGATAGAGCGGATGTTGTTGAGAAACAGAAGCGTCGTTCGAGAGATGTCACGAAGAGCGCTCTCGACCTCCTCGACGGCACGCTCAGCGGGCTTGTCTGCATGGTCGAAAGGGAACCAGAAGGTCGTCCAACCATCCCGGGTCTCTGCGGGCACTCGTCTCGGAATGAAGAGGTCCTGGATCTCAAAGGAATGTACCCCGGAGTGAATTACGGGGGTTTGTGTGTAGGCATAGACGGCTTTGAACCCGACGCCGAATTTACCGATGCTCGTTGCGTCGTTCGCCTTGGTTGATTGGCCAATGCCCGTAATTGACTTTATGTTTTCGAGGTCGAACAGCCGCGGACCATCATGCTCGACCTTCAGGCCGTCGGTCCGGAGGCTGAACTTCACCTCTCGGGCGCCAGCGTCTTCGGCGTTTTGCAGGAGTTCGTAGATGAAGTGGGCGTTGTCTGGGTAGAGGTCGGCTAGAAGCCTTCGCAGGCCCTCCTCGAACCCGTTATCACGAGCTGCCTTGACGTATCCTCGCCTACGGGCTGATAGTTCCTCGAATGTTGTCACGGTGCCTCCACTTCAAGAAGCACCGTTGCGAGGTGCTTAGTTATCAGGTCAGCTCCGGTGAGTGCCCGCTGATGCTGTTCGATGAGCCTGTCAAACTTCTCTTGGATCGATGCCAACTCACTCTGACGCATCTTCACGATTTTGGAGTCGTTCACCTTGCGGGCGCTTTCCTCGACGACACGAAGTTGTCGGTCGCGCTGCGCTCGGAGGGACGCCACTCGTTGTGCACCCGCTGCCTTGGCGTGACTGACGTGCCTGTCGCGCGCCGCTTCCCATTCGACATGGTGGCGCTGACCCAGCGCGTCCGCCTGCGAAGGCCCGACACTGGAATCGGGGTCGCCGTCGACTGCCGTGGCCAGCAGTGCATCCGCGGCAGCTTCCACAATTGGGTCAGTGCTGACGTAACGAAGAGTCAGAGTGTCTCGTGAGTCAAAACGCGTCCAGCCGTGCACTGCCAGAGGATAGCGCCCGGGCGGGACAAGATCCGAGCGGACGCGTAGCGAAGCCGTTGGGGCACCGGATAGGGCTGCACGCTGCGCGGCGGCGAGGACGAGGGGATGAGTCGCTCCGAGAAGTTCGACTTCATCCTCGTCGGCAGCGAGTTCGGCCTCGGTGGTGACCCGAAGCGTAACCGGTGCCCGCCGCAGCAGCCGCTCCAGCCGCGCGTCCCCGCCTACGGCGGTACGAAGATCTTCAACGATCTGGGCAGCTGCGTCGTCGTCGAGCCGTACAACGGTGACCCTGCCCGGCCGCAAGACAATACGACGTTCGGGCATGAGGGACTCGAAGTATGAACGGACAAGCCCGCCGAGCTTGTCGGCCTCGAGCCACTCGCTGCTCGCTTCTGCGACCCGCGACTCGAAGGACTCTGTCGTAAGCCCTAGCAGGGCTCCTTGCTGATCCTCTAGGCGCTCAAGCTCCTGGATGCGTGCGACCTCATTGTCAGCGAGTTGGCGAAACCTTTCCTCCCTATCGGCGTCGGAGATCGTCAGATCGTCAGCGATCTTGCGGAGTTCCGTAGTCAGGTCGCCAAGGATTTTCTCGCTGCCGCCTAGAGCGCGGTGAAAGACACCTATTCTAAGCAGGCATCGGTCGTAGATTTCGGCTTCGATCGTCCCGTGCGTGAGGATGTTGACGATCGCGACGGACTCGCTTTCCTGGCCACGTCTGTCGATTCGCCCGATTCGCTGCTCAATGCGCATTGGGTTCCAAGGGATGTCGTAGTTCACCAATGTGTTACAGAACTGATAGTCGAGTCCCTCAGTGCCGACCTCGGAGCAGAGCATCAGGTCGATCGCATCAGGGTTGCTGCGCGGAAGCTTAAAACGCCGGCGGAGTGCGTGGCGTTCGTCATCAGGAACCGCGCCATGGACGACGGCCGTTCTAACATCCCAGGCACGAGCCTGACCTTCGAGGTATCGCAGGGTATGGCGGAAGGTGCTGAAAACTAGAACTTTGTTGTTGTCCTCGGCCTGCTTGTCCTCGACCACCTGCTTGAGGACGTCGACCTTCGGGTCCGGGAGCCCGTTCAGGCCAGCCGCCAACTGACCGATCTTCCCAAGTTCGCTGCGAAGCTCGGCCACGAATGGAGGAATTGTGTCTGGGTCGGGAGCGTCCTCACCCATCTCCGAGAACTCGATCTTGTCCAGACGGCTCTCGAGCAATTGTTCGGCGAGGGGCGCGAGCGCGGTGATCGAGCTGGCTGCCTGGCGTCGGAGCATGGATAGGAGAAACTCAACGGGCATCCCTGGCGCCTGGAGCTCCACGATCCTACGGCCGAGTGCTAGCACCGAGTTGTAGACGGCTTCCTGAGCGGGTGTGAAGAGAACTATTGGGGCGCTGGGCTTCCTCGTCGTGAACGTGCCGATGTCCCGACGGCGTGTGCGGCTCACAATTGCCGAGAAAGTATTGAGGTCTTCCAGCGTGCGCACAATCCGAATACGCGCACGTGCGTCCTCAGCTTCGCTGCTGAGTAGGTCCCGGACCAGCTCTAGTCGCGGGTCGACCGCCATAACCTGGGCTCCCCACACCGTGGCAAGCGCCCCATCGACGGCCCGATGCACGTCACTTTGCCACTCGTCATGACCCGCGCGCGCCGCTTCGACGGCCTCGAACAGGTAGTGGTTCGGTTCGAGCATTTGAGCGAAATCGCGTTCAGTCGGCACCAGATCGTCACGCAGTAGGTTCACGAGCGTGAACAGGTCTTGACTGTCCGTTTGCAGCGGGGTGGCAGAGAGCATCACTACTGCATCGGCCGACTCGGTGAGGCGTTGCACATTCTGATACGCGAACGTCGACCGGTTCCGGATGTGGTGTGCCTCGTCGACGATCACAAGATCGAAATGCGGGCCTGGGGCGAGGTCAACGAGACCGATACGACGGCTACGGCCGTTACCGTCGCTCCCTACGAGTAGACGCTCATCTAAAAGGGAATATGGGAGGATGGCCTTCGCGAACCGAGATGGCCATTCACCTTCGCGAAGCGTCTCCTCCAGACAGAACCGGAGATCGGAACTGTCCAGATGGACGAAGTCCTCGTCGAATCGTTTGAGCTCATTGCGCCACTTTTCATCGACGACAAGGGGTTTTGGGCAGATAACCAGTACTGAGCGCGCGCGTTGTCGGGCTTGAAGCTCCTTCAGAATGAGGCATGCCTCGATCGTCTTGCCGACTCCGACATCGTCGGCGACCAGAATCCGCGGACGATCAGCCTGAACGATTTTAAGGACTGGACGATACTGATACGGCTCATAGTCAATGCGGCCGACATTTCGCGCATGCAGATAGCCGGTGTTCTTGTCACGCAATAGCTCTGATGTGAGGCCTGCTCGCAGGGCAGCGGCAGAAATAGTTTCAGGCTGCGAACCGATTGCGACCGATTCGATCTGTGAGGCGAAGTAACCGTGGAGGCCTTGGTCGTGAAAAACGTCAAACCTGAGAACGCCGGCAACATCGTGTGAGCCCAATACGACCCCGATGACTTGAGGGCGAGCCACAAGTCTTACTGTCGTTCCGGGTGCGAAGTTAGCGGTTTCCATTCCGAAGCGTCCCCCTATCAGGATTGATTTGTCACACTATAAGGGTCTCTGCCTTCTGATTGGCTTCAGTACCAGCCACAACCTGTATCCCTTCGTCGCTTCAGCGCGCCAATTGTCGGGAAACCAGGCGCTAGCTGTACTGCGCCGGGGGACTTCGATCCTGACCGCAGCGCAACCCTTCGGTCCAGTTACTCGCGTCTAGTACGCCAATAAAGATCGAGGCATGTATGTTGTCAACGTGGGGGAAGCGAAACCGTGGAACGACGACGAGACGAGTGCGCTCGTGGTCGCCTATCTTGAGATGCTTGACAACGAAGCCCGTGGCATGGCCTATTCCAAGATTGCGCTCAACCGACGCGTTCAGTCGCTTACTGGGCGCAGCAAGGGCTCCATCGAGTTCAAGTTCTGCAACATCAGCCACGTCCTCGCAGAGGCCGGCTTCCGTTTCGTTGACGGGTACAAGCCACGAAGTCATGTCCAGGACGCTTTACGCGCGGCCGTCCTTCATGCCGTGACAGCCAAGGACAATTCAAGCCCACGAAGAACCGAACCGCCGTCGGCTCTGGCCAAGATGCCCGCAGCGGCCCGCGCCCCACATCAAGCCGCCCGCAACGAAAGAGGCCCGTTGTCTGCTCCAATCGCCCCACCGACGAAAAATGAAAACGTCTGGGAAAGCCTCGTCGGGCTGTGGGACCGGTCGACAGGAGGAACCGACGTCGCCGCGCGGCCGGACCACCCCGTAGATTCGGCTTGGCCGTCCGCGTTGCGTCCAGCCGGTGTTCAAGAGGCGTGTGAGTGGCTGAAGCAGGGCGTATCTGCCGGCTATCCACCTCGCTTCCTGTTCCTTGTCGGAGGGCCGGGAGCTGGTAAGTCCCACTCGACGGCACAGGTGGTAACTGGGATGCGCCTAGAGAGTGAACTCGAAGATGGTTTGGCGCATCGGACCTATGACTATCAGGGAACACTTGCTGATCTCGTCGTCGTCAACGACGCGACCATCAATCTGGAGGCCGCGAATCGGGCGCCACTAATATCTGACATCGATGGGATCACGTCCCTATACATGGACGACACGGCACCTTCTCGACCACGACACTTAATGGCATGCGTCAATCGAGGCGTACTTGTTGAAGAAATGTCAGAATCTCGACTCCGCAAATCCGAGGACTGGACCGCGGGAGACGTACTCGTGCGGTGGCTATACGGCTCGCAGGTGACTGGCCCGAATGAGTCGTCGTGGCAACTGTCTGGCGGGACCGGGCAAAACTTTGTCCGGTCCGCCAGACTTAATTACATGGGCGAGCATGTTGCCAACGTATTGGCTGTGTTCGTTGACGAATGCTCGCTCTTCGAGGAACGTCCCGCCATTACCATCGGAGCAGATTCAAGCGTGTCGGCCGAAGACTATCGAATTATGCCGCTGGCTCAGCGTCCAGCGATGGAAGCAACGCGCGCTCCCGCCGTGGATTTGCTAGTCAATGTCCTGAAGGCCGTCGAAGAATCGCTTGGCGACACAGTAGAACACCTGCCGGGAACCTTTGCCGATCCACTGCGGGCTAACCTCCAGTCGCTCCGCTCGCCGTTGGTGCGGTCGGGCCTGCTGACCATTGCACGAAGCGCTGAGCTGGTGTCGGCGACCCGGATGACCTATCGGGAACTTTGGGGGTACCTGACTCGCGCTTTGGTTGGTGATGCGCCGTCACGGATGCCTCGAGAACGCCTAGGCGAGTTCGTCATGTCGAACCAGCCCTTAGGCCTGGACGCGGAGGATGATTTTGAACGCCTGCGGATCTTGTCGGGCCTCAGATTCAACCAGGGTATCTTTGGTGCCGGGGAGCGCTCGGCAGCACCGGAAGGGGCAAGGCGCGATCCCGTCTTGAAGCTCCTTATCCCAGTTGACCCAGTAAGCGATGCCG
Organism: Arthrobacter sp. NPDC058192; assembly: GCF_042883665.1. NCBI lineage: Bacteria > Bacillati > Actinomycetota > Actinomycetes > Micrococcales > Micrococcaceae > Arthrobacter > Arthrobacter sp. NPDC058192. The sequence goes on along the minus strand of NZ_JBHVVJ010000011.1, from coordinate 78,876 downwards.
TACCAGGTTCGGACCCCGATTCGCCAGACGGAGGGTGGGCAACCCGTATTTCTGACGCTTTCGGCGTGCACGCCTCTGACGGTACACCGCTACAGAGCCTGCTTGATTCAGCAGCGGAAGATGGTCCCCTACACGCTGTGGTGACAGACTTTGATCGGCGCCTCGACGACGCCTTCTGTCAGCTTCTGCAGTCGCCGCACCTCAAAGACGACAAACGGTTCGAAGCCACCGGTTGGTATGGAGCTTACCTGACGCGCCTTTACGCGGTGTCCCACGGGATCTGTGCGTTTAGGCGCGAGGTAGACATGCTCATTAGAACTTGGGTGCAGTCCCCGCACCTACCGGATGACTTGAGGTCCCCGCTGCGTACACTCATCAGGCCCAAGCGGAATCCGAGTGAATCTGGCTCCTCGCTGCTGCCCCTGTTCGACAGCCGAACCGAACCCATTACCGGAAGAACCGTTGTGCCAAAGCTCGCTGTTCGCGTCAGGGAACCAGAACTTTCCACCGACAGACAAGGACAAGGTGAGCAAGTCCTCCTGCTTATCGGGACAGACGGAACGACCATGAGCAAGGTGTCCTTGGACTTTCCGTTGATCCGGGAGGCCATGGCCTGCGTCGACGACCACATAGGCGTGACTGACCTCATCGATGTGACCGCTCCGCGATTGGAACGCGTTCGCGCGTCGCGGCTTCTGTCTTCCCACCTGCACGGGGCCGAGTTCTGCCTGACCGATGGCGACCGTGAAGTCCAAATTACCCAGCGGTACACGAAGGAGTCATGATGGACAGGGTTGCAAGAGCAGAACATCTCCTGCTCCCGTTTAATCGGCCCGAGTACTTTTCCGTGCCCGAGGCCCTGCTCTCGGCGCTTGCATGGGATGCCTACGCCATCGCATCAGATACGGAAGAACGTAAACCTGTAGGCCTGATGTATAAGGCCGACCCCAAGGAGACCCAGTATCTTTCTCTGCGCCCGACGAAGCCAGAGGGGGCTTCTGCAGAAGCGCTCGGCCATGGGCTTAAAAAACTCGCCTTGAATACCGCTGCTTCAGATAGTCTCTTGGGCGAGGCCGTCGCATCCAGCGTCATGGGGATTCGAATCGAGAAAACGGGAAACCAGCCTTCTAGTCCCATGACACCAGCCCTTGCGCTAATGCAGGACCCCCGCGGCGTTCTGGTGAAAAAGGGGCCACCCGACTTCGCGTCTATCATTGAAAGCCTCTTCACCGTTGGACATACCTCTGGCGGCCCGGCGGCATCAGCGACGCAGCTATGGCTGCGTGCCGCGGATCAGAGGCTGGAGTTGGACCCGCTGCTAAAGGCAATTGATACGTCCATGATGTCAACGGTCTTCGGAGATCGATGCAGCCGACGCGGCTCATTCCCTATCTCCGGAGACAGCGTCGACTGGTGCGGTCTCTATCCGGATACTCCCTACGAGTGGTTTGCCAAGTCCTGGGCGGCTCTAACCTCGGAAGAGTGGGTGGAGGCGCTTCCCGCACGGGTATGGGTCGACTGGGCAACCACCGTCCTGCGACTCGCAATGGGACTCGGATTCCTGTGGGAATATGCGTGGTATGAGGCCGTGGGGACCGCCATCATCCAGGACTCTGTACCTGACTCGTTTGAGGAGCTGCGAACCATGGTCCGGTCGCCCCTGCCGTGGCAGTCCAGCCGCTCCTCCGTTTCCGTGCGCGATGTTGGTTCCACCATTAAGTGGCGTATTTCGCGAGGCGAGAGGATCAGGAGGAGCCTCAAGGAACGGTTGAGCGAACTTGGAGGGCAGCAGGATGCCATCGAATTCCTTCGCGACGCCGCCGGAAGCGACTTCAGGCGCTCGCTAGCAGCCGAAGTTGCCGACAAGAAGGAAGCCGGAAAACTTGTCTGGGAGACCGTCAAATATGGCCTGCAGGTGCGCGAATCGAGCGGACCGTTCACGGACTATTACGGGATTCTCAAGACCAGAGGACGCCGGTACCTCGTAATCGATCCGGGTACTGAGTGGATCGCAGTGGTCGCCAGCCTCACCTGCGGGACTCCTGGGTCGCAGTGCAACGTGGGAGACGTGTTACGCGACCTAACGATATTAGGAATGCGGCCTGAGCTCGGCGACCTCGTGTCGCTGCTTGAGCGGGCCGGAATGGCGCGTGGCAGCGCCGATGCTGACCACGCCGTTATTGTCGAGAGCGCTTTCTAGGAGAATCATGGCATCCATTTCGCTGAGCAAAGTTCTCGGACGCGCCCTCGCAACAACGAACGGCCTCGTCCACGTCCATCTACCGGAGGGTATCGGCAGGGACTCCGCCGAGGAGATCGTTCGATCCGCCAACCGGGCCCGGCCGGCGACACCGCCATTTGCCCTGCTGGTCACGGCCGGGACTTCGTCCCTGGACGATGCGAGCTGTCCCCGCGTGACTCCCCAGCACACAATCCAATACCGTCAAGGTGACCATTTGGCGGTCGTGTATGGTCGCCAACCCGACCTTTCATCCTTCGTTCAAGTGTTCCGCGAGGTCTTCGGTCAGAGCTTTCCCGAGCAGGCCGAAGGTCCAGTGGCCCTCACCGAGCTTTCAGACCTAATAGTGCATGAACTCGTCGACGAATTCGGCGTCGACGGAATGAGCGACAGCCAATGGGCACGCTGTTCGCAAGTACTTGCGCCCTGCCTTTCCACACTTTCGACCGTTCATTCGCGCTCGGGGGACACTGGACGGAGCTGGAACGCAGCTTGGTTCGCGCACGTCGATCGCGGAATCACCAACCTCTGGGTAGCACTCGATCACTTGAGGGTTACTGGCTCCCCTCTAGAGCTTCCGGAGGCCTTGGCAAAGTATGCGTACGCCTGTTTTGCCTTGCCTAAACCCACATCCGGGGCAGCAAAGTCGTTCCTTACCTCTGCATCTGCGGCAGTGGCGCTCGGGGATTCCCTGTCTGAGAGCTGGAGCGACGAGGAAACGTTTCGGATGAGCGCGGGACAGCTTGCTACGCGTCCGGAGGTGAAAGCAGCCGGGGGCAGGCACCCCCTTGAGGACTTCGCCATCGACGATCTGGATGAAGCTGTATCCCGCGAGGGCAATGCATGGTTGGGTTTGGTCGAAGTTATTGGAGCTTCGCCAGAAAACATAAAGCGGTTCTCAGAATTGACTGAAGGGCAGTTTAGGAGTCCGGCCCGCGAGGACAATGACTCCGCGGGAATTGATATTGCCTTCTCGGGGGGTGGGTCACTCGTGCTCGACCCGGAGCTTCCAGAAAGTCCCTTCCTTATACCCTTTTCCGCCGATGGATCAGCTGGCGGGCGTCAGCTCCAATCCGAGCTTCTTACTATTCGTATCCCGACTTTGGAGCATATAGAACGCGACGTTGCCCGCGCCTCTCGGCTGACCATTCAAATCTTGCCTGCAAACATTGCGAACTGGGTAGGGAGCGTTGACTTGGCGGAAGACGGGGGTCTGATTGCCGTTGGCCGACTTGTTAAACCCCGCGGAAATGGACGGAGCGCCGCACCATTCCGGATGGTGTCGCTCAGGGTTTCGCTCTCGACCGACGACCCCGTTGCTCCTTCGGTCCGAAGTGACCTGACAACCAAGGGATATGTCTTTTCCGGCATGCAGACGTTCCTGGCAGCGGCCCCATTTAAGAAGTCGGGCGCGCTAGGAAAGGTGACGTATCTGGGGCCAATGGATTGGACCCCGTCATCCGACCACGATGAGCATTCGCAGGATTTCGCGGAGGAACTTCCGGAGGTGGCGGGTGGTTATCAAGCAATGCTGTGGCACCCTGATGCCGGGGATCAACCACTGCTGGATGGTGTGGCACTCAAGGGTCATCCCGTGCTGACGGGGCTCTTCCCGCTACGTTTCGCTCCCACTGGCGACAACGAATTTGTGGCGAATGGCTATACCTTCCGTGTCAGGCCCGTAGCAGCGGGAGGAGGCCATCAGTCCGCCCTCCTCGCCGCGGCGGTCAAGCAGCAAGTTGTGCCGGATAGGCCCAGACCAGCGACGGAACGGTCAGTCCGAGGGCAGGCTGAAGCGTTCTATGCCAGCCGGCTAGTCGCAGGGGACGATTCCATTACCGCGGCCCTTGGCCACATAATGATGCCGAGCAATGAGTCGACGCGTGTCTGGGACGCGCGTCCCCAAGACGGCGGGGCGATTCTCATGCCAGAGGCCGCCCGGAGAGCTCTCGACGGTGTTAGCTACTTTGAGCTGGACCAAGATTTTGTACGCGGCGCCGATGCGGAGAGGTTTCGAGATGCGTTTCGGGCCTTGAACCTCGCTGACCTTCTCCGGCGCCAAGATGTGCACGGTGAAGGAGTCGATTTCGAATGGCCGTCACGGACGTCTTGGCGGTCGCTTTGGGGCTCCCCTGCACTGGCCGAATATTTGGAGGCTTACGCACAACTTGTCGGCGCTGCCCGCGCTACAGGTAAGGACGAAAACGTCTTCTGGGCGGCATACCCCATGTCCGTCAGCGTCTGGGATGTCCGCGGCGATGAAGGCTGCCAGGCGGTTCTTCTGAGTCCACTCCATCCGCTACGGCTGGCATGGCTAACGGGAGCGGAACACGTTCTTTTCGAAGCCGTGAATTCAGTGCAGCATGCAGGCTCAATCGAAGGTTGGAACCTCCCGCTCGTCGGTCCTGGCGAGACTAGCTCAGGACGAATGTTGGCGGTTCCTACTGACTCGGGGGAGGACCAGATCTTCCTAGGTTGGTCGATGATGCTTCCCTCAGGGAGATCAAGGCCTCGGCGGCTGTCAGCGCCGGATCGGATTGGAAATGCGGTAACGCCGGGGACAGCCGTCAGTGGACTCAACGCTACTGCGGTTGATGCAGCTTTGAGATCTTTTCGCAGGATGCATCCCAACATCACGACGCTGACAGTAGATCTGCACGCCCAGGATCGTCAGATTCGCCTCACCGAAATTGACGACTCGGTTCTAGCCGTCGCGGAGGAATGGGGCAAAGACCAAACCGGACGACTGATGGGCGGGTTGAGGGTGCTCGACTCGGTTAGGCGTGAAGGGCCCGTACCCCGAGACGCAGTCACAAGGTTGGTCCGCGAGAATCGCGACATGCTGTTGACCTGGTCTCGATACGCCCCACGTCCGAATTCAAAGGTCTGGTGCAACATACGGTTACTTCAGGACTCAGGCACGACTGTTCGGGTAGGAGAGGGTGGGAATGCACACGGTGTGCTCGGTAGCGTGCCTCTTCGCCGATTTGAAAGCAACCTGAACCGACTGACGGACAGGCGACTCAGCCTAAGCGAGCCTGCGGTTCCCGGTGAGATGGGATGGGTCCCATTTAGTCGAGCGCTCGAAGCGTGTGAATCTGACGATTCTGCCCCTGTCGTAGAAGCAGGGATGATGCGCCGCGACGTGGCAGACATGACGGCGGACTGGACGGTCATGGGCGAATCGTTCCTTAGTCCGGCGATCATGGCTGAGCTGATGGATGCGCACGGTGAAGGTGCACGGATGTTGTGGGAATGGCGTCCGCCCGTGTTCGAGCGCTCCTCGGACGTTCCTTTTATGGAACGTCGTCCCTTTGTATCCATTGCCAAAGTCCCAGATAGCTTCGGGCATCAACTTGAGAGTCTTTTGACGAAAGCCACCGGCCGGCAGGACACGTTTGCCCTCAAGGCTTCAGTCATGTCGAGGCTTGGCAGTCGTGGAGTGGGCCTGTCCTCGCTTCTCTCCATGGGCGGAACGCACGTAGCAGGCGCTCTGGGCTTCTTCCTGACGTTCGGGCTTTTCGATAAGGCGGTTTCCCAAAGGACTAACCGTTTTGTTCTACCGATTGATGCTGCCGACTACTTCCTACGCACGCTTTCTGGGCAAGCGAATCACGGCCAGCACCAGCGCCGTGCGGACTTACTTTTCATAGATATGGATGAAAACCAGATCGTTCTTTCTCCAGTGGAGATCAAATGCTACGGACTCAAGGGTGACTCCATGGGCTCCACCCTGCCCAGCCCGGGGTCGGCCGCGCTAAAAGAACCCCTTGCGCAACTCGCAGCCAGTTATCGATTGTTGGCCGGTATTGAGCTCAAGGCTGCTGAAGTTTCGGGTGCGGACAGGGTCATTTGGATGAATAGCCTGGCCACGTTGGTTGAGACCGCGGCGCGCCTTAACCCCATTCTCGCTGGTTCCCCGGGGGACTTTGCCAACCGCCTTGCGGCTTTGGTCGACGGCAGATTGAAGGTCCGTGTAGGCAAGCCGCTTCTGACGTACCTGCAACATGGCGCTACGACGTCCACGGGTGATGGCTTCTATGCAGGCGGCGTGGGCACCGATGAATTCCAAGTCGGCGCGTTGATTGCAGACACCGGCACTGTTTTTGAAGCGTTGGACTCGGTTGATCCCTGCCCAACTACAGAGCGCTGGTGCGAACTGGTCGACTGGTCTGCGGCCGAGCCAGCCGGTGAGGAACTGCCCGTGCGGGGTGGCTCGGACGAAGACCTGGTCGACCCGGAGCGTCGCCTCACGGGATCCGCGGGTCAATACGCCGCCGATCAGGGGCCAGAGCACGTCAGGACTGACGGCGAGGAGGAACCGCACAGATCGTTGGCGGTCGGCGCTAAAGCCCAGCCCGGGCCCGACGAGGCAGAATCGGATCGGCCTGTGGGCGCGGAGGCAAGCTCAAGGGTTGGCATAGCTGGGGACGGCGTGCGAATCAACGTGGGCAACCTCCTGGGATCACTGGGAAAGACCGGAGTCGATTTCTGGCCGAGCAATACAAAGCTGAACCAAATGAACGTCGGTATTGTCGGTGACCTTGGAACAGGCAAGACGGAACTGGTAAAGGCCCTCATTTCCCAAATCCGGGAGCAAGCTCACGAAAAACAGCCAACTGAGCCGACATCAATGTTGATTTTTGACTATAAGGGTGACTTCCAAAAGGACGAGTTCGTAAGTCGAGTCGGCGGCGTTGTCTTGGAACCACACCAGATACCGGTGAACGTCTTCATGCCTGTAACCGGGCAGCATTCGAGGCTGCCATACCAGCAGGCGGCAGCCTTCGTCGATGTCCTCAGGAAGATCTATCGGGGTGTCGGCCCCGTGCAAGCGAGCCTCTTGAACGAGGCCGTCCGGGAGCTTTATGAACAGAATGACAACAGGCCTCCGACGCTTGCTGAGGTCAGGGCCGAGTATCTGGACAAGTCCGGCAATCCGGATTCCGTGTCATCCATCCTTGACAGCTTTGTGCTCAGTGGGATTTTTAGCACCGACAGATCAGTCTTGAAACCCTTTGGCGAGTTACTCGAGGGCAAAGTGCTCATTGTCGCGCTTGACCGGCTAGGCCCGGACCAAAGCGCCAAGAATGCCCTCGTGGCTCTGTTCTTGAACTTGTACTACGACAACATGTTGAGGACGAACAAGCCGCCGTTCCAGGGGACCAACCCGCAACTTCGCTACCTGAAGTCGTTCCTGTTGGTCGATGAAGCAGTCAACATCATGCGGTACGACTTTCAGGTCCTGATGGATTTAATGCTGCAAGGTCGACAGTTCGGCTACGGCGTCATGCTGGCGTCCCAGTATCTTTCGCACTTCAGGGAAGGCCGGGAGAATTACGGGCAGCCACTGCGGACGTGGTTCATCCACAAGGTGCCATCGGTGAGCGGGCGCGAGCTTGCTGCCCTGGGGCTGCCGGACCTGTCGCCCGATGTGCCCCGGCGAATCCCAGACTTGCGTCAGCACGAGGTGCTCTACAAATCCCTTGGTTGTGACGAAGGCCGGTTCATTCGCGTGGTGCCATACTACGAGCGGTACGGGCTTTGATGCCTGGGCAACGCTGCGCCGTGCCCAAGGAACGGGGTCCGACTCTGGCACAATGTATCAGTGATGAAGTTCGTTGACCTGTTCTCGGGTTGTGGTGGTCTCTCGTTGGGCATGGAACGGGCGGGGGGCGAACTTGTCGCCGCCGTAGAGAAGTCAGACATGGCCGCTCGAACGTTCTTCCATAACTATGTCGCGGACGCGGCAGATGTGCGCGTGTGGCAGCAATATCTGCAGCGCAGCCGCCGGCGCCAGTTCGAAGGCAAAGTTGTAGTGAGTGAGCTGGCCAACGTGCTCGCCGATGACGGTCTCATGGAGAGATTCAGTGAGCAGGATCTCGACGCCGTCGTGGGCGGTCCTCCTTGCCAAGGGTTCTCTCTGGCTGGCCGTAGGCTCAAGGACGACTTACGGAACCGGCTTGCCTGGGAATATCTCGACTTCGTTGAGCGGACCGAGCCCAAAGCGGTCGTAATTGAAAACGTAGTTGGAATGAGCCAGAGCTTCGTCAAGGGCGAGGAATCCTCCTTTTCCCAGTTGCAGGCCGCCCTCACCAACATCGGCCCTGGATACGTTGTCCAAGCCGTCCGTGTCAACGCGGTGCACTATGGAGCCCCCCAGTTCCGGCCGAGGCTCATGCTGATTGCTTTAAGGAGTGACGTCGCTACCCAACTTCGAATACAGGCGACGGCTGGGATCTGGAAGTCAGATTTCGCCGATCTTGCTGGCGATATCCCGCCGCTAGCGCCTGTTCCGACCACCCTTTCGGGTCGGGCATTCACCATCCGTGATGCCATCTCCGATTTGGAAGGTTGGGACGCCACCGACGTTGGCAGGAACGCGGAGTACCTAGCCAGTCTGAGGAAAGCGGAGGAGGCGGTACGACCCAAACGCCGTGACGACGCAAACGACCCTCCCAACCAAACTCCCAGGCGCCACACGGATACAGTTGTCACTCGGTTCTCTTTCTACCGGATGATGCACGGCAATGGCATTGACCAGCGACTGCTCAGCCAGATGAGCTCCTTGGATCTCGAAGGCCAGAAGTCGATGGCTAAGCGGGCATTGGCGAACGTCGAATTTCCTCTGCAACTCCAGTGTTCGGCACGGCCGGCAGCAGCAAGGACGATCACTTCATTGGACGAGCTTGTGGAACTCGGTGTTGAGCTTGTGACGCGGAAGCACAGCCAGAAAGTGCTCAGCGCCAGCGAACCGAGCCGGACCGTCGTCACACTGCCCGACGACTATGTACACCCCATGCAGTCCCGGATTTTTACAGTTCGAGAGCTTGCACGCTTTCAGGGTTTTCCTGATTCATTCGAGTTTCTCGGCAGGGAAACCACTGGTGCGCATCGGCGGAAGTTGGAAGTCCCCCAATACACCCAGGTGGGGAACGCGGTATCACCTTGGCAGTCGCTTGCAGTGGGCAGGCTTCTCTCAGGGCTACTGAAAGAGTACGGGCGGACCCCAGCCTCAAACTGAGCTTGCATATGGTCGTTGTGCCGTTACACATCAAGGGAGAGATGGCGGGCGGCGCAGTTACTTGTTCTGGCCGGCTCGTTCTCGATGACGGCCCAGACGCCCAAGCCTTAGGTCCCCCGACTGAGCATTTGGTCCGGAAGCACGCAGTTCCCGACGACCAGCTGTGCGAGCGAGGTGGAACTAGGATATGAACATGGCGGACTTCATGAGCCCCGACCGGCGAAGCGCCCACATGGCAAAAATCCGTTCGAAAGATACTAAGCCGGAGATCATGCTGCGGCGCGTGTTGCATCGCGACGGGCTTCGGTATCGCCTCCATGATCGCCGATTACCAGGGAAGCCGGACCTAGTATTTGCAGGTCGCAGGAAGGTTATATTTGTCAACGGCTGCTTTTGGCATGGGCATGACTGTCCGGTCGGATCACGGCTACCGAAAAGCAACACTGAGTTCTGGGCAGACAAGCGACTGCGGAATCAGGAGCGGGACGCCGTCCAGCGGAAACAACTTCTGGAGCAAGGGTGGAAGTACCTAGATGTCTGGGAATGTGAAGTGTTGACCAACGACGACATTATCCGCCGCGTCAAGCTGTTTTTGGGATAGGGCAGACATTCATGGACTGCCCTCCTCTGGACGCAGGGAACGGGTTGGCGGCGACTAGTTTCCAGGAGTATTTGTCGGTCGGCTGATCAGTAGGCACTCCTGAGATGCTTGGCGTAGCAATGCGTGCAGAGCACTCGCCAGACATCCTTTCGCCGGGTTGTCACTACCCGTAGAAGCGTTCCGGCCGCTGCATTCTGTCTGGCCGAGCACTGCTCGCATTTCCAGTCAGCACGTTCAAGTTGAACAAGCCGCTGGCGCGCAGCGCGGGAAGCACGGCTGTAGGTCAGGCGGGGTAATTCGCTGCAGTCCAGGGCATTGACAGGAGACGGACGTCCATGACGGTCCAGCTGTGGTTCAAACGCATAGCCGAGGTCAGACTCCACCGCGTCCAACTGGTACATGCAGACGTCATAGGGGCCCGTTCGATCAAGCCAGTATCTGCTGACTCGGTAGAGTCCGTCATACCGATAGACCTTGGCACCTTTCTTGGGTCCCCAGCCGCGGATAAGTCGAATGACAATCCCACTGGCCGATGAAGCGGCCAATCCGGCGTTGGGTCCTTCGAAACGCTGGTGGTCAATTTGCTGTCCGGTGTCCCTGTCCAACCCGCCTTGTCCGGCGTACCAAAGTGTGACTCCATGATCCTTGTCACCGCTATAGACGCCAGCTGCCACGATCGATCGTGTGACGCGCTCATCCCCATCAATGCCGTTGACAAGATGGCGATGAAGTCCGGCCGACTTGATGTCCCGCCTATTGTGGAAAACGCTACCCACGGGGACGCTTTCCACATGCCCCAGCTCATGTTCGGTCATACTTGCATCGTGTCACATCAATCCGCGTATTCTTTGTGACTCGTAACAGAACAAACGTGTCGAAACGGTGCCTTACTCGGAGCCCGAACGCTGATCTCGGGTGGCCATGGACGCCACCTCCCGCCGTCCCCTGAACCACCTGCAGTAGCAGCTACTTGGGCTGATGGCGACGCCGGAACGCGGCGACGGCGTCGAGGTCGCCCAGCAGTTCTTCGACGGACGCCCTACTCGTGCCTCGGGCAATTGGATTACGTCCAGCACAAGGGGGAGAAGCCGATCGCGATCAACTGGAAGTTGCACCGGCCGATGCCGGCGGATGTGTTTGCGACTGCTGCTGCCGTGGCGCAGTAGTGCTAAGTCGAGTGGGCGTTCATTTCTCGCATGATCGTGACCGTAGGCATGAATCCGATGTCGCCGACTTCGTAGCCGCCGCGAGTGTGCGCGCTTACCGGTACTGTCTTTGGCGCGTTCCATGAGGTGCCAGGCGCGCGACGCATGAATGGGCGAACTTCATGCGCGCTTCTGCCTCCGTAGTTCGAGAAGAACCCTTCCTGGAGACCGGCCGTGGCAAAACCGTCCTCGATGACCACGGGAATCAACCAGTCGCTGTGCGGTTTATAGGTGAGGGTGCGTTGAAGGGTGGCCCTGCGGACATCGAGGTAATCCCGTCCTCGGGGTTCAGGCAAAACTGGTGCGCTCCGGCGAATGTGGATGCCCTTCCGAAGCTTGAGTGCGGCCTCGACCATGAATTGGGCGTCCTCCCGGGCCACTTCGGTCAGCTTTGCATGGCGTGACACGGTGATCAACCGGCCGCGCAGGGGGACGTATTGGCCGACCCCCATTCCTTGAACCCAATCCGACATAGCCCCGAAAGTGATGACAGCCAGCTGCGTTCCGTCTTGCTCCACGTGCCAGAAGACGAAGCGGCTCTTGCCGGCGTCTGTCAGCACACCCGTGTCCATTGGCCGCAAATTTGTGAGGGCATTCTTCATCGCAACCGGTGACGCGTTCGCGCTGTTCCTCCGGGCGGCCGAACGGAGATTGTTGCTGACATCGTGGTAGGCGAATAGACCGAACTTCGCATTGCAGACGAGGCGGATCAGGCTGCGGAGAGCCCGGTCTGTGAGATTGGGTGAATCCCCGTCGACTGACAACGTTCTGACATTGCGCTCGTCCAACTCCAAGGCGGCAGCCAAGCTTTCGAAAAAGACGGGGTGGTCTTTCGGGGCAAAAGCGCTAAGCGTCAGCTGCAGTTCTTCCAGAGCCGGGTTTCCGGGCCCGATGGACGTGGGTATGGGTTCCGTGGCTGGTGTCGCGAGCTTGATGCTAGCAGGTTCAGGCTTGGCTTCGGGGTCGATTTCTCGCCGATGCCGGCGGGCGTCGAGTTGACGTTTGATATCTGCCGCCAACGGGCTCGACACGACAGTCGTCATCACTGTGGACGCCTTCGGCTGCGGCGTGGTGACAGCCTTTAACTGAGGCGCTGCCGCTGTAGCGGCATCGGATGGTGCACCGTTCCGCTGCATTTCAGAGGCGTGGGCACGATTTCGTTCAGTCTGCTGCACTACAAGCCTGCGGTGATGATTCATAATCTCTGTCCAGGCGCCGTTCGGGAATCGCTTGACGTCCCGGCGCGCCGGCAAGTAGCCGAGTGCCTTGAGGCGGCCCGCATAGCCCTGCTCGAGCCGGTCGTAGTCGTAGAGGCTGATACGGCCCAACGGATCCGGCCGGTAGTTGGCCCGAGTCAGTGGTTTCGGTTTGGGCGGCCCGGCAGCAAAGCGCCGGAGATGCGCCGCCTCTTCCGGAAACAGGCGCGTCTGTCTTGGTTTAAAAGCAAGTTGGATTCCCGCGCGACGTGACTCGCGGATTAGGTCCTGAACCTTCAGCCCGGTCTCTTGGGCGATCTCGCTTAGCAGAATTGCTGGGCCGTACTTTCCGGGACTCCCTGGGCCAGTTTCTCGCTTGCGGCGGGATGTAGTGTCCTGCCGGACGTGAATTTGCGACGGTGGCAGCACTTCAGCCGCTGCCGCCACCCCCTCGTCGGGTCCAAGACCCAACACCTCCTGCTTGAACTTCCGCAGCGCCGCCTGCTGCTCTTCGTCGAGCGTGCTCATTCTTCCCCCGCAGTGCAAAATTGGTTATTGGGAAAGGCTACCCAGAAGCCCCGACATTCCTGCGTTAGCCCACGACCGAATTGCCCCGAGCCGCACCAGCGCCAACGCACCCTCTTTCCGGCGCTGGTTCGGTGGCGTAATGAGCGACCCGACGTGTGGGCCCGGCTTTGGAAAGCCCTCAACTGGCGGTACATTTCGGAACCCCTGACAACCGAATGAGGCGACCCACGGCTGCCGGGGTGTCCGAGCAACAGTCATAGGCCCCCGCGGATTTGACAAATTGCAAACCGAAGCGCACACTCATATCAACAGGACTCCCTGCACCTCGAAGGTGTAGGGCTTCTTTTGTATATAGGGGAAATATCTATTCGAGATATGCTCCGGATGATATTGGAAGACACGCCGTAGTTCGAACCAGGATTTGAATCTCGTTTCACCAAAAACGTCATAGATCTAAATGCCGTCACGTTGACCGTGGCGGCTTCACCTGTTAAAGGAGATAAAAGCTATGGATAGAATCGCAGTTTTTCTCGATTATTCGAACGTCCACCTTGTGGGGCATGATCTCTTCGCCAGAGATTTTGAGAAGTGGACCACGCATGTTTCGCCGCGCCGCGTTGCCGAATCAATCATGTCAAAGCGCACGAAAGAGGGCGAGCTCGCGGGAATCTTCCTTTTTCGGGGTAGCCCAGAACGGTTCTCGGATCCGGAAGCCACGAAGATCTTTCGGGATGAGCAACGCCGGTGGGCTGCAGATCCGTTGATTCAGGCCACGTACCTGCCCCTCCACTATGCGAAGTATCGCGTTCAGCCTAAGGAATCCGGCGTTGATGTTCGTCTAAGCCTGGATCTCGTAAAGACGGCCGAGTCTCATCGCTTCGACACGCTCATTCTCTTCTCGGGGGATAGCGATTGTTTCCCGGCTGTGCAGGACGTAGTTAAGACCACCACTCATCTGGAACTGGCAGCGTGGTCCGACGGCAGGGGATACCCGGGAAATCGCATCGCCCAGCAGGCCGCAAAGCATTTTCGCCTGTGGACGCATCGTCTCTCCGAGGATGACTTCTGGGACTGCCAGGACAACCAAGACTTCATGGCGGCATAGCCCCAATCGAGCAGGAGGAACGAAATGTACCAGTATTCAGAATCATGCAACGGCTTCGTGACCACGCTTCGCGGACAGACGGTGACGATGACAGGCAAAGTTGTTGTGCGCGGAGAGCACGTCAAACGGGAGAACCTAGCAAAGATCATCAAAACCAAGGGCGCGAGGTTCAAGAATGACCTGACAGGCCAGATATCTCTCCTCGTTCATGGTGACCTGACCGGCCAAGTCGTTACGAATATGAAAATTCAGTTCAGCGACAAACTACTCGATGTCATCAACCAGGATCGCCGCCAGCACCACGTGTGCGTGGTCTCCTCCGCAGGGTTCTCCGAGTTATTGAACGGCGGAACTGCAAAGTGCCTCCATGACGTTGTTGCCGAGCGTGCGTCTGCGGTCTGAGCTGGCAGTGTCAAACGCCTGCGGTGTCTCCACCCGCCGCAGTCAAACGCCTGCGGTGTCTCCACCCGCCGCAGTCTGCCTGCGGGGCATGGAGACATCGCGCCGTCGGCCTCGGCACTCGACCGAACTAAGGCCGCAAATTCAGCGGCTTAATCTCAGTCCCATCCTTGATCAGCCCTAACAAGTCATCCTGCCGGGCCTGCCCCAGTGTCAGCCGGTACTTCGCGAGTCCTGCAAGCATCTGCTTGGTCCTGGGCACGTCCCGGCTCAAAGGGTGGTCCAGCAACCGCCGCTCGATCTTGTGTGCACCCGGGTAGATCCAGTGCGGAGCGAACTCCGTGTTGGAATTCTCCGGGTGCGCGGCGACATCAGCGGCAGCAACGACAAACAGCGACTCCCACGGGTCCGTGACCCCGGGCTTCAGCACCTCGGCGCCGTGGGCTTCGGCGACGTTCTTACGCACCGCATGTCCCAGGTAACGGTGCACCCGACCTTCGCGCTGTTCAAAATCAACAGGGTTGCCGGGCACATTCCAATGGATCACCGAGTGCGCCCACCAGTGGAAGTCGATGCCTTCCTGCCCGACGGACGTCGACGCCAAAACGAACGGCCAGAACGGGCTGTTGAAGGCCCGGCGGACATCGGGCATACGGTTGCTGTCGCCGTCGTCCGTCTTGGCGTTGCTGTACCGGACCGCGAAACGGCTGCCCATCCGCAGATCCTCGTGCGAACCGTCGGGATATTTGGCGAGCAGCTGCGTCGGCTTGAGGGACAGTGAACGCCGAATGTCATCGGCCAGCGCCCACAGCTGCTCGGTGGTGATCTCCCCAGGGGCCTGCTGGCTGCGGAGCTGGAAAGCATACTCGTCGAACACCGCCTGAAGGTTTCCGGCTTCGCAATAGCGCAGGACCTTCTGCCAGTAGTCGCCTTCGGGGTAGAGCTTGTCTAGCAGCTCGGTTGCATCGAGCCGGTTGAACAGCGTACGCAGGCCGCTTGCCGCAAACACGGCAGCCTTCCACAGCTCAGTGCCGTCGAATTCGTCCGGGACTACGCGCTCCAGGGCACGGTAGAGGCAGTTGGCGGGGGAGTTGACGGCCAGGTCTTCAATCCCGTCCTCCCAGCCCGCCGGTTCACCGGCCGCGGCCTCCAGCATCCGGTCAATGTGGGCCAGGTAGAGTCCGGCCTCGGAGCCTCCATCCTGATCGGCGTCAGCGGCGTCCGAAGCCTTGCCGAGCTGCTGGGTGTACTCGTCCAACTGCCGAAGTTCACGCGTGACCAGTTTGGCATCGTTTTTCCACTCTGCCGGTAGAGCGCCGGGCACCGAGAAGTAGGACGCCCAGGTGCCGAGGCGGCTGGCCGTGTCGACGACGGCGCCGCCCACCATCGCGGTGCCAGACGCTGCCGCGGCTGCCCGCACAGTTTCGCCCGGCACCACGGAATTACTCAAGGAGGCACTCTCCAACGGGTCACCTGCCAGTGCCAGGGCCGCGTGGGGAATGAACAGCGCCAGCGTGGACATAGCCTGGGGCTCACCGTCGCGGACGCGGAACCGCAGCCTGCCGCGGAAACGCTTGCGGGCCGCGGCCGTGTTTTCACCGTGCAGCGGTGACCCCTCGAGGATCTGCCGCTCGGCCTCGTAGGAGAGCATCGTCGTGATCGCCGTCGGGGCCGCGTTCCACGCCGAGAAGACCAGCTGCTTGGTGACGTTCGAACCCACCTCGGCGAAGGCGCCGGAGGGCTTCACATAGGGGAGCGATGGTGGCATCCACAGCAGCTTCCACCAGCCCTGGCCGACGGTGTGATCGCGCACGGCCCGGAATTTGGCGTTGTCGGTCTCCACGGCACCGTAGCTGCGATAGGCATCGGGGTCGATGGTCGCGAGGGCCGGCAACACCGGGTCAACGGCTTCGCGGTCACAGTGGATCCTGCCGTCCAGCATCCTGCCGACCTTGTAGTCGGTGAGGAAGTGCGCGAACATCGGCACGGACTTCCAGTACTCCATCGGATTGCCGGTGCGGGCGGCCCGGAACAACGCGGAGAGGGACTTGTAACTGGTGAGGTCCCCGGCGCGGACATCCGTCGGTGCCATCTCGATCACGGACAGCATGTCGTCTTTGCCGAGCTGGGGCCGCTCGGTGCGGCTCATGAACAGCTTCAAGCCGTTCTCGATGCGGTGCGTCAGAGCATCGTCAGGGACCTGCTTCAGCAGCTGGGTCCTTCGCCCGTCCAGATCTGCTTCGAGGTCTTCCATGTATCCCGGCCGCTCACTGCTCAGGAAGCGCAGCAGTTGCCGGAAGTCCGCAGCGTGGTCGTCGCCGTCTTCCTCGTTCGCCCCGGTGTGCGCCTTGTACGGCGTGGCCGAGAGCAGGATCAGCTTGGCGCCGTCGTAGTTCAGGAACTGCCGCGCGAGCTGGGCAGCGGGATCCTCGTCGTCGGGCGCTGTTCCGGGGGAGTAGAGCAGATCGCGGAATCGCTGGAACTCGTCCAGGATGATCAGGTCGGGTTCCAGACAATCCAGCCCGGCCTGGGCCAGGTCACCGCGAAGCCCGCCAATGATGGCGCTCATGCGCGGCCGAACGGTCTCCGCCCCGTCGCGCGCCGCCTCGCGCAGGGCCTTGCGGAACGCCGGAAGGTTGCCGCTTTGGTGCGCTAGCGTGCGGAACCGGTTCCGCACGGGGACCGAGAAACCGTTGGGGAACTGCTCATGCATGTACTGGACGCGGCGCGCGAAGTTCTGCGGGGAGGCGCCCGCGCGCAGGAGCTCGACGGCGTCGTCGTGCTGTTCTTCGCCGATCACGCCGAGCTGCGTGATGATGCGGAAGAGAACAGCCCGCTCCCTGGCCTGGCCCGTCGCCCCGCCGACGTTGAACGACGTTCCCGGGGTCAGCGAAATGAAGTTGACGCGCTTGCGTGTTCCAGGCGCGGCCGGAGCGTTGAGCTTGGCCAGTTCGGTGGGCAGCAGTGTGAGCCGGCCGGATTCAATGATGTCCTTCTGCCCGGTAACGTTCAGCCGGCTGAGGTTCTGCTTGGCCAAGTCAGCGTTGGAGCAGACGTAGACGACGTCGATGCGGTTCACCCCGGAGTCGGGCCGGTCGAGAAGCTCAATGGCTTTGGCAATGACGCCGCGGGCAACCATGCTCTTGCCCAGCCCAGTTTCATCCGCGACGAGGAAGCGGTCCGCCGGCTGGTCGTCCAGATAGAGGCGCTTGAAGACGTGTTCCACGGTGCGGTGCTGAAAGCCCCTTAGTCCGTCCAGCGCCGGCGTTGCATCAAACCCCATGAAGTTCCCCTATGTCCAATGCCTCGGTCGCTGCCGTCCAGAGCACGTGCAGCTGCTGAATCTCCGGGTCGTCGCCTCGAAGGGCGAGCAGACGGTCCATGACGACCTTCAGATCCGGGAAGACCGAGGCGGCGTCCGGACCCGCCATCGCGCCCACCATCGCTTCGAAGAGTCCCGCGGTGGATCCGTCGCCGAACCCTGAACCGGCGAACCAACCTGTGCCCGTCCCCGACCCTGGCAGGGCATCTTCCGGGGTGAGGAACAACAGCAGGAACTGGCGAAGCTTCTGGGGGTCGTCCAGCTGGCGGGCAATGATCTCATCAAGCCGTCCTGCAGGATCGGTACGCAGACTGCCTTGGATCACCGTGCTCTTGGACAGCCCGGCCGCCGGGTCCTCCAGCGTCAGCACCAGATACGGCGTCACGTCAGCCAGCGGTATGACGTGGAAGACATGTTCGCGCTGACCTTTGGAAGGCTCGACGACGGCGCTCGGCTGGGGGAGCGAGAGGAGCCGCAGCTTCGCGGTGAATTCCGGCTTCGGTGACCAGTCGTGCGAGACCGTCACGGCGAAGTTGTTTTTGGCGTCGCCCTCAGGGACGGCGTCGAGCAGGAACCGTTGCGCGGCAGCTTCGCGCAGGGCGTTCTCAAGTCGGAAGGCCGCCACGTCTTCTTCGGAGCGGGCTGCGCCGCCAGTGCCCAGATAATCGGCGAAGGGCACGCCCTTGAGACTGTCCCGGATGCGCTGCACCCCCAGGCGTTTCTTGGCCCCCCGCATTTCCAGCAGGAACTCCACGTTCCTTGTGAAGCCCGCTTCGGTGGCGTTGGTGGACCCGAGAAGCGCGTAAGTATGGTGGTCAAAGTCGCAGAAGTAGGCCTTGGCGTGCAAGCCTCTGAGATCGTCGGCAACGCGCTGGAGTCCGGACTCGTCCACATCGCTTTGCCCTGACTCCGACGATTCGGGGATGCCGAGTTCGTCAAAAGCCTTGAACGACGTTGCGGAATCACCCACCGTTGTCTCGTTGAGGAGATCCAGCTGGTCGCCGCGTGAGTAAACGTAGAGGTTATCCGTCCACGGATCCCGCAACCGGCCGAGCATCCTGTCATCGAGGAAAGGCGAGATGACCAGCTTCTCTCGACCGAAGTGGGCCCCGGTACCGGTCTTGCCGTTGAGTGCCTTGAAGTTACCCGGATCGCGCAGATGCGCCACGATTGATCCGTCTTCGAAGTCTTCGCCCATACCCATGGGCCGGAATGCCAAGCGGTGGATGTCCTCGGGCAGGTCCCAGCGAACATCCGCCAGGCGGGAGGCGAGGCCGCGCACCCTAGCGAGCCGCCCGGCGTCGGGCGTTACCGTGCAGAGGCCGGGGAGCCCGGCGATGAAGCGTGCCAGCGGTCCGCTGTCCGGGCCGGCATCCCCGCCGTCCTGCACGGGTTCGCCGTCCAGCCGGACGAGGAGGTCCCAGCTGGCGTCGGTGGTGAGGTTGCGGCTGCTGCACAGGAAGCGGTAGCGGCGTTCGGTGTCGTTTTCGAATTCGAGGAGCCAGATTTTGGGGTGGAACAGCCCGCGCTTGACGCTGACCTGATGGACCATCGGCTCCAGCAGCGCGAGCAGGTCCGAGGCATTCGAAGGCGCTTTGATGTGGCCCGCCTGGCAGAAGATGTCCACGCGGTCAGAGACTTTGCGCAGGGCGCTGAGCGCGGCCACCGGATTGGTGAATTCTTCCCCGGAGCCCGCGACAAAACTCAGCGGCACGGAAAGGGCGCTGGTCATGTCCAGCGTGAAGGTGGTGCCCACGGCGTGGGAGAGCCGGAATCCTGCCGGCGGGCGCAGCTGCTGGGTGAGTGCCTGCCTGTTTGCTGCCTCAAGCATTCGACTGCCCTTCCAGTGCGAGTCCTGCATGGATGTCCAGGACGTTACGGCGTACCTGCGCCCAGCGGAACGTCAGGGCTGCCACCCGGTCCGGCGGCTGCCAGGCGCGGAGCCGGCGTTCGTTGCGGAACCGCGAATTGGACTTCTTCATGAGCTTTTCCCGGGTTTCGACGGCGGCACGGAAGTCCTGGTTGTCGGTCAGTTTGCCGGGGCTTGCGGCCGCCTCTGCCATCTGCTGGGCGAAGCCGGCGGTGTTGCTGTTGATGCCGCGGTTCAGTGCCGTGGCGCGGGCGATGAAACCGGCGACGTCCCATTCAGCGAGGAGTTCGCGCTTACTGTCCCGCTGTTCCTCCCACGCTGCGAGGAGTTCCATCGTGGGCTTCGAGGTGTCCTTACCGGCGGAGAAGACCTTTGCCGAAAGTTCCGCGAGCACGTGCTGGTAGAGGATGGTAGCGCCGTTGTGTATGAAGGAGAACGCCTCGGCGTCCTTGAGCCACTGCGCGGGGTCGCCCTCCGCGCTGCGGCACGCCGGGTCCAGCCAGGGTGCCCAAAGTCCCGGGGTGGGGCTGACCTCTGATCCGACGACGTGGGCCAGCATGGTGCCGGGGCAGGTGCTCAGGATGCGTTCCTGGAGCCAGCGGGCTTCGTCGTGGGACAGCTTGAGTCCGCGATCTTCGGCCTGCGGAAAGCCGGCCGGCGGCTTGGGGAGGGTCTGGTTCCAGACCGAGTAGCTGCTTTCGCCGTCTTCAGGCGCCGGGGCATCAGCACACATCAGCTGGGCTACGGCGGAGCGGTCGGTGTCGGGGCTGACGATGCCGTAGGTGCGTAGCGCGGTCCAGTACGCGGCGGAGGGAAGCTGCTGGACGTTTCGGCCGGCGTCGCGCCCGATGTAGCTTTCCTCCCCGATTTCCTTGAGCCTACCGATCAACTGCCGCTCGGATTCCTCGGACCGCTTGCTCAGGTCGTCGGGGTTTCGCGTGCTGCGGTGGGCGGTTTGGTAGGCCCACGGGACGAGGAGCATGTACCGCGCCCCCAGGTGCAGCACGGAGGTCCCCGGGAACAAGCTGTTGCTGATCGCGTCGCGCAGCTGGCCCATGCCGAGGTCATCGGTGGTTTCCGGCGTGCCGAAGAGCTTCACGAGCTCGCGCATCCTTGAGTTTTCCTCGGTGGACGCGTCGAGCCAGGAGATGAGGGAAGTCATATGGGCTGTTTGCTCGCTTTGCCTGTCGAAATGATCTCGTCGTTCGGGTGCCGGCGCGGATAGGAGTTTCCTCCCTGTGCACAGGTAGGATACTCGGACCATGTTTGCTGGCGACCGCCGACCCTGTGCATGACTCTATCGATCAACTTGTCGATCGAACCCGGCCCGTCGCGCAGCCCCGTCCCTCGCCTTGACAACACGATGACACCAATTCAGCCTCATTTCCCTCCAACGTCGCGCCGCTATCCGACAGCGTCGGCGCTCGCTGCTAAGTTGAGAGCACTGCCCTGGGAGACCAACGTAAGCGCGCCAAGCGCGAAGGAGTAAACGCACGGATATGGCCGGAACAACTAAAGAAGCGCAACGCGCGGAGCTGCACAAGACGATCTGGCGGATCGCGAACGACCTCAGGGGATCGGTCGACGGGTGGGACTTCAAGTCGTACGTACTCGGCATGCTCTTTTATCGGTTCGTCTCCGAGAACCTTGCCACCTATATCAACAAGGGTGAGCACGATGCAGGTGAGGCTGGCTTCGACTACCTGCGACTGCCCGATGCTGATGCGGAGTTCGGTCGCGAGGAAACTGTTGCCGAGAAGGGCTTTTATATTCTGCCGTCTGAGCTCTTCCAGAACGTCCGAGAGCGCTCCCCGCATGACGAGAACCTCAACGAGACGCTCGAGCGGGTGTTCAAGAACATCGAGGGGTCCGCTGCCGGCACCGACAGCGAAGACGACCTCAAAGGCCTGTTCGACGACCTGGACGTCAACAGCTCGAAGCTCGGCAACACGGTGGCCAAGCGCAATGAAAAGATGGTCAAGCTGCTCGATGCGATCGGTGATTTGCCGCTCGGGAACTTCGGGGACAACTCGATCGACTTGTTCGGTGACGCCTACGAGTACCTGATGCAGATGTATGCCTCCCAGGCTGGTAAGTCTGGTGGCGAGTACTACACGCCGCAGGAAGTCTCCGAAGTGCTCGCGAAGATCACCGTCCAGGGCAAGACTCGTGTCAACAAGGTCTATGACCCCGCCGCCGGTTCGGGCTCGTTGCTGCTGAAGTTTGCCAAGGTGCTCGGCCGCGAGAACGTGGGCGGCTTCTTCGGCCAGGAGATCAACCTGACCACGTACAACCTCGCAAGGATCAACATGTTCCTGCATGACGTCAATTACGAGAAATTCGACATTGCTCACGGCGACACCCTGATTGACCCGCACCACTGGGACGACGAACCGTTCGAGGCTATCGTCTCAAATCCGCCCTACTCCATCAAATGGGAGGGCGACGCCAACCCGCTGCTTATCAACGACGAACGCTTCGCGCCTGCTGGTGTGCTCGCACCGAAGTCTAAGGCTGATCTCGCCTTCACTATGCACATCCTAAGCTGGCTGGCGGTCAACGGAACCGCCGCGATTGTCGAGTACCCTGGCGTGCTCTACCGTGGCGGAGCGGAACAGAAGATCCGTAAGTACCTCATCGACAACAACTTCGTCGACGCTGTCATCCAGCTGCCGCCGGACCTATTCTTTGGCACCACGATTGCCACATGCATTATCGTGCTCAAGAAGTCGAAGACCGACAATGCGGTGCTGTTCGTCGATGCGTCGGCCGAGTTCAAACGCGTGGGCAATAAGAACAAGCTGCAGCCCGAGAATCAGCAGCGCATCCTCGACGCCCTTACGACTCGCGATGATGTTGACCATGTCGCGAAGGTCGTAGCCAATGAGGACATCGCCGCGAACGACTACAACATTGCTGTGTCCAGCTACGTCGATCAGGAGGACACCCGTGAAGTCGTTGACATCACAGAGCTGAACGCGGAGATCGCACGGATCGTGGACCGTCAGGCCGGGCTGCGTGCGTCGATTGACGAGATCGTCGCGGATCTGGAAGGCATGAAGTGAGTCGGGTGGATGAGCTGATCGTGGATTTGGCTTCGCATGGGGTTGCGCTCAAAGCACTCGGAGAAGTCGGCGAGTTCGTCCGCGGCAATGGACTTCAAAAGTCGGACCTGACCGACGAAGGCTTTCCAGCAATTCACTACGGTCAGGTGCATACCTACTACGGAATCTGGACAGAATCGACTAAGTCCTTCACGAACCCCACGCTCGCGGCACGACTGCGCAGGGCTGAGCCGGGCGATCTCATTATCGCGACCACAAGCGAAGACGACGAAGCCGTTGCCAAGGCAACTGCGTGGCTCGGCTCCGAAGAAGTAGCTGTCAGCGGGGACGCCTACATCTACCGCCACAGCCTTGATCCTCGCTACGTGGCCTACTTCTTCACCTCGGAACGCTTCCAGGAGCAAAAGAAGCGGTACATAAATGGCACGAAGGTCAGGCGCGTATCTGGCGCCTCGCTCGCAAAGATCCGGATACCCGTGCCGCCTCTCGAAGTGCAGCAGGAAATCGTGCGGGTACTGGATCAGTTCGCTGAGCTGGAAGCCGAACTGAAAGCAGAGCTAGAAGCAGAGCTGGATGGCCGCCGCCGCCAATACGAGTACTACCGCTCCAGTCTTCTTGCATCTACTGCCCAGGAAGGAGCCGTGTGGTCGACTCTGGGGCAGGTTTCGTCCCATGTGTCGTCGGGAGCAACCCCCACGGCACGCAAATCCGAGTACTACGAAAACGGCACAATCCCGTGGCTGCGCACTAGTGAAGTCAGGTTCGGCGAAATCTGGGACGCTGAGATGCGAATCACAGACCGCGCTCTCCAGGAGACTGCCGTTTCCTGGATCCCGGAGAACTGCGTCATCGTCGCGATCTCTGGTGCAACTGCCGCGAGATCCGCAGTCAACAAGGTTCCGCTGACCACAAACCAGCACTGCTGTAATCTCCAGATCGACGAGACCCGTGCTGACTACCGGTACGTCTTCTACTGGGTGAGTTCCAAGTACGAAGAGCTGAAAGCGTTTGGTCGCGGTGCACGCGCTGATCTGAACGCCAAGCTAATCAAGGATTTTCCGATTCCGGTCCCTCCTCTGGAGGACCAACGCCGGATCGTAGCGCTGCTTGAAAAGTTCGACGCTCTCGTTGACGACCTCAGCGCTGGCCTTCCTGCCGAGCGTGCTGCCCGTCGGAAGCAGTACGAGTACTATCGTGACAGCCTCTTTGCTTTCGAGGAGCTTATTTTCGAGGAGGCTGCCGCATGAGTATGGCGACACCGCGAAAGTACGATCCGATCGCGGTCTCTGCGGAGAGCACGGTCGTCGCCGAGCACGTTCTGGGCGCGAAAGCTGAAGCGGCGTATCAGTCCGAGTCTGCCCTGGAGGGTGAGCTGATCCGGCTACTGAAGTCGCAGGCGTATGAGTACGTGCCGATCACCTCAGAGGAGCAGTTAGTCGCGAACCTGCGCGTCCAGCTCGAGACGCTGAATCACGTCACGTTCTCGGACACAGAGTGGAAAGACTTCTTCGAGAACAAAATCGCGGGCAAGAACGACGGGATCGTCGAAAAGACGGTCCGCGTCCAAGAGGACCACGTTCAGATTCTGAACCGTGATGACGGTACGACGAAGAACATCAGGCTGCTGGACAAACAGAACATCCACAACAATCGTCTGCAGGTCATAAACCAGTACGAACTCGAGCGCGACGAAGGCGGCGCAAATTACGCCAACCGCTACGACGTAACAGTGCTGGTCAACGGACTCCCGATGGTTCACATCGAGTTAAAGCGCCGCGGAGTGGATATTCGCGAGGCGTTCAACCAGATAGACCGTTACCAGCGTGACAGCTTCTGGGCAGGTTCCGGCCTCTTCGAGTACGTGCAGCTGTTCGTCATCAGCAACGGCACGCTCACAAAGTACTACTCCAACACCACCCGTAGCCAGCATCTCAAGGAAGGCCAGAAGCCCGGCAAGGGTCGAAAAACGTCGAACAGTTTCGAGTTCACGTCGTGGTGGGCGGACGCGCAGAACAAGCCGATCCAGGATCTGACATCCTTTGCGAAGACGTTCTTCGCCAAGCACACGCTGCTGAATATCCTCACCCGCTACTGCGTACTCACGGCTGATTCGCTATTGCTGGTGATGCGGCCCTACCAGATCGTGGCGACCGAGCGCATTCTGCAGAAGATCGACATCTCCACGAACTACAAGCAGCTCGGTACCGTCGCCGCAGGCGGCTACGTGTGGCATACCACCGGTTCCGGCAAGACCCTGACCAGCTTCAAGACGGCGCAGCTGGCGTCCAAGCTTCCGAGCGTGAACAAGGTGCTGTTTGTCGTGGACCGCAAGGATCTCGACTACCAGACGATGCGCGAGTACGACCGCTTCCAGAAAGGCGCGGCGAACTCGAACACCTCCACAGCGGTACTAAAAAAGCAGTTGGAGGATCCGGGCGCGCGGATCATCATCACGACGATCCAGAAGCTCTCTACCTTCATCAAGGCGAACAGGGCGCACTCCATCACGAGCGATCACGTTGTGATCATTTTCGACGAGTGCCATCGCTCTCAGTTCGGTGACATGCACGCCGACATCACCAAGGCATTCAAGCGGTACAACCTGTTTGGCTTCACCGGTACCCCGATCTTCGCCGCCAACGCCAGCAGTGGAGGCAGCCCGCAGCTGAAGACGACTGAGCAGGCGTTCGGGGAGAAGCTCCATACGTACACCATCGTGGATGCGATCACCGACAAGAACGTGCTGCCCTTCCGTATCGACTACGTTAACACGGTAAGGGTCGGTTCGGTTGTCGACAAACAGGTCCCTTCGATCGACACCGACAAGGCACTGTTGGCCCCGGAGCGCATCAGCAAGATCGTGAAGTACACGCTGGAACACTTCGACCAGAAGACGAAGCGCTCATCCAGCTACGAACACTCCGTCGTCGCGAACGTGGTAGAGGCGACCCGTGCCCGCCGCCAGGCGGAGGCCGTGCGCGAGCGCAAGCGGGTGCGTGGGTTCAACGCAATCTTTGCTACGGCGTCGATCGACGCCGCGCGCCGTTACTACAACCACTTCCAGATTCAGCAAGAAGAGTTGCTGCCAGATCGTCGCCTCAAGATCGGCCTCATCTACTCATATGGCGCAAACGATGCTACTGATGACGGCATTCTCGACGACGAGGCGTTCGACACCGACGCTTTGGCTGCGGACGCTCGAGGCTTCCTGGAAGACGCGATCCAAGATTACAACGACATCTTCGGCACAAGCTACGACACGAGCGCAGATAGGTTCCAGAACTACTACAAGGATCTCTCTCAGCGCCTGAAGAACCGTGAGCTCGACCTCGTGATCGTCGTCAACATGTTCCTCACCGGCTTCGACGCCACAACGCTCAATACCCTGTTCGTCGACAAGAGCCTCCGCGCGCACGGCCTAATCCAGGCGTACTCACGCACGAACCGCATCCTTAACTCGATCAAAACCTACGGCAACATCGTTGCCTTCCGGAATCTTGAGGAAGAGACCAAGGCTGCGCTCGAACTGTTCGGCAATAAGGATGCCCAGGGTATCGTGCTCCTCAAGCCGTATGCCGAGTACTACGGCGAGTATGCCGACAAGGTCGGCCAGCTGCTGGTGTCGTTCCCTCTCGGACAGCCGATCGTCGGGGAGAGCGCACAGAAGGAGTTCATCCAGACGTTCGGGCAGATCCTGAGGCTCGAGAACATCCTCACCTCGTTCGACGACTTCGCCGGCTCGGAGATCCTCACTGCACGCCAGGGGCAGGACTACCGCAGCGTCTACCTCGACCTGTATGCGGAGTTCCGCAAGGACAAAGCCGCGGACAAAGAGATTATCAACGATGATGTGGTCTTCGAGATCGAGTTGATCAAGCAGGTTGAGATCAACGTCGACTACATTCTGATGCTGGTCGCCACGTTCCGTGAACAGTACGGCGATGGTCAGGACAAGGAAATCCGCGTTGAGATCTCCCGTGCCGTGGATGCCAGCCCGACGCTGCGGAATAAGAAGGACCTCATTGAGGACTTCGTTGACTCCGTCTCCGTCGACGGTGCGATCGACGAGGAATGGCAGGCCTTCATTGCAGCCAAGCGCGACGCGGAGCTGGAATCTATCATCGCAGAGGAGAACCTGCGTTCCCATGCCGTCCACTCATTCGTTGAGAACGCATTCCGCGACGGCACGCTCCGCACGACGGGGACTGCAATCACGGAGGTATTGCCGCCCGCGTCGCGTTTTTCCAGTAACGGCGGACACGGGGAGAGGAAGCAGCGGGTGATTGCAAAGCTGGGTGCATTCTTCGAGCGCTTCTTCGGGCTAAGTTCCAGTGAGGGTGAGTGATAGGCGCCGTCCACAATCCGAGTCAGACCGAGTCTTTCATGGTCAAGATCGTCCGTTTCTGTGAGGAATGACAGCGGACTTCTTCACGTCTCGGCTGGTGGCACATCGGCCTCGACCAGTGAGCACATCTAGCAACGTGCCCGGGATATGTAGGATCGAGTCCAGACAACCTAGCCGTGAAGCGCAGCTTGCTTCCATTCGTTGGTGCATTGACCGGGACCAGCGCTGGGTGGAGACTCCGTAGCAAGGTTCTGGACAACGCGATTTTGGCTGACTAGCTGTATTGACCATGGACGTTAGTGATGCTCGGCGTACAATCGCCACCGAGCCCACGCCGCACTCAACGGTCAAACACCCGCCGGTCTCGTCACCAACCTCTCAGGTCTAAACAACTAGCTGGGACTGCCCCAAGTAGTGTGACTCTGACCTTGCCCTCGCTGCCCCGTTCACGATGAACGGCTGCCCATCGCGGACGCGCCGTCCGCCGCCCCGGCAACCGCAACTCGTTAGAGTTCGGCGACGCCGTCGCCGACGTCGGAGCCATTCAACAATTCATCAAGCCCTACTACACCCTGAGCCAACGCCGAAGCTTCAACCGGACTTTGCAGCCCGGTTGGGCCTACCGGCGAGTTTTCAACAGCAGCAACTAAAGTCGTCTCACTCCAACGCCTTGACGCCAGCACTACAACAACACCAGGGAATCCAGGCCGGCATCGGAAACCACATACATCACCCGACCATCAACAACCTCTGACCCAGTAAGCGTTCGGCAGGCGCCTTATGCCTTCGATTTCGCAGAACTTTTTGACTGAGCCCCGTTTTCCACAGCGTCCCTAGCTCTCCAGTAGGGGGGAAACGTATCTGTATACAGGACGTGGAGACGTCGAACCGATAACAGGAAGTACAGGGCAACGAGTGAACTGAGCCCGACAGTGACTGCGGTAGCAATGACGCTAACCTGATCCTCTTTGGCGGTTGTTGCCGCAACTCCGCTCAGCCACATGGCATCGATACCCGCCAATAGTCCAGCGGCCAGTAGTGTCAGTGCGCCTTCATCCATGAGTTTTGAAGCTAATAGTTTCATGTTGCTAGTTGGTCTATTGGCCAACGTAAGTCGAAGTGAAAACACGATGGCGAACGCTGAGATGAAAACACCTGCCATTAGTCCCAGTCCGGATGCGAGCTCGCCCACGCTTTGCATGCGCCACCCAAGATGGTAGGACACACCCGCGGTAACCGGGCCGGTGAGGAGAACAAGCATTCGCACGACTCGTGCGGGCTTGCCATTCCCAGCGTGACGTAGGAATCTGAATTGATCAGATAGCAATGCGAATACGTTGACCCGTGCCAGGCTCATAGTTAAACCTACGCTCACTCTATTGGTTGGTGTAAGTACCAATCTGCTTCCATGTCCATCTGATAGTTGCTGAAGAGCAACCGTGCGGCGTCGTTCACCCTCGTGCAAAATTCGTCATCTGAGACAGGCCCCTCGCCCAGGTCATAAATAAACCCTTCCTTGAAGTCAAGAGGCTGAAGAGTGCGTTTTTGCTTGGCGTTAATGACTTTGACCTTCACATCATCGAAACTAGCTCCTTCCAGTTCGGACCAGAGTATGGACGCCAGCGAGTGGGCCTCTGCGCTGGGGTCTATGTCCGCGTCACGCGTCGCGTCCTCCGCATCTTTCGGTAACCAGCTGCTTACCCTTTGGAGAATACGCCGGACCTGTGACTTTTTGTGGCCTATCTTGAAGGTCAGCACCACGTCTTCTGCGAGGGGGGTTTGTGAGTCGCTAGGTATGAACTTCTTGAACAGCTGGACCTCTTTGACGCTTCCGTCCTCGACCAGTTTTTTCACTGCGCCAGAGTCCGCGATCGGCCCCAGAGGCTTGATCTTGTAGCGGTGGCCGACCGCCGCCTGAAAGAGTCGTCTCGGAAACTGCTTTGCAGCGTGCGAGCGCGAAATTACCTCGACCGCGAGGAAGCCCTTCGTTCCGGTCTCAGGCGCAATGATCAGGATTCTGTAAGAGCGTGTCGTCGCCAGCTTCTTGAGGTCCGCGTCTTTCAGCCTGCCTTCTGGGTCAACGCCCTTTTCATGGTCCCCAATAACGCCATACTGCACGCGGAGAAGTGCTGCGGAGTTCAGACGAATAGACTCTTCGAAGCGTATGACTGACGGTCGTCGTGTTGATTGCCGCAGGGTCGGCTCGTCCTCGCTATCGCTCACAACGTCCTCCGATGAGGCAATTGAAACGACTCCGCTGGAGGCGTCTTGAACTAGGGTGCCCCCCGGTTCTGCCTCAATAAACTCCTCCGCTGGTGGTTCGGCTTCGGAGGCGGATCCGCTCTCCAGCGCCGCCTGACGAGCTTTCTCCGCAGCTCTAAGCGCCTCCTCGGCGGCCTGTATCTCCTGACTACGGCGCTCGATCGCGGCCGTTACGTCCTCATGAACAAGATCGAGATAGCGAGTCTTGCCGAAGTCCATCAACGGCTGACGCTGCCCCTCACGCAGTTCGATCTCCAACAATTTAAACCCGTGCGCGGCCAAACGTTCCCCAATTCCCTCCGATACCAACTTGGGCATCATATAGGAGGGGACGTAACCCTAGATGCATTGGCCTACTGAGGATCCTCCGTCCAGGGTTTCACGCTGTCCTCGTCGTAGTAGGCGCACAGTCCATCCAACGGAAAACGAATAGCAAGTGGCGTGATATTGATAGTCCTGCCGCCGAACGTAGCGACTTGTCCCAGTACCTCGCCGGGGTCAGTTCTCCCGATGACCTTCACTAGGCGGCGCGTGTTTTCCGGTGCAATGAATTCACTCATGCCCTAGTTTGACGCACTAAGATCCGGAATCAGCGAAGGTCGGAGACGAATGTATGCATGGCCGCGTAGTAACGGTCAGCTATAGGGCCTGAAGACGGCCCCGTAGGATCGTGACCAGCGCCGAGGTTTCGAGTGCGCAGCCCGGTCTCGCCCACCGTGGTGACCAGTTCGTCGTCGTAGGCCACCAAAACTTCCGTCGGCTAGCGAATAGCGGCGGCGAGAAGGATGTCATCCGCGGCGGACGGCTGCCCCCTCAACCGGCAGCCTCAAACCCTGCCGGGCCCACCCGGGTTCCTGGCCGCGACGAGTACCGCGAGCCAGACCAGGCAGGCGAGGACGGCGTAGCCGGCCGTGATGGCGGGGAGGCTGAGGACCCGGCTGGCCTGTCCGGCGATGAGGCTGGGGACCGCCGACCCGGTGTACGAGATCGCGTAGATCACGGCGAGCAGGCCGGCGCGCTCCCGGGGGAGCGCCGCGGGCAGGAGCGTGTTCATGCTCCCGGAGGTGGCGAGGCCCATCCCGATGCCGCCGAGGACGCCCGCGCCGATGAACAGGCCGAGGATGCCGGCGGCGCTGGCGACCGTGAGGCCGATGCCCGCAGCGGCGACCAGAGTCATCCCGGTGCGCTGCGCGGCCGCGGGGGTGAAGCGTCCGGCGAGGAACCCGCCGAGGAAACTCGGTGCCATGTAGGAGGCGAACACGGCGGCCGCGACGAGGGGGCTGTGCGAGCCGAGGTTCTCGGCGGCGATGGAGGGGCCGAACGAGGTGAAGTAGCCGCCGAACGCCCAGGTGGCGACAAAGATGCCGGAGGCCAAGGGCAGGTAGGGGCGCGCCGCCGTCGGGACGGCCAGCCGCGGGATCAGGGAGGACCAGGCGCCGGCGGTGCCGGGGACGGTCTCGGGGCGGGTGGCGAGCGCGGCCGCGCAGCCGAGCAGGAGCACGGCGAACACGCAGAAGGTGAGGACGCGCGGGGCCGGCGCGAACTCGACGAGCAGTCCGGAGAGGAAAACCCCGAGGGCGAGGCCGACGGTGGCGGCCGCTGTGGTGACGGCCGGGACCAGCCACCGCGGGCGGCGGGGTGCGGTGTCGACGATGTAGGCGCCGATGGCGCTGGAGGCGAGGCCTGCGGCCAGCCCCTGGAGGGACCGGCCGACCAGGAGCGGGAGGAAGCTGTGGACCCACAGCAGGGTGAGGCAACCGGCGGCGGCGATCAGGAGCGCGGCGATCGAGACGGGGCGGCGCCCCTGGTGGTTGGAGAGCCGGCCCAGGACGAGCAGGGCGAACACGGCGCAGACGAAGTAGGCGACGGCGACCAGCGAGAACTGATCGTTGGTCAGGCCGTCGGCGCTCCGGTACGTGTCGTAGAGGGGAATCGCCGCGGCGCCGGCGGCGAACACGGTGACGAACGAGACGGTGGCCGCGACGAAGCCGCGCCCCTGGACGGGGGCGGCGGCACGGGCGCGGCGGGGGTGTGTTTGGGTCATGGGCTTTCTGGATTGGGACGGATCGGGACGGGCCCGGGCGTCAGCGGTTGACGTATCCCAGGTGGAGGTCGTTGTACCGGGCGCCCTTCACGCCGATCCGCTGAGCGAGCGCGTCGAGATCGGCGACGTCGTCCGCCGACAGGGCCACCGCCGTCGAGCCGGCGTTCTCCCCGATCCGGGCGGTGCTGCGGGTGCCCGGGATGGGCACGATCCACGGCTGCTGCGCGAGCAGCCACGCCAGCGCGATCTGCGCCGGCGTGGTGCCCTTGCTGTGGGCGAGGCCGGCGACATGCTCGACGAGCGCGGCGTTGGCGGACCGGTTCTCCTCGGTGAAGCGGGGGATGGTGGCGCGGACGTCGCCGTCGGCGAAGGTGGTGGCCGTGCTGACGGTGCCGGTGAGGAAGCCCTTGCCGAGCGGGCTGAACGGCACGAACCCGATGCCCAGCTCGGCGAGCGTCGGCAGCACCTCCGCCTCGGGGTCGCGGGTCCACAGCGAGTACTCGCTCTGCACCGCCGTCACCGGATGCACCGCGTGCGCCCGGCGGATGGTCCCGGCCGAGGCCTCCGACAGCCCGAAGTGCCGGACCTTGCCGTCCGCGATCAGCTCCCCGACCGTGCCGGCGACGTCCTCGATGGGAACGTCGGGATCGACGCGGTGCTGGTAGAACAGGTCGATGACGTCGGTGCGCAGGCGCTTCAGCGAGGCGTCGGCGACGCGGCGGATCTGCTCGGGCCGGCTGTCCAGGCCCACGCTCTTGCCGCCCTCGATGCGCCAGCCGAACTTGGTGGCGACCTGCACCTGGTCCCGGATCGGCTCCAGGGCCTCACCCACCAGCCCCTCGTTCACGTACGGCCCGTACACCTCGGCCGTGTCGAAGAAGGTCACCCCGAGGTCGTAGGCGGAGCGGATCACGGCGATCATTTCCTCGCGGCTGCCGGGGTTGGGCCCGTAGCTTTGCGACATGCCCATACAGCCCAGGCCGACGGCGGATACGGTCAGGCCTTGTCCGAGGGTACGTGTGTGCATGGGTGAGTCTCCGTTCGTTGGGCTGGGTGCGGGGTGGGTGCGTCGATGGGTTTTAGGGGATCCCGACGGCGGGGTCAGGGCCGGGGTCAGGACGCGTGGATCAGGACACCGTGCCGATGTATTCGGTGCCGTTGTATTCGTCGTCGGTGATGTGCTCACCCCAGATGGTGGTCTTGGCGGGGTCGTCACCGTTCTCCAGCATGGCGATGTGCTCCATGAAGCAGCCGGGCGCGGCGGCGTGCCAGTGCTCTTCGCCCGGCGGGGTGTACAGGGTCTGGCCGGGGTGGACCTCGATGATCTTGCCGTCGCGGCCGCCGAACCGGGCGACGCCCTGGGTGACGCGGAGGTACTGTCCGCGGGCGTGGGAGTGCCAGGCGGTGCGGGCGCCGGGGGCGAACCGGACGGTGGCGACGACCATCCGCTGGTCGCTTTCGTGCGGCAGCGCGATGGGGTCCAGCCACACGTCCCCGACGAACTGCTCGGGCGGGTTCTTGCCGGTGGGCTGGGTGGGTTCGATGTTCATGCGTTCTCCTTGTTCTTGGCGTTCTTGGCGTTCTTGGCGTTCTTGGCGTTCTTGGTGGTCGTATCGGTCGCCGCCCAGCTGGCGAGCAGCCGGAGCCCGTCTCCGGACGGGGTGCCGGGGTCGGCGCTGTAGGCGGTCAGGGTGAGCCCGGGCGCGTTCGGGAGCTCGAGGGCGTCGAACGCCAGGTGCAGGTCCCCGACGGCGGGGTGCCGGAAGTCCTTGTAGCCTCCGCTGTGGAGGCGCACGTCGCGCTGCGCCCAGCGGGTGCGGAAGTCCTCCGACCGGGTGGACAGCTCCCCGATCAGCTCGGTGAGGGACTTGTTGAACGGGTCACGGCCTGCCTCGGTGTGGAGAATCGCGACGGCGGTGCTGGCCGCCTTCTCCCAGTCCGGGTACAGGACGTGCGAGCGGTGGTTGAGGAAAGCGAACCGGGCCAAGTTAACGTTGGCGGTGCCCTGGGCGTACGCCGCCGAGTACAGGGCCCGCCCGAGGCCGTTGATCGCCAGGACGTCCAGCCGGCCGTTGCGGACGAACGCCGGCACGCCCACCATGGAGTCCAGCAGCCGCTGCACGCTGGGGCTGACAGCCTCGCTGGGCTTGCGCCGCGGCCGCGCCGAAGGTGACGCCGCACGCGCCAGGTTGTGCAGGTGCTCGCGTTCGGCCTCGTCCAGCTGGAGCGCCCTGGCGAGCGACTCGAGCACGCTCTCGGAAACCCCGCCGAGCGAGCCGCGCTCGAGCTTGGTGTAGTACTCCACTGAGACGCCGGCCAGCAGCGCGACCTCCTCGCGACGCAGCCCGGGGACCCGCCGCCTGCCGCCGAACGTGGGCAGCCCCGCCTGATCCGGTGTGAGCTTCGCCCGCCGGGTGGCGAGGAACTCACGGATCTCGTGGCGGTTGTCCATACCGACCACGCTACGTGCACGTCAGGGTCCCGAGGGAGTCTCTGTCAGTACCCTGTTCGGCCAACCCACCCATAAGCAGGGTCTCCCGGGCGCGGATAAGGTGCGTGTTGACTGGTGTCATGACCGATTGGACCCCTGCTGAGCTGACGAGCATCGGCTCCACCGACGACTTCCACATCTCGCCCTTCCGCGCGGACGGAGCCACTTACGGGACGCCGACCTGGATCTGGTCCGTCGTCGTCGACGGCGCCGTGTACGTCCGCGCCTACAACGGCACCTCACCGCGCTGGTACGGCTCCGCCATGTCGCAGCGCGCCGGCCGCATCACCGCCGGCGGCATCGCGAAGGACGTCTCGTTCGTTCCCGCCCACGAGGCGTCGTTGAACGCCCGGATCGACGCCGCCTACCGCGCCAAATACGCCGGAAGCCCCCATCTGCCCACGATGATCACCGACCGGGTCCGCGCCGCAACCGTGCGCGTGGACCCCTTCTGAAAGGACAACAGCATGACCGACGAGACAACCGGCTGGACCGGCGGCCAGCGAGCCTTTGGAAACTTCGCGCCCGGCCTGGTCCACTACACGGACCGCGTCCTCTTCGACGAGGTGTGGGAGCGGCCCGAGCTCTCCAAACGCGACCGCAGCCTCATCACCGTTGCGGCGCTGCTCGCCGGCGGCAACACCGAACAGCTGAACTTCCACTTCGACTTCGCCAAGAAGAACGGCGCCACCGAAGAGGAGCTCATCGAGGCGATCACGCACCTCGCCTTCTACGCCGGCTGGCCCAAGGCGATGTCCGCGATGGCCGTCGCGAAGAAGCTGTTCGCCTCAGAGCCGAGCCAGGAGAACTAGTTCCGGTGCCGCTGGTCTCTCGCGCCGCCTGGCCGTGGCAAGTACGACGGCGTGTGGCTCAGCCTGCGCCGTGCGCGCCGCCGGCGGGCTCCGTCTTGGCCGGCTCAGCCGGCGGCTCCGCGGAGGCGACGTCCCGGAGGGCCAGCGCTGCCTGGACCAGCGCGGCGTGGGTCAGTGCCTGGGGGTAGTTGCCGAGGAGGGCCCCGGTGACGAGATCGGCTTCCTCGCTGAACAGGCCCAGCGGCCCGGCGAACCCGAGCAGCGCCCCGAACAGTTCAGTGGCCTCGTCTGTCCTTCCCGTGAGGGCGAGGGCCTGGGCGAGCCAGAACGAGCAGGGCAGGAAGGCCCCCTCATCCCCGGGGAGCCCGTCCTGGCCGGGCGGGTAGCGGTAGAGGAAGGGGTAGCCGGCCGACAGCTCCGCCCGGACGGCATCCACCGTGCCCCTGAGCCGCGCAGGGTCCGGTTCGAAGCCGGTCACGGGCAGGATCAGCAGGGCCGAGTCCAGGTCGGCGGATCCATAGGAACGGGTGTAGGTGTTCCGGGCCGTGTCGAATCCCCGGGTGGTGATGTCTGCGGTGATCGCGGCTCGTGCCGTTTCCCACCGGCGCCGGCGCTTGGCGCTGATGCGGTGGGTCTCGGCGATGCGCAGTGCCCGGTCCAGCGCGAGCCAGCCCATGATTTTGGAGTGCACATGATGCGCGGGATCGCCGCGGATCTCCCAGATCCCGGCGTCCGGTTCCGGCCAGCGCCGCGCCACGAGGTCCGTGAAGCCGCGCATCGCCCGCCACGTCTCCGAGTTGAGCCGGTGCCCCTGCCGGACGAGGTTCCACGCGGCGTCGAGGACCCAGCCGTAGCCGTCGAGCTGGTGCTGGTGGGCGGCGCCGTTGCCCGTCCGCACCGGGGCGCTCCCCGCATAGCCCGGCCAGTGCTCCAGCGTGCGCTCGCGGGGGACATGTCCACCGGTCAGGGTGAGCAGGGCCGGCAACCGGGGCCGCTGCAGCCTGCTGGCGTGCAGGAGCCAGTTCAGGAAGTTCAGCGCCTCGCCGTCCTTGCCCAGCCCGAGGAACGCGGCGATCCCGATGCTGGCGTCCCGCGGCCAGGCATACCGGTAATCCCAGTTGCGGATGCCGCCCGGGTCCTCCGGCAGGGACGTCGTGGGGGCCGCCACCGGCGCACCCGACGGGGAGTAGGTCAGAAGCTTCAGCGTCAGCAGGCTCCGCAGCACGGGTTCGCGGAACGGGACGTCCTGGCTGATGCCCGACGTCCACTCCCGCCACCGGGCCTCGTCTTCTTCCACCAGGTCCCACGCGGCCTCGGGGTCGACCCAGACCAGCGGCTCCGCGTACGCCAGGGCGAGCACCATCACCACCGGACGTCCGGGCACCACGGCGACAGCCGCCGTCGTACCCGGCTCCACCCGCAACCCGCCGCTGCAGCCGAGCGACATGGCCAGGGCGCCCCACTCGCAGACCAGGTGCTGTCCCTGCCGGATGCGCGGGCGAAGATGGCGCTCGCCGAGTCGCGGGTCAAAAACGACGGCGGCGGCCGCCGCTGCGCCGTCGGCCTCCAGCCGCCGGATGAGCAGAGTGGTGGGCAGCAGCCGGCCGGACACCTCCGCCACCATCGCCTCGGTGAGGGTCAGTGTGCCGCCGTCGGTGGCCCAGACCGTCTCGAGCGTCGCGGTGTGCGGCCGGTACCGGCGGACGAGCTGCCTGGCGGGCAGGGCGGGGCCGGCGCGGAAGGTGCCCGCTTCGGGACCGCCGAGCAGGGCGCCGAAGACGGGGTCGCCGTCGAAGGCGGGCGCGCAGAGCCAGTCGATGCCGCCGTCGGCCGAGACCAGGGCGGCCGTGCGCGTGTCGCCCAGCAGCCCGTAGTCCGCCAGGGCGGGGGAGCGGGCCTTTCCGGCTTCCATGGTGCGTTCGCCTTCTCTCGCTGGGTCAGTTGGCGGTGAGGAGCAGTCCGAGCAGGGACCCGTAGACCAGGTGGGCCGCCACGGCGACCGCCGGCGTCTGGAACCCGTAGTTCAGGCCCAGCAGGCCGGGCGGTTCCAGGGCCGCGCGGCTGGCCGGGCCGGCCCGGGTGCTCGCCATTCTGGGGTGCATGCCGGGCAGCAGCGGCAGGATGACGGTCAGCGCGACGGCGACGTGCAGGAGCCCCAGCAGCGCGCCGATCCACCACGTGGCCCGGCCCAGCAGCGCGAAAGCCGCCGCGTAGCCGAGGGCGAAGGCCTGTCCGGCCGCGAGGTGGATGAAGACCCCGGCGATCCGCGCCTTGTCCGGATCCGGCGTGACGAGGCTGCCCAGGACCAGCGGCAGGTCGAGCCGGGTCCAGCCGGCCATCTGGCAGGCGATCATCACCGCGGTCAGGGCCGTGGTGGCGAGCAGCCCGAACAGCGCCCAGCCTTGCCAGTCCATCTCAACCGCCGCCCCGCTGCGTGAGGGGGCGATCCGTCTGTGCCGGTTCCATGATTCACCTTCTAAAAGTAGATTAGCTAATTTTAGAAGATGCGGCGGGCGGCAGGCAAGGCCTGTATGGCGTCATGGCTCAAGGCAGCTCTCGGCGTGCGTCCGTTTGTGCCTGCTGCTTGGGCCGACGGAACTTCCTCGTGCTCGCGGAGTCCGTCCGTCTGACGAGGGGCAGAGATGGTCCCGGGCTGACTCTGTTAGGGGAGACCTGCTGAAACTCTGATGGCTGCGATCACGAGAAGTGCTGCGATGAGGGGCAGGGACATTATCGCCTTTTTGCGTCGTCGCTCACGGCCGGCCTCGCGGGGCAGCACAAACGCGTATACCAAGGCCGGTATTAGAAGGGCACAACCCAAAACGAGGACACCGATCGAAAACGGTGTGCTGGACCACGAAGCAGCCAGTACGGGTTGCTCAGCCGTTCTTTGGCCGAAAAGACGAGGCGTCAGCCCGACATAGTTACGAATCATCTCTGACAACACGCGTTCCACCTATCCCCAGTTTGTGGTCTATATCAGCTCGCAGACGCTGGCAGCACTTGCATAGGCCTAGCGGCTACTGTAGCCGCACATTTGCTGTTTGCGGCGACGGGACAGGCCCGACTTCCATAGGTTTACGCGCGTCTGCGCCTCGCCGACACCATGCGGGGGAGACATGCGACGGGGGAGCGGCCCGAGGGTGCCGCGGTGGGGCACCGGCTATCGGGCACGGTTGAGGTCGGAGAGAATCCAGCCCTGGACCTCTATTGCCGGCGTCCACCCCTCCAAATGACATGATCGGTGCATGAGTGTTGCTTCTCCGTTTGTTTTCGTGCACGGGCTCTTCGGACCTCTGGAAGACGACGCGATATTCCGCCAGCTCGCCGGGGCCCCGTGCTCGGCCCCCGATTTGGACGGCTACGGGGACAGCGCCGGTCATCCGGTCACCCTCGCCGGGCAGGTGAAAGCATTGCGGAGCCACATCATGCAGCGTTACCCGGGCTTTCGTGTCAATCTCGTCGGACACTCGATCGGTGCCGTCTACGCGTTCACCTTGGCCGACGAGTCGCCTGAGCTGATTGCGACTATCACAACGGTCGAGGGCAACTTCAGCTTGGCGGATGCATTCTGGTCATCCTCGATTGCTGCCCTTGACGACGGCGATGCGAGACTCTCAATCGAGGCCCGATTGGCGGATCCGGCCGGATTCCTCGAAGGCGACGGGATCCTGCCAACGCCAGACCGCCTGCGCAAGGCGGAGGAGGCGTTGGCCTACCAGCCGTGGCGCACGGTTTGGGAATCGGCGATCGCCGTGGTCAAGGCAACTGGTACGCCTCACTACCAAGCGATGCTCAAACGAGCCTTCGACCGGCACGAGGTGTATCTCGTCGCTGGGGAGCGAAGCGTTTCCAACTGGGATGTACCCGTCTGGGCCAGAACGGCTGCCCGTGGGTCGGTGATCCTGCCCGGGGCCGGCCACCTGATGATGCTCGACCAGCCCGAGGCCTTCGGACTGCTCATCGGCGAATTGATCACAGGAACAACAACCAGCATGCACTGACGAGCGAGCTGCGGTAACCCGTTCGGAGGAATCGCGCTCAGCGCCTCGTCTCGTATCTCGTCATGACCACTCCGCCGGGAAACGTCCGCGTCTCCACCAGGTTCAGGTTCACCCAGCTGTCCAGCGCAGTGAAGAACGGCGTGCCGCCGCCCACCAGGACCGGAAAGGTGGCCAGCATGTACTCGTCGATCAGCCCGGCCCGCATGGCCGCCGCGGCGAGCGTTGCGCCTCCGACGCTCATCGGGCCACCGTCCTCGGCCTTGAGCCGGGTGATCTCGGCGATCGCGTCGCCGCAGACGAGGCGGGTGTTCCAGTCGACCTTGTCGATCGTCGAGGAGAACACGACCTTAGGGGTGTCCCGCCAGTTCCGCGCGAATTCGATCTCGGCCGGTGTGGCGTTGGGCTGCTGGTCACCGGTTGGCCAGTAGGAGCTCATAGTCTCCCAGAGCT
This sequence comes from Arthrobacter sp. NPDC058192, assembly GCF_042883665.1. Lineage (NCBI taxonomy): Bacteria > Bacillati > Actinomycetota > Actinomycetes > Micrococcales > Micrococcaceae > Arthrobacter > Arthrobacter sp. NPDC058192. The sequence goes on along the minus strand of NZ_JBHVVJ010000011.1, from coordinate 39,914 downwards.
TGCGGCCGTACAGCGTCAGGCTGCTAGCCTGCTCCTGCTCGAGCCACCACTGGAAGAGTTCGTCGCTCGGGCCGCCCCAGCCGATGTCATCGCCGGGCGCGGCGATGTAGCCGTCCAGGGTCAGGTTCATGCCGTAGATCAGTTTCCGCATGGCGCCAGCCTTCCGTCAGTCCGTCTCCAGCTGGTTGACCAGCGCGGCGCGGTAACCTCTGTTGTCCGCAAGTGATCAGCAGCATCCTGTCCCTGAAAGCGCCATCGTAACGGCAATGATCTGGATGCCATAGCCTTCGGTCCTCGTCTCAACTGGGCTGTCCGGTGAAGGATCCTGAACTGGACGCAATGCCCCACGACTTCTGTCGTGGAAGAATCGCCGCATGGATGAGGATGAGCGGCGGATAAGGGACGAATTGATGATCCTCGATGCCCTGCTACGGGCGATGGATCGGCGTGACGAGGTCTTCCAGATGATTGAGGATTCAGAGGACGAGGACGAAGCCAGACGTCGGGTGGGTCAGCTGTTGGATGTGGATGAGCTGGGCAGCCGGGCAGTCCTCGACATGCAGGCTAGAAGACTCACCCGGGACCAGCGTCAGAGGCTCGCTTCCCGGGCAGCAGAACTTAGATCAAAGTTGCCTGATGGCCGCTGAGGACTTCGTTTTCTCCGTCGATTCATGGTTCCCTCGCCGATGAACAGCAGCAGAGGCAGAAACATCAGCAGCGCCGTCGGGTCGGGAAGAATTGATAGCGGTCAGTGTCCGTGCCTGACGGTCAAGGCGCAGCGCGAAGGGCCTCATAGTCGAGCAGCGATTGCCGGGCGTAGCTGAACGACCAGTCGACAACCGCTTCGGTGGCGGCCTCCGATTTGCCCAGGTAACCGAGGATCTGGCCTGCCGCGGGGCTTTGCGCGTGGGCGCGTGCGAGCAGGAGTGCGCACGTGCGGACGTAGTCGAAGAACGGGACAAAGTCGAGTCCCGTCAGGTCGATCGATCCTTTCATGTCATGGAACTGGCGCACGTAGTAGTCACGATCGTCGTATTGCAGATGGCCTAGGAACGGGTCCGACACTGCCTGCAGCACCCGTTGGAGCTGGACCACGCGTGTACCCTGACCATGCTCTGCAACATCCTGCGCGCTGCTGCTCGGCTGCGGGATGCCGCCGTAACGCTGCAACACTGACTGCCCGGCCTCCTTCACCTGGAGCAGCAGCGCATCCCCATCGGGGGACTGCAGCAACTGCAGGAAGCAACGGGTCCCGACGCTCCCGACGCCGACCACACGGCGGGCCAGATCGGTGGGGGTGTACTGGGCCAGAACGGTACGGACGTCGAGACTGACCGTGCGGCGGTATTCGGCGAACAGGCGCGGTACCACGTCGGTGTTCTGCGCGGGCGCAGCCGTCATTGCCGGAGGCCGTTCAACGAAACGCAGGCGACCGTGGTGGTCTATGTGCGTGGTGCGACGCACGGCCCGCTGGTTGGTGCGCTTCCTGGCCGCCCTGATCGCGTGGTGCAGCACCTTCTGGGCGTCCGTGCTCAGGAGGCTGCGGGCGAATTTGATGTTGCTATGCATGTAGTAGCGCTCGTACGGGTTTCGTTCCAGCATCGTGGTCAGCGCGCTGCGGTACGCCCTTACGGTGCTTTGCGCTGCCTTGCGCACCTCGCGTTCCGTGTACTCGGCGTGCATTCCGCCAACCACCACGCTCGTGACGAGCCGTTTGAGGTCCCAGTCCCACGGGGCTGCGCCGGCCTCGTCGAAGTCATTGAGGTCGAAGACGAGTTTGCGTTCCGGGGAGGCATAGAAGCCGAAGTTGCTGATGTGCGCGTCACCGCATGCCGCGACCACGATCCCCGAGTGCGGGTCGCGGGCGAGGTCCATGGCCATCAGCCCGGCCGTCCCTCGGTAGAACGCGAAGGGGTTCTCGAGCATGCGCTCCATGCGCAGGGGCACCAGCTCCTGGTTGCGGTCTTCGTTCTGTTCGCGGATATGAGCGACGGCGTCACGCTGCGCCGTGCTCCGCTCGGCCAGTGCACTACGCGGCGTGGTCCGGCGCAGCTGGCGGCCGCGGGCATACGCATCGGCACGGCTCAACTGCAGCTCTTCGTGAACCTGTGCGGAGGAGGACTCGGCAGGCATGAGGTCAGTTTGGACGCCCGCACCCGGTTCCGCAACAGGCCAACGAGACGCACCCCCTCGGTGCACGGCGTCGGGGTGGCTTAGGCTCGTTCCATGAACCGCACGGATCGCTTGTACGCACTCGTGGAGGAGTTACGTGCTATCGCCCCTCGCCCACGTAGCGGCCGATGGCTGGCTGACCGGTTTGAGGTGAGTGTGCGGACCGTCGAGCGCGACGTCAGCGCTCTCCAGCAGACGGGAACGCCGATCTGGGCGGAACCTGGCCGGAGAGGCGGCTACTGTCTAGATCCGCTGAGAACACTGCCACCGGTCAATTTCACCGCGACGGAAGCCGTTGCCATGGCCGTAGCACTGGAGTCCATGGCGGGCACCCCGTTCCAGCAGGCTGCTCATACCGCACTGCGGAAGTTGGTCGCTGCGATGCAGGCCAGCGACGCCGCCGCTGCGCGGGAGCTCGCGGCACGTGTGCATTTGCTCGGACCTCCCGCTGATCTTCCACCGATACCGTCCGTGATCGCCGATGCGCTCTCCGCCGGGCGGGTGCTTCGGATCAGCTACCAAGACAGGGATGGCGCGATGACATCGCGCGAGCTCGAGCCCCTCGGCTATGTCGGGAAACCGACCAATTGGTATCTGGTCGGGTGGTGCCGGCTACGTGACGGAATCCGAGTCTTCAGGACGGACCGCATCACCTCCAGTGTCGTGACGGCGGAAACTCCTGCGCCGAGGGTGCTCCGAGCGGAGGATCTGGCCATCCCTTACGGTGACGTCCGGCAGCTGACTGTGCTGTGAATCACCTGCCTCCGCTGCCAAACTCCGACAGGGGGTTGTCGCCGCCGTCCTTCACCATTGGAATGGCCGGGATCGTCCCAGCAAGAAAGCGACCTCCAATGAACCTCGTATCTATCCGCATCATTACCGACGACGTCAGCGCGCTGGCCAGCTTCTACGAGCAGGTCACCGGCGGCATGGCAGTGCACCTGAACGAGCACTTCGCCGAGGTCAGTACTCCCTCCGGAACGCTCGCGATTGGGAGTACTGCCACCGTCGGTCTCTTCGGGCCAGGATCCGCGCGTCCGGCGGACAACCGCACAGCCATCCTTGAATTCCTCGTGGACGATGTCGATCTCGAATATCAGAAGCTGCAAGGATGGACCACCACATTCGTGAATGAACCAACGACGATGCCGTGGGGCAACCGGTCGTTGCTGTTCCGCGACCCCGACGGCAACCTCGTTAACCTGTTCACACCGGTCACGGCAGCGGCGATCGAGAAGTTCGCCTCTTACGTCCGATAGTTTCGATGCTGAGCGCCGCGAGCAGGGTGGTGCCGCCGTCGTCGTCCATTTCCAACGGCGCCGGCGTAGCGGAACCGCCGCCCGGTCCGGATTGACTTTCCCGGATGATCTGGCCGCCGGTTAGGCTGCTATTCCTTGCGTCCCGGAAGCAGGAGGAGCGCGTCTCCGATGGGGCGTTCGCCAGCAGCGTCCGAGGGGGAATTCACAACACGCCCGTTCTGGACCATGGTGGTTGATCCGCCGCCGTCGAGGTTGATGGCATTGACCATGCCGAGGGAACGGGCGACGTCGGCTGCTTCCTTGATGCTGAGGCCGAGCGACGTGGTCTGCCTACCATCGGCGGTGACGATCAGGGTGCGGCCCTGGGCGTCCACGCCTGCAATTGTGCGGGGATTGCGCTTGTGGACCCACCCGTAGAAGAAGGAGTTGCTGTCGTCGGTGCGGGCCATTCCGTCCCGCTTGGCGGTCACGTTGAGCTTGCCGTGTTGAACGAGTGTGGGGCCGCCGTTGACGACGTCGGTGGTGGCGCTTGTCTTGAAGAGTTTTCCGTCGCCGGTGAGGAGGTCCGTGTCGACCTTCAGCTTGGAGCCGGGCTTGGCCAGTGCGGCGAGCTTGCCGACGTCGGTTCCGGTGGCCTGCAGGGTGTGGCCGCCGGCCGGGACGGCGGTGCCCCTAATGTTGTTGACGGCGGTGACCGTGCCGCGGGCGTCGAGCACGGCTTCCAGCCCCGGCCCGGACGGAGTCGAAGCCCCAAACTCGGGAGTGAAGGCGACGATCTCGTTTGCGTCGGTGCAGGTGAAGTCGTGCAGCGGCAGGTTCGTTGGAGTGTCGTCGGTGCCGCCGCAGTTTCGGATAAGGCCCGGCACGCGGTTCAAGCCGTCCAGGGCGAGTGCCGCGGTGTTCCCGGGGGCAGTCACTGTGCCGTGCCAGTGCAGGCGCTGGATGGACGTGTTGTTCTTGGCGCCGATGACGAGGGAGGGCCGGTGCCCGACGGGTTCGCTGAGGACCTTTCCGTCGTGAACTGCCGCGCCTGCGGGATCGCCTGGGGCTCCGGCGGCGGGGTCCATGACGAAGTAGCCCCCGTTGGTCGCAGCCAGGGCGCCCGAGGCGGCGGCGAGCTGGCTGGTGGTTTCCCGGTCCTCGAGGTTGGGGCCGAAGGAGGAGGTAAGGTCGCCGCGGAATTCTTTGGGGTCGATCGTGAGGACCTCGAGCTTCCAGGGTCCGTGGTCGTTCTCGCTGGAGCCTTCGTCGCCGTCCCAGCCGGTGTAGATCACAGAGGATTTGTAGCCGGCCGCCTGAATCTGAGCGACTGTGGCGGCGCCGTCGGCTTTGGCCGTGAAGTGTCCGGCACGCACGCGGTAGCCGAGATCCCCTCCGGCGTCGGCCAGCCGTGGTGACTGGACATGTTCGACGCGGGCAACGACGCCTGCGGCGTTGAGCTTGTCGGCCACTTTCTCCGCCTGGGCTTGGGTGGACAGCGCTGACGCCGGCGCGTCCGGATCCGGGGAGGTGGAGGGCACGGCGACCTCGGCCGTCCAGAAGAAGTCCTGGTTGGGCGTTCCGCGGGTGATGGCGGTCCGGGTCAGGCCCGGGGCCAGGGCGGTGACGGTGCGCGTCTCGGGCTGATCTGCTGCGCCGAGGTCGAGAGGGCCGGGCTGTGATGGTGCGCCAGTCTGCTGGGCCGGGGCCGTCGGCGCCGCAGTGGAGGCACCTGCAGGGGCAAGGAAGGCGAAGGGGAGAGACACGGCCAGTGCGGTGATAACCGCCCGGCGGTGACGATGATTGGGGTTGATCATGGTTAGGACGCTATGGCGCCGCGGGGCCGGAGCTGGCACCCCCACGCCGCCGTTCAGTTTGCTTTGCGCAACTGTTCACCGCCCGTTGGGCCGACAGTGTCCGGCTGTTCCCCGCGGTACTGACCCACCCGCAGGGTCGATACCGGCGACGGAACTCATCGATGCGGGCCTGACAAAAGAAGCGCCGCCGGGCGGGTATGCCGGGCGGCGCTTCCGTTGTCCATATTCCTTACAGCCGCCCCGAATAGAGCAGCAGCAAGGGGTACCTAGTCTCTCGCGTTGCCGTGACCGTTGTGGGTTACGGAGGCGACGGCACCGGTCTGCTCGTTGAGCAGGACCTTGTCGTTGCGTTCGTGGTGGAAGTTGAACATCGAGGCCATGTTGCCGGCGGTGGCGTCCGCCGAGGAGTCACCGATCTGGCCGGTGTGCCAGTTGTCCTCGATGAAGCGGAGGATGGAAGCTTGGTCGGTTTCCGTGTGGTCGACGAAGTTCTTCTTCGCGTAGGGCGAGATGACCACCAGTGGCTGGCGGGGGCCGGGTCCGCAGCGGTCAGCGTAGCCGCCGGCCATCGGGACGCCGTTCGCGGCCGCGTTCTGGCACCATGCGGCGTCATCGGCATTGTTGGATGAATTCTTGGGCTGGGCGGCCACGTGGTCGTACCAGCCATCCGAGTCGTCATAGGCAATGACGACGGCGGTGTTATCCCAGTTCTTGGACTGCTGGATCTGGTTCACGGTCTTGGTGATGAAGTTCTGTTCGTCGACGGGATCCGAATAGGCGGCGTGGCCGTCCTGAAACTCCGAAGCCTTCAGGAAGGACACGGCCGGCATGTTGTCGCTGTCGACGACCTTGCTGAAGTCGGTGAGGTCGTACTGGTGGTTGGCCTGGCCGTTGTGCCCGATTTCCGCGTCGTTTACCGGGGGAAGGTGGTGCGGGTTGGCCGTGGAGGCGTAGTACTGGAACGGCTGGTGGTGCGGGGAGTAGTCAACCACGGAGGCGCCGGCGGCGTTGGTGTGGCTGGCCAGGCACGAGGCCGGGGCGGCGCCGGTGGCCGCGGTGGTGGGTGCGAAGCCGCCCTGGAACCAGCCCCAGGAGGTGCCCTGGGCGTTGAGCAGGTCACCGATGTTTTTGCCCGTCATGCCGGCCAGGTTGTTGGCCTTGGCATGGCTGTTGTTGGAGCAGTCGTCGTACACCGGGTCAGGGTCGTTGATGACCGTGCCGGCACCGTTCGCGTCCGGCTGGCGGACCGCGCTGCTTCCGGCAGCGGGTGTGGCAACCGGCGCTCCGGCTGCCGTGAACTCCTTGACGCCGTGGGTTTGGCCGGAGATCAGGTTCAGCGCACCCGGCGTAGAGGGGCCGAAGACGGTGCTGAAATGGTTGTCGCTCATGGCATAGTTCTGGGCGTAGTTCCAGATGCCAGTGACTGTGTTGCCGTCGTAGTAGTCCATGGTCAGGCCTGGTCGGCCGTACTGGTTGGTCCCGCACGCGTCGCGGCTGGTGAACTGCACGAACTTGTCCATCAGGCCGCCGTTGTAAGCGTTTTGCTCGGCCTTGTAGCCGTGGTCCTGGTCGCAGGTGACAGCCTGCATGGGGGAGAGCCTGGAAGGCTGGGCCGAATTGGGGTTGTTGGGAGCCAAAAGTCCTGCGCTGGCCAGTGTGTTGATGTCCTTCGGAGTGTCCGCAGATGCCCTAAAGGCTGCCGCCGGGGTGCCGGAGCCCTGCTGGGTTTCCCCGGGGGTGTTGGCAGCCTTGGGGTACGTGGCGAAGTAGTGGTCGAAGGAGACGTTCTCCTGAAAGAGCACCACTACATGCTTGATCGGTGTGGCTGTGCCCGAGCGGCTTTCGGCGGCTGTCGCGGTGTCCGTGGCGAGACCGAACAGGCCCGACGTCAGTGCCGAGGCAGCGAGGACGGCTGCGCCGGCGACCGCGGCGCCTTTGCGGTTGAATCTGCGTTTTGCCTGGAGATGAGGCATGGGGGATCCAGTCTTTCGTCTGTGAAGGGAGTGGCTGCTGTAAAGAGCCCTCCAATTTGTTACTGACCGGTTATTAACCCCCGGGGGTGGCTTCGTGAACACGAGGTGAAGGGCGCACGGCGGTCTTTGGCGGCGGTCCCTTAGGGCGGTCGAGCTCTGACCATGTTGGTCCTAGTTCGAGAGGAGCGGCATAGCGAAGTACTTAAACCCCCGGCAAACACGGGCGTCCATTCCACGCCAAATGGTTGCCTAAATTAACCAAACGCGTCACTCGGATTTAAGCCCGGGCCCATAGGTTCGCTGTGTGAAAAAACCCACGAAAATCGTCCGTAGATCCGCAACCGAGCAGAAAGGAAGCCCCTCCCCTTTAGGAAAGTTGCCCTCATTTGTACGTGGCCATAAGCCGCTGGCAATTGTTGCGGCGAGCTGCACTCTGGCTGTTTTGGGCGGCGCTGGCATGGCGGCCGCCTCAACGATCCCATTCGGCCAACAGCAGGTCGGCTCCCAGAGCGACAAGGGGGAGCAGATTTCCTCCAACCAAGTGATCAAGCCCATCGGCGATCGCCTGATGACACCCTTCGGTAAGATCATGGGCTCGACTGTCAGCCCGGACGGCCGCTACCTCGTCGCGACCAGCGCTGACCGCTCGGTCGACCTGCAGGTCTTCGACCTGGCAACGTACAAGCCGGTCGCCGCGGCAGGCACCCTCGCGAGCAGTTCGTTTGCCACGGCGGCGGGCAGCGCCGGTTACGCGAACATGGCGTACCAGCACATCACGGATGGTTCCGTGGGTCAGGAAGGCCCGGTCTTTTCGCCCGACGGCAAGTTCCTGTATGAGCCTGTCGCGACCGGCATCGTCCGTTACCCCTTCAACCCGGACGGCTCGCTGGGGGCCGGCACGACGATCAGCATTCCGAACGCGGGCAGCAAGCAGGCCCTGACTGCGGGCATGGCGTTTTCCCCTGACGGCTCAACCCTGTACGCCGCCGTGAACGGCCAGAACACCGTCGTCGCGATCGACCCGGCCGCCGGCACGATCAAGCAGACGTTCAGCACCGGTATCGCCCCGCGGCAGCTGAAGTTCGTCGGCACCAGGCTGTACGTCTCCAACGAGGGAGGCCGCCAGGCCCGCCCCGGGGAACCGACCATGGAGTCCTACGGCACGCAGGTTCCCGCGGACCCCAAGCTGGGCACCTCCACGACCGGCACGCTGAGCATCATCGACACGGCCAACGCGACGGCGGCGGTTTCTTCCATTGACGTTCAGCTGCACCCGACCGCGATGTACCTTCAGGGCGCCACGCTGTACGTGGCGAACACCAACAGCGACAGCGTCTCAGTGGTGGACACGGACACCAACAAGGTCCTTCAGACCATCGGCACCCAGCCATGGGCCTCATCCCGGGTGGGCTATGAGCCGACAGGCATCACCATGCAGGGCGACCGCCTGCTGGTCTCGCTGGGCCGCGCGAACGCGGTCGCGGTCTACAAGGTCAACAAGCAGGACCCGAAGGACCCTGCGAGCTACATTGGCCTGCTCCCGACCGACTACTACCCTGGCAACGTCACCGCGGTGAAGGACCAAATTGTGGTCACCAATATCCGTGGCATCGACGCTCTTGGCCCCGAGCAGACGATCAATGAGGGCCCGGGCACCACGGCTGCGACCGGCCACGGCACGCACTCCACCACGGCCTCACTCACCAGGTTCACCCTGCCCGGCGATGATCAGATCCGGCAGTACACCGACACCGTATTCCAGCAGAACGGCTGGGACCGCGACTCCGTCAAGCAGGCAACCGAGGGCCAGGCCGAGCACGGCCCGGCCGTCGCCGTTCCGAAGCGGATCGGCGACCCGTCGGCGATCAAGCACGTGTTCCTGATTGTGAAGGAAAACCGCACCTACGACCAGGTCTACGGCGACATGAAGCAAGGCAACGGCGACGCATCGTTGGCCCAGTTCGGCGCGAAGATCACCCCGAACCAGCACGCGCTCGCCAGCCAGTTCGGCCTGTACGACAACACCTACGACATCGGCACCAACTCCGCCGAAGGCCACAACTGGATGATGCAGGGCGACGACCCGGCCTACACCGAGACGAGCGCCGGTGAGTACAAGCGCTCGTACGACACCGAGAACGACGTCCTGGGCCACCAACGCTCCGGGTTCCTCTGGACCGCGATCCAGGACGCGGGGAAGACCGCCAGGAACTACGGCGAGTTCGACTCCGACGAGGGCAAGCCGGCCGGCGCGACCTGGCAGAACTACTACTGCGCGGCCACGAGCACCATGGGCGGCGGCGACCCGGCCCAGCTCTTCACCCCGGCACTGCAGATGCACGCGAGCTCGGCCATTCCCTCGCTCAATGCGATCACGGACCCGAACGCGGCACCGTTCGACACCTCGGTGCCGGACATCTACCGCTACGCGACCTGGAAGCAGGACTTCGAGAAGAACGGGCCGAAGAACTTCCAGATGACGTGGCTCTCGAGCGACCACACCGGCGGCACGGCCGACCCCAGGGCACAGGTCGCCGACAACGACCTCGCCGTGGGCAAAATCGTCGACGAAATCTCCCACTCCCCGTACTGGAAGGACTCGGCGATCTTCATCGCCGAGGACGACAGCCAGAACGGCACCGACCACGTCGACGGCCACCGCGCCCCGGTCCAGGTCATCAGCCCCTACGCGGCGCATGGCAAGACCGTGAGCACCTTCTACTCGCAGATCAACATGGTCCGGACCATCCAGCAGATCCTCGGCGCCCAGCCGCTGAACCAGAAAGTCGCCGCGGCCACCCCGATGTTCGACGCCTTCACCAACAAGGCCGATCTGACACCGTTCAACGCCGTCCCGAACCAGGTCCCCCTCACCGAGGGCGTCAAGACCGCCCCGTCCTGTGGCCTCGACACGCTTGGCCAAAGCGGAGCCTCCGCCGCCGCGGTGAACGCGGCCGCAGCCAAGGCCGCGGCTGCCCCGGCCTCGATGCAGGCAACGGCGGCACAGTGGGACGACTGGTCCGAGCAGCAGCACCTGACCGGCAACGGCGCGAAGGAAGACTACGCGAACCCGCACCTGTTCAACCGCTGGACCTGGTACCAGACCCACGACTGGTCCGCCCCCTACCCGGGCGACGCCAAGATCTATGGCCCGAACAACGTGCCGGGCATCCCCGCCGGCTCGACAAACCACGAGGACGACTGACCGGCCGTTGGTCGGCCCGATGACCGCTGGTCGCTGATGGGCCGCATGGGCCGGGCGCGGGGGACAACCCACGGGCCCGGCCCATGCCTGCTCGTGCGAAGGCTCTTCGGTCCAGCGCCGGAACCGGGACGGCCGTAAACGCCGTTGTAGGCGGAATACTTAGGGGAGTGGCTGCCGTGCGCCGACGCTCACGGAACCGGCAGGCGCAACGGACTCCCGCCGTCGTCGTTCTATCCTTGCTTGCTGACCGGGCGAGGGAATCCTCGCGCCTTTTACCCGGTTGCATCTGGCGCAGGCGGCGACAAAGTTGTCCAGGCTGGTGGATCCGCCCTTGGACCAAGGGAAGAAATGGTCACCATGCTCGGCTGGTCGGGGGCACCGACGCCCGAGTCCGGCCTCCATCTCGCACTGGCCCCCAGCTCGCGCCATGCCCTCCACGCGCTGTTGGCGACCGAAACGCCGGACCGGGTCCCTGCGTCGGACATCACGGGCGCGGATGACGGTCGCAACAATGAGCAAACCAACGATCAGCAACCCCGGGAGGGTAACCGCGGCCAGAACGCTGTGAACAAGGCCACTAAGGACCCCGCTGACGGTTGAGGCGCCGGTCCCTGCGCCGCCCTTCCCCTTCGGGATCAGCGCCAGGACAACCGCGATGGCTAACCACACCATCACAGCGGAGTAAGCGAGCCGCAAAGCCTGCCGGCTCCAATAGATGCGCTGCAGGTCCACCATCAGTCATTCCCCCAAAAATGAGCTTCATAGCAGCGGCGCTGCTAGTGCAACAGATCGTACCGCCCCCAGACCGGCCAGATGGTCGATGACGGACGCGCGTGGAGCGGCCCTTTCGGGTGCAGGGCCCGACGCCCCTATCTCAGCAGGCAGCCCGGGTGGAAGGATGAGCGGGCTGGAACCGGGCACGCCAGGTCTTGCAAGGATCGGCGTATGTTCACAGAAAGGAAGGGTCATCATGAAGGCAGCGCGTTTCCACGCCCGCAAGGACATCCGGATCGAGGACATCCCCGAGCCGGAGCTGCGGGCCGGGGCGGTGAAGATCGACGTCGCGTGGTGCGGCATCTGCGGCACTGACCTGCACGAATACTTGGAAGGTCCCATCTTCTGCCCTCCTCCGGGGCACCCGCACCCGCTCTCCGGCGAGGAATCACCGGTGACCCTGGGGCACGAATTCTCCGGGACCGTGTCCGAGCTCGGTGACGGCGTGGAGGGGCTGGCGGTGGGCGACGGCGTCGTCGTCGAACCGTACTTTGTGGACGGCGACTGCGACATGTGCCAGGCGGGCAGCTACCACCTGTGCCGGCAGATGGGCTTCATCGGACTCTCCGGCGGCGGAGGCGGGCTCAGCGAAAAAATCGTGGTGGACCAGCGGTGGGTGCACGCCATCGGTGACGTCCCCCTAGACGAGGCCGCCCTGATCGAGCCGCTGTCCGTGGCCCACCACGCGGTGGCCCGCAGCGGCGCCAAGGCCGGCGACGTCGCCCTGGTGGGCGGGTCCGGCCCCATCGGGCTGCTGACCGCGGCCGTCCTCAAGGGGATGGGCGTGACCACGATCATCAGCGAACTGACCCAGGCGCGCAAGGACAAGGCCGTCTCCAGCGGGGTGGCGGACCACGTGCTGGACCCCAGCGACGAGGACGTCCCGGCCCGGGTGCGGGAACTCACCGGCGGCACCGGCGCCGACGTCGCCTTCGAATGTGCCGGCGTGAACGCGGTGCTGGACACCATGCTCGACGCCGTCCGGCCCGGTGCGGTGGTGGTCAACGTTTCCATCTGGGGCGCGCCCGCCACCGTGGACATGCAGAAGCTGGTGCTCAAGGAGATCGACCTCCGCGGCACCATCGCCTATGTCCGCGACCATCCCGCGGTGATCAAGATGGTGCAGGAGGGCAAGGTGGACCTCAAGCCGTTCATCACGGGCAGGATCGCGCTGGAGGACCTGGTTGAGCAGGGCTTTGACACCCTAATCAACCACAAGGACACGGCCGTGAAGGTGCTGGTGCATCCGTAAGGCCACCATCCCAAGAAGCCGGCGTTACGGCCCGGTTCATTCCTGGCGGCCCCGGGACATCCGATCGACCAGGAATTCGGCATCGTCGCCGACTCCTGAGAGCAGGCCTGACTTGAAGGTGTGCATCCAATGCAGCGCAAGGAAGTAGAGGCCCGGAACTGCGGTGACGCCGTGCTGCTGGGCAGGGCGGCCGCGGGCATCGAACACGGGAATCCTGACCCAGCCGTAGTCGTAGGTGTACCCCGTCGCCCAGATGATGGTGGTGATGCCTTCATCCACGAGATTGAGCGACTCGACCTCCTGCACCCCGGGAAGAGGCTCCGGTTCCCCCGGATCTGCCTCGGTGGGCTCATCCTCACCGGATCTTTGGATGAAGTCCCGTGCCGCCGCCAAGAAGCCGGCGTACGCCTCCGGCAGGGTCTCGGGACTGCGGTAACGCGTGGGGTCGAGCTGCATGACCGATCGTGGGACCTGGTGCGCCAGGTCGGGGATCCGGGGGAGCTGAAAGGGCCCGGTCGCAAGGACCACGTTCCGCGCGTGGATGGATGCGTCAGCCAGGGACAGCTCGAAGCCCTCATCCCCGGCCAGCGCGGTGAGACCCCTGACTTCGGTATGCTCACGCACGGGAGCTGCCGCGTGCCCCGCGTAGTCCTCCAGGAACCGCAGGATCTCACGGTAGCGGGCGAACCCCTCCGGATCGGGCCCCTGATATGTGTAGTCGGGCAGCTGCACGGTCCAGTTCGGGAACTGGAAGCGAAGGGAGTCCCAACGCTCGGTCCTCCAGCGCTCGCCGACGCGCCCACGCTCCAAGACGACATGCTCGCGACCTTGCCGCTGCAGCACCCGACTCATGGCGAGCCCGGCCTGACCGCCGCCGATGACAACGATGTCCTGCTGTTCCCGCATGCTCAGCTCCTGAGAACCGGTGACACACCCAGCGTAGCAACGCATACACCCGCCCGGCAGAGCTGGAACTGACCGTTCAAGCTCAGTTGCCAGCGTCTGTCCAGATGACCGGCGGGAGTAATTTTCCGGCAGACGCTTCCTGGCCGGTGCACATTCAGGCCAAGATGCTCCGTATGAAAAATCTCGTTATTGCCAGCTTCGCTGCGGTAGCCCTGGGGTTCGGTGCGCTCACCGCAGCAGTCCCGGGCAACGCGGCAACGGAGCCGCAACGAATCACAGGCCAGATCATCGTCAAGTTCCGCGATAACAGCGCGGCAGCCGCCGTACTACGCCAGCATGCCCTGAGTGAGGGCGCTGGTATCGGCAGCACCGGCGCCCATGTCGTCAAGGTACCGGCCGGCAAAGAAACCCAGCTCATCGAGGCTCTGAGCCGCAACCCGGCGGTCGAGTACGCCGAGCGGGACGAGCAGGTCGGTGCCGCGACAAATGACCAGTACTTCCCCCGGCAGTACGCCCTGCAAAACACGGGCCAATCATTCACTAACACTGCCGGCACGCTTACGGTGGCCGGGTCCAAACCGGACGCCGATGTGGACGCCGTCGAAGCATGGAACATCACCACCGCGACCGGCATCAAAGTGGCTGTCCTCGATTCCGGTGTTGCTAGCGACAACCCCGACATCAACCCGAAGGTTGTGCTGCGGGCCAACTTCAGCAACGCGGCCACCAATGAAGACAACTACGGTCACGGCACCCACGTGGCCGGGATCGTCGGCGCCAGCTCCAACAACACCATCGGTGTCGCGGGAGTGTGTCCGGGTTGCACGGTCCTGGCCGGAAAGGTGCTCAACGACAGCGGAGTTGGATCCAGCTCGGGCCTGGCGAACGGGATCAACTGGGCGGTCAGTAACGGCGCGAAAGTGATCAATATGAGCCTGGGAGTGCGCGCCTCACGCACCCTCGAGACGGCCATCAATAACGCCTGGAGCAAGGGTGTGGTGCTCGTTGCGGCGGCAGGCAACGGCGGCAACCAGAGCAAGATCTACCCCGGAGCGTACCCCAACGTCATTGCCGTCGCCGCTACCGACAACGCCGACGCCAAAGCATCGTTCTCCACCTACGGAACCAGCTGGGTGGACGTAGCAGCGCCCGGCGTCAACGTCTACTCAACCTTCCCGAACCACACATTTGTCCTCGGGACGCAGAACCAGCGCTCCTTCGGCTACGACGTCGGAAACGGGACCTCAATGTCCTCAGCCATCGTCGCTGCAACGGCCGCGCTTGCCTGGAGCTCCCACCCCGGTGCCACGAACACGTCAGTCCGCGCCAACGTCGAATCAACGGCCGACAAGATTTCCGGCACGGGCACCTTCTGGGCGAAAGGCCGCGTGAACGCAGACAGGGCCGTCCGGTAGTCAGAGCCTTGGCACGAGTGCTCCGCCAGAAAAACTGGCGGAGCATTCCTGCTACGAGTCAAAGCGTCGACGAATCGACTCCGAGTGCTTGCACGATCGGACATTCCTCAGTCGGATCGATGCACTGCTGGTGCAGGAGCATCTGGAGAGCGTCCCGCGTGCGCTGCAGGTCCTGGATCCGGGCATCGATTTCCTGGAGCTTGTCGACCGCGGCGGCGGTTACCGAGCCCACATCGATAACTCCGGACCGCAGCCCGGCGGACATCGCGGTGAAGTCTGTCAGCTCAGTGAGAGTGAAGCCGAGTTCCTGGCCGCGTCGAAGGAACCGCAATTGGCTGAGCGCCTTGTCGTCATAATCTCGATACCCGCCCGTGGTACGCGGGGGTTGGGCAAGAACTCCGCGGCGCTCATAGAAGCGCACGGTGGAAACCTTCACTCGTGCCCGCCCGGCAAGTTCCGCAATTCGCATACTCGAAGCCTAGGACCCCGCCGCGATTGGTGGAACTTTGTCGGCGGACGACCGATTCAGGGTTCCGGCACGACGGGCTGCGAGAAGCGCAATACCCTGAGCCAGAGCCCAGACAATCTCAAGGATGAGCATGAGGAGCAGGAGCGGTGACGCCCCCTGCACGAGGGCGGCAGACATCCCGAGCGAGAACAGCACACGTGCTCCCACGTCAGCCGCTCCCGCTGCCAGTGACGGACGCAGGATGCGGAAGAGCGCCCATACGGTCACGACGCTCCCCATCAGGTTCGCGAACATCACCGTAAACGGGTCGCCAGGGTCCGGTGTTGAACCGGCCAGGCCGAGGTTGTTATGGAGCGCACCGAGACCGTCGAAAATGACCGTGGCCGTCACGGCGAAGGCGAACCCCGCGGTGACGACAAGGTCGTAGAGAGCCGATAAGCGAACGACGCGCAAGGCGTTGAGAAGTGTCATAGCGTCATCTTCAACTATGAACCATAGTGCGGAGTCAAGCCGTCCCGTGGCGGTCGTCAGCCGGGAGCTCCGAGACCTCTGGAGCTATTCCGCCCGGCTCGGTAGCATGCAACGCATGGCCATCAAACTTGAGAACGTCGGCATCGCCGTCCGCGACCTCGAAGCAACGATCTCTTTTTTCACCGACCTCGGCCTCACGGTCGTCGGCCGTGACACGGTCAGCGGCGAGTGGACCGACACTGCCGTCGGCCTTGACGGCAACCACGCCAACATTGCGATGCTCCAGACGCCAGACGGCCACGGTCGTCTTGAGCTCTTCGAGTACATTCACCCCGAAGCGATCGAGTCGGAGCCCACTCGTCCCAACGAGATTGGCATGCACCGCGTCGCGTTCTCAGTAGACGACATCGACAAAGCCCTGGAGATAGCCGCGAAGCACGGATGCCATCCGCTACGCGGCGTGGCGACCTATGAGGACGTTTACAAGCTCACCTACGTCCGCGGTCCCAGCGGCATCCTCGTGATGCTCGCCGAGGAACTGAAGAAGAACTGACCGCCGCCTTGGCGCAAGACGAGCACCGGCCAGAAGCAGCGAAGTGGATCTCTTGATCAGACCGGCGAGAAACGACGACCTGCCCCGCTTGCGCGACATCGAAACCGCTGCCGGCGAAGCATTCCGGCAGATTGGCATGGCTGCCGTCGCAGACGATGCACCGCCGTCGTTGGACGCCTTGGCCACTTACCAGCGCGACGGCAGGGCGTGGGTCGCAACCAATTCCTGCGGCGAGCCGATCGCATACATCTTGGTTGAGATCGCGGACGGGCACGCCCACATCTCGCAGGTCAGCGTTCACCCTGACCACGCCCGGCAGGGTGTTGGAGGGGCGCTGATCGAGGAGGCGGCCCGCTGGGCTGTAGAACGTAAGCTACAAGGGGTGACCCTGACAACCTTCCGAGATGTTCCGTGGAATGCCCCTTACTACAGCCGCTTAGGCTTCGTGCAGCTACCCGAACAACAGTGCATGGAAGACATTCGCCAGATCCTGGAAGCGGAGAAGGCTCATGGTTTACACGCCTGGCCTCGCGTCGTCATGAAGAAAGCCGCGACCGACAGTTGAAACCATGCCGGGACGAATGACCTTCGGTGAAGTGAAATCCGAGTTATCCACGACGAACGTGGCACGTTCCCAGGGCCGTGCAGCGTCGAAGTAGAGGCGCTGTCCGCCGACGTACCGGCGCATCGTTGGGTGCTCGGGGTCGGGGTTGCTGCCGTTCCGAACTGCCATTCGTGCCGCGGTTTCGGTGAACGGAACGTCCAGGAATACCGAAGCATCCCAGTAGGAGGCGAGTTCATCCGGTGCAGGAACATGCCTTCCACAACGACCAGTGCATCCGATGGAGCGCGAACGACTTCCACCGCTCCCTCAGCGTGCATTCCCGTGCCTGCGAGCAGGTTCCCGAACTGGCACGACCATTGAGAGACGGCCCGGGTGCGGATAATCGTTGCTTATGCGCGTCCATAATTATCGCTATGGACCATGCGCGAGTGCCTCGGATCGAGGTCGTCTTCGAAACCGATCGACTGCTGCTTCGGCCATTGCGTGTATCTGATGCTGCAGTCCAGCGCGAGCTGTGGACCGAGCGCGATCCTCGCGTCCCTCCACATCGTCGCATCAGTCCCGATGGTCACCCCACGATCGAAGATCTCGCGGACCGAATCCGCCGTGACGACCGGCACCCCTTCCCGGGGTTGCTGGCCGCCGAGCAGAAGAGTTCGGGGCAGGTCATCGGCTACTGCGGGCTAATTCCCAGCGGGCAGGGACGAGCTGCAGAGCCGGAACTCGCCTTCGAGTTCCTCCGCAAGGTCTGGTGCCAGGGGTTTGCGACCGAGGCCTCGTGGGCCGTCCTCCAGCGGGCGCGGGCCTCGGGCTACCCACGGCTTTGGGCTACAGTCCGCGACTGGAACACCGCTTCACGCCGTGTGCTGGCCAAACTCGGATTTGTCGAAACCGGGCAAATAGAACCTGACGAAGTCCACGGCGATTCTCTCTTCACGACGAAGTCGCTCTGACCGCAATCCGGTTGCAACGGCGTCCACCAGATGAACCAGATGCCGTTTGGCATCCTTCACCACGGGCCGCTCAGACCTGCCCAGCACAGCCGTCCACGGCACGACGTAGCCGAGCACCACCCAGGCGAGCACCGCAAGAACGAGCAGCACCGCCGTCGTACCCGGCCATCCCGCCATCCCCAGGCGGACGCCGAGCACATTCGTTCCGGCGATGAAGGTGAAGAAGCCGAACGCGCGGGCCGGGCCCAGGAAGTCGTGGCGCATGTCAGCGGGGAACCGGACCAGCCGGACGAGGCTGAGCGTCAGGCGTGTCAGCCTGCAGGCTTGATGTTTTGGTTGATGTGGAAGAGGTTGCCGGGATCGTACTTGGCCTTGACTTTGGCGAGGCGGGCGTAGTTCCCCGCGTAGGTGTCCTCGATGTTCGACTGGTCATCGGCGTCGAGGAAGTTCACGTAGCCCGCCCCGGATCCGAGGGGGTGGAGCTCGGCGTAGTAGTCGCGCACCCACTTCTTATTGGCCTCGTTGTCGGCTGGATCCTCCCAATGGCAGGCAATGTCCACGGCGAAGTCGGCGTCGCGGTACGGGAACGCGGTCTCGTCGCGCCCGACTCGCTGGACGGCACCGTTAATGGGATAGAAGTGGTTGGCCGTCTGGACGCTCGGAACGCCAGCGCCGAACTTCTCGGCGACCCGGACGACGTCGTCAGTTAGGCGGGGCAGGAACGCTGACTTCCAGTAGGCCTGCAGGCCCTTCGTATACATGGGGTCGAAGAGTGTATTGAGAACCGGGTAGGGGAGGGGGCCCAGGAAGGAGCCGGCGACGGGCGCAACGTCAAGGAACGGCTGCCATTGACGCTCCCCTTCGTCCTGTGGGCCTGCCCAGCCGCCCACCAGCACCACCACGGGCTTCCCGTGATACTCCTCGGGCAGGAAGGGGACGGGCGGTCCCTGGTGGAAGCCCAGGAACACTCCCATTTCCTCCGGTGCGGTGGCGATGTATTCCCGGTAGAGCCGTGCCACGGCGTCGGCGTGCTCCAGAACGTAAATGATCACTCCGCCGTAGAGAACATCCACAGGGTGAAGGTTGAACTCAAAGGAAGTCACGACGCCGAAGTTGCCGGTCCCGCCGCGAAGGGCCCAGAAGAGGTCCTCGTTTTGCGTGTCGCTGGCGACCAGAAACTTCCCGTCCGCGGTCACCACGTCGGCGGATTTCAGGTTGTCGCACGACAGCCCGTACTTGCGGGCGAGGTAGCCGATGCCTCCGCCGAGAGTCAGTCCAGCAACCCCCGTTGATCCGATGATGCCTCCAGTGGTGGCAAGGCCGAATGCGCCTGTGGCGTGGTTGAAGTCCGCCCATGTCACGCCGGCTTCGGCCCGTGCTGTCCCGTTGGCAGGATCCACACGCACGCCCCGGCAGTCTGTGAAGTCGATGACGAGCCCGCCGTCGCAGGTCCCGAACCCGGGCGCGCTGTGGCCGCCGCCGCGCAGCGCCAGGTCCAAGCCGGTGTCACGGGCGAAATTCACCCCTGCAATGACGTCAGCGACTTGCGACACACGCAGAATGGCTGCGGGGCGTTTGTCGATCATTCCGTTGAAGACGGCCCGCGCGGTGTCGTAGTCCGCCTGATCGCTCGTGATGACTTGGCCCCGCACTTTCTCCTGGAGGGCCTGGAAAGAGCTGTTGTCCACCGTGTACTCCGATTCACCCAGGCGGGCATGCCCGGGCAACTGGGCGCGGCCGCTGGGGTCGTGCCGGCCGATTGGTTAAGCAGCCGATGGGGCCCAGCATCTTGGCGGGCAAAAGCCTATGCCGCAGGCTTCCACAGCGGCGGAGACCGGATGCACCTTGGCAACGCAGCATCGTCGCGCGGTTTGCCTTGGCGTGATTCAGAAACGAGGTTCGCCCCTCGCCTCAACGGGTTACAGCACGGCTATTCGTAAAGTACTCCGGCCCCAAACGGGGGTCAATAACCTAATGCGCGGCTCCCGACTCGGGCGGCCTGAGGCCACCCCACCGTTGACGCCGTACCGGGGAACTGCCAGTGTGACCGCAAACCCTGTATTGCTCGAGGCTGCGCCTCGATGGCGGCGGAGGAGACGGACATGGGCGAACTCGAGGATTTCCTGACCGACATGCTGGACCGGCAGATAGCAGCCGAGACCGCGATCCACAACGGTGACGTTGAGCCTCGGATGGCGCTGTGGTCCCGCAACGAACCCGTCACGCTGCTTGGCGCGATGGGCATGTCCGAGGCGGGGTGGGACAAGCTCAGCCGGACGTTCCGCTGGCTCGCCTCCCGCTTCTCCGACTGTACCTCCTACAGCTTTGAACTCCTCGCGGCTGGAGCCAGCGGGGACCTCGCCTACACGGTGGGCTTTGAACGCGTAGACCTGTCCGTGGACGGAGGCCCGCCCCATTCCACCAAGCTCCGCGTTACCCATGTGTACCGCCGCGAAAACGGTGAATGGAAGATCGTCCACCGCCACGGAGATTACGTTCCCCTGGATGAACCGGCGGCTGAGGGAGCATCCGAACCGGACGCCTGAACCCGGGCACGCGGAATCGCGGCGCCCGCCGCCGACCGCCGCAACTCACCGGGCGGCGATGTGCCCTGCCACGTACTCCGCGTCCGCCCCGACCAGCGCCACCGTTGACGACGCGTGCCGGGTGAGCCACGGCAGCCCCACGGTGTAGAGACCGGGGACTTCGGTGACGCCGCGGGTGTGGCGGGGGTAGTTCCACGCGTCGAGCACGGGGATTTCCAGGAAACTGAAGTCCAGGCCGTAGCCGGTGGCCCAGATGACGGAAGTGACGCCCTCGGCGTCGAGATTGAGGCGGGCTCCTGACTCGGCCGGCAGCCAGCCGTCGGCGGTCGCAGCCTCCGCGGCGGGCGCGTCGATGCCGGCCGCGGCGATGTAGGTGTCAAGCATCGGCTTCATCCGCTGGCCGAACGCCGACTCCACCAGCGCCAGCCGTTCGGGGAGGTCGTCGCTAAAGACGAGTGCGCCGTCGTCCGTTCCCTCGAAGTGGCCGTGCAGCCGGACGCCGCGGCGGCCCAGTTCGCGCAGGTGGATGCTGTGGCCGCCGTCGTTGCCGGAGATCAGCGGATTGCACA
This sequence comes from Arthrobacter sp. NPDC058192, assembly GCF_042883665.1. Taxonomy (NCBI): domain Bacteria; kingdom Bacillati; phylum Actinomycetota; class Actinomycetes; order Micrococcales; family Micrococcaceae; genus Arthrobacter; species Arthrobacter sp. NPDC058192. The sequence goes on along the minus strand of NZ_JBHVVJ010000011.1, from coordinate 19,036 downwards.
GGAAGCGCGCGGCGGGGGAGGGGAGTTGCTCCCGCTGCAGGCCGTTGATGCCGTAGCCAGGCCCGTGCAGGTTGACCTGCAGGAGCCAGTAGAACGTGTCCTGGCCGCGGTAGCGCCGCGGCGCCTCGGGGCAGGCCGACATGGACAGGTGCACCTGCCGGCCGGCGGCGAGCAGGTCCTCGGTGATCTGCCCGCCGGACTGCCCGGTGCCCACCACCAGCACCGCTCCGTCGGGCAGTTGCGCGGGGTTGCGGTAGTCATGGCTGTGCAGCTGGCGGATGTGCCGGGGGAGTTTGGCGGCCGACGCCGGAATCCGCGGCCGCTGGTAGGCGCCGTTCGCGAGGACGGCGTTCCGTGCCAGCCACTCTCCCTGGCTGGTTTGGACGGCAAAGCCGCCTTTTGCCCCGGCGAGGTCCGCGGCGCTGTCCGCCCGGGCAACCCGCGTCACCTCGGTGCCCAACTGCACTGGTGCCGCGATCCGATCGGCGTAGTCGCGGAACAGCTCGATCACCGCATCGCGGTGCAGGAACGCGTCAGGCTCCGGACCGTCGTATGTCTGTCCCGGCAGCAGGAACGCAAAGTTGGGCGTGTTCAGGTAGAACGAGTCCCACCGGTCCTGCCACGCGCCGCCCAGTTCCGGCCGCTGCTCCAGCAGGAGATGTTCGACGCCGGCCCGGCTCAGCCAGTAGCTCGTGGCCAGCCCGGCCTGCCCCGCGCCGATCACCATGGTGTCGACCACGTTGTCCGGTCCTTCGACGGGGGAGGGCATGGCTACTGCTTCGCGGCGTTCGCCTTCGGAGGCTTAGCGGCTTTGGGCGCCTTCGGGGGGAGCCCGGCCACGTGCTCGAACGCCTTCTCCACCCAGGCCTTTTCCCGTGCCTCGTCGCCGTCGCCCTCGGCGTTCCAGATCTCCGGCAGTCCGGTGTAGCCGCCCATGGGCCGCTCGGCGGGGCCGAACGGCACAGTCCGCTCGGTGCTTTCAAGTTCCTCTTTGTCCGACTCGGCCAGCTTGACGCCGATGGTGGGGCCGAAGAGGCCCGCGAACATGTTGCCGTTCACGAACGCCCCGAGGTTCCCGAACATCGGTTTGATGACCACCTCGGGGTGGTCGGGCAGCACGGAGCGGAAGTGCTCCTTGTCGGCGTCGGACGCTTTCGGCATTTCCATGGGTCTTCTCCCGGTGCTGTCGGTCAGGGACGGTCTTCCTGCAGGATATGCCCGCGGCTGGGAACGGTACAGGCGGTCTGCCTTTAGGCGGTCGGTGCACGCTCCGGGCGGCCCGCAGTGGATGGGCGACCGACGCCGACTCCGCCGTCGGTTACAACGTTCCCGGCAACGGTCATCAGGCCGCCCATGAACCTTTTTAGACTCAGTCGAATTTGCGGCGCATGCCGATGTCGTCCGGGAGCCAACGGTTTTTGGTGGGCGCTTTATTCACCCTGCAAGCGGGCACCAGAAATCAGCTCATAAGACTTTTACTGCCTGCTGGCCGTTGCACCGTAGCAACGGATAGTTAATTCTCAGATCCCGAGTTAGTATTTCCAAAGTCTGGTTCAGCAGACTTTGGTTGCGCCGCTTTTGCTGGCGCATGAACTTGGGGGAAATACATGCTCGCAACGACGAGTAGATTCCGCCTGCCTGCCTTTATCAGCGCAGTGCTGGCGATACTTTTGATGCTGGGTACTGTCCCAGCCACCGCGGCCGATACGGCCACGGCTTCCATTCAGGGGACGGTAACTGCTCCCGCCGGAGTTAAAGTCGACGGCACATATGTTTACGCCCTGACGACGGCGTTTGAAAGCCAGGTGGGCCAGTCCAGCGTCGGAGCCGATGGCAGCTACAAAATCGACGGCCTCCCCGCGGGATCCTACAAGCTCCGGTTCTCCGGCTTGAATACCGGCGCCCAGGAGCAGTGGTACAAAAACGCAGCCTCCTATGACACCGCCACTGCTGTGACCGTCACCGCCGGACAGGCCCTCGCCGGCATCAACGCCACGCTGGTCAAGGGCGCCACGGTCGGCGGAAAGGTCACAATTCCGGCCGGCGCAAGTTCATCCAGCCTATCTGTGGTTGCCACGTCGACGGCCTTGCGGCGCGAGGCGGGAATGTCCAGCGTGGCAGCGGATGGCAGCTATAAAATCACGGGCCTGGCGGCGGGATCCTACAAACTCCAGTTCACGGGCTGGAATTCTGGCACCCTGGACCAGTGGTACAAAAACGCAGACTCCTTTGACACGGCCACGGCCGTGACCGTCACGACCGGACAGGCCATCACCGGCATCAACGCCACTTTGGTCAAGGCCGCAACGATCAGCGGCAAAGTCACCGCACCGGCAGGCGTCACCCTCTCCAACGTTTCAGTCAGCGCCTCTTTGGCGGCCTCACAAAACCAGGTGGGACGATCTTCCACGGTGGCGCCGGACGGCAGCTACAAGATCATCGGCCTGCCGGCAGGGTCCTACAAGGTCGGGTTCTCCGGCTGGAACTCTGGCACCTTTGACCAGTGGTACCCGAAGGGGGCCTCCTTTGAGACGGCCACCGCAGTCTCCCTCACCGCCGGTCAGAACCTCACCGGCATCAACAGCACCCTCGTGAAGGGCGCCACCATCAGTGGAAAAGTCACCGCCCCGGTGGGGGTTGACCTTTCGAACGCCTACGTCGGCGCCTCTCCGGCGGCTCAAGAAGGCAGCCGAGAGACACGGACGGCAACCTTCGCTCCGGACGGCAGCTACAAGATCACGGGGCTGCGGGCAGGACCGTACAAGCTCCAGTTCTCCGGCTGGAACACCGGCGCCCTGGACCAGTGGTACAAAAATGCCGCCTCCTTCGATGCGGCCACGGCCGTCACCGTAGCTACGGGCCAGGACCTAACAGGGGTTAACGCCACATTGGTGAAAGGCGCCACGATCAGCGGGAAAGTCACCGTCCCGGCAGGCGTCACGGTTTCCACCATCCAGGTCTCGACCTGGTTGGCCTCCTCAATGACACGCGTGAACCAGTACGTGAATGCGGCACCGGACGGCAGCTACAAGATCGTCGGCCTGCCGGCGGGATCCTATCGGCTCCAGTTCTCCGCCTGGAACACGGGCGCGGTTGAACAGTGGTACCAGAACGCAGACTCGCCCTACAAGGCCCGTCCTGTGACTGTGACGAACGGCCAGGACCTCACCGGCGTGAACGTCACCCTGGCCAAGGGCGCGACGATCAGCGGAAAAGTCACCGCCCCGGCAGGCGTCAGTCCTAGCGGCATGTTCGTTCTGGCTTCTCCGGCAGTCTCCCAAGACCAGAACCCAAGCTATTACGGCTCGGTTGGCCTGGACGGCAGCTACAAGATCATCGGCCTTCCGGCGGGATCCTACAAGCTGGCCTTCAGAGCAGGCTCCGGCGGAGCCACCGACCAGTGGTACAAGAACGCATCCTCCTCGGACACCGCCACCTCGGTGACCGTGACTGCGGGCCAGGACCTGGCTGGCATCAATGCCACCCTGCTGAAGGGCGCGACCATCAGTGGAAAAGTCACCGCCCCACCCGGCGTCGAACTCAGTAAGGCACCAATGAAGGGCGGTGCCGTGACGGCGACGACCGTACAGGTCTACGCGGCGGGCTCCTCGACGTCGATGGTGGCCCAGGGGAACGTGAATCCAGACGGCAGCTACCAGGTAGCTGGGTTGGCTGCCGGATCCTACAAGTTGTTCATTTCCAACTACAATACGGGCGCGGCCGACCAGTGGTATGACAAGGCGGCCTCCTTCACGACTGCCCGTATCCTGACGGTGGCGGCGGGGCAGGCCCTGACAGGCGTCAACCCTGTCCTGATCAAGGGCTCCACCGTCAGTGGCAAGATCGCGGGCGGAGGCGCCACGGGCACCCCCGTCAGTATCCTGAACTCCGCGGGAACCGTCGTCAAGAACGGCTACGCCGACGCTGCTGGAACCTACAGCATCAACGGTCTGGCGGCGGGATCCTACAAAGTGGCATTCAACCGTGCCAGCGGCTCCTCTCTCGGGGAGGCACAGTTCTACAACAACAAGCCCGAATCCGCAGGGTCAAGTGCAGCCCAGTTCGTGACCGTCGGCGCAAACGCATCGGTATCGAACATCAACGCCACCCTCGTCACGGGCGGCCGGATCACCGGGACACTTGCAGACAAGGCCGGAAAGCCCCTGCCCTACACCGGAGTGCAGGCGTACACCCGGGATGGAAGCCTTATCACCCGCATAGGATCCACCGACGCTAATGGAAAGTTCAGCATCCCGGGCCTCAGCACCGGGAAATACATTGTCACCGCGAGGTCCGGCGCGGACGGGTCGAAGGTCTACTCCGGAAACGTAGCCACCGAGGCCGGCGCAACGGCGGTCGCGGTGGCTGTCGGTAAAACCACGGACATGGGCGCGCTGTCCTTCGGCACCTCGCCGCTGGCGTTGACGGCCGCGCCGGTTCCGACGGTCACGGGTACGACCGTGAGCGGGCAGAAGCTGACGGCGGTTCCCGGCACGTGGGGTCCGGCACCAGTGGGCCTGGCATACCAGTGGAAGCGGTCCGGCGTAAACATCTCCGGGGCGACCGCCGCGACGTATGTCCTGACCTCCGGTGATGTCGGCAAGACGATCACGGTGACGGTGACCGGGTCCAAGACCGGGTACGCGACGGCGGCGAAGACCAGTGCGGCCACCAAGGCCGTCACGGCGCCGCTGGCGTTGACGGCTGCGCCGGTTCCGACGGTGACGGGTACGACCGTGAGCGGGCAGAAGCTGACGGCGGTTCCCGGCACGTGGGGTCCGGCGCCGGTGGGCCTGGCGTACCAGTGGAAGCGGTCCGGCGTAAACATCTCCGGGGCGACCGCCGCGACGTATGTCCTGACCTCCGGTGATGTCGGCAAGACGATCACGGTCACGGTGACAGGGTCCAAAACCGGGTACGCGACGGCGGCGAAGACCAGTGCGGCCACCAAGGCCGTCACGGCACCGCTGGCGTTGACCGCTGCGCCGGTTCCGACGGTCACGGGCCGTACCGTGAGCGGGCAGAAGCTGACGGCGGTTCCCGGCACGTGGGGTCCGGCGCCGGTGGGCCTGGCGTACCAGTGGAAGCGGTCCGGCGTAAACAT